>NZ_CP092334.1:3095167-3395683 GCF_018595685.2 Flavihumibacter rivuli
GGAATGATGTGATCCCGACCATCCGCCAGTTCCTGAAGGAGTACCTGGAAGAAGGCAAGGCTGTGGTGAACGAAGAGGAATTGGCCCAGATCAAACCAGCCAGCTCTAATGAAGTAACCGCCGACGACGATGATATCGTGAAGCGCATCAAGGAATTGCTGGAGAACTATGTTAAACCAGCCGTTGAAATGGATGGTGGCGCTATCCAGTTCAAAAGTTATAATGATGGCGTGGTCAACCTGATGCTGCAGGGAAGCTGCAGTGGTTGCCCATCCAGCATGATCACCCTGAAAGCGGGTATCGAAGGCATGATGAAGCGCATGATCCCTGAAGTGAAGGAAGTAGTGGCTGAAGCTGAATAATTCAAATCATTCATTTAGAAAGGCTGCCCTTTGGGGTGGCCTTTTTTATTTCCGGACTTCCTATTCCCTGTTTGTGCAGTATCTTGTAAGGGAAGGAATCAAGGCACAATAGCTATGAACCTACTAGACCCGGAGGATCACCTGCACCAACTTCCCGCTATCCGCATCTATCCCGTTGCTGAGCATGCCATCACCATCAGTATTGGCGAAGGTTACAACAGGGAAAGGCATCGCCTGCTGCTTTACCTCGCAGCTCAACTGGGATCTGCTGCCCTACCCGGCCTCCTGGACCTCAGTATCGCTTATAATAGCCTGACCGTTTTCTTTGATCCTATCCGCCTTTTGAAGGAACCGCATACAACTCCGGTTCAAAAAATGACCAGGATGCTGCAGGGGATATGGGATAACCTGGAGGCAGGACAATTCCAACCGGAAGGCAGGCACCACATCATTCCCGTCTGTTATGATGGCGGCTACGGCCCAGACCTGGAGCCAATAGCTAAAACCCATTCCATGGATAGCGAAAGCCTGATCAAGATATTTGAATCGGAGACCTACTATGTCTATATGGTAGGTTTCAGCCCCGGTTTCCCCTACATGGGAACCGTTCCCGACCAGATCGCCTCTCCCCGTAAGGCCAGTCCCGCTTTGAGGGTTGCGCCAGGCTCAGTAGGCATAGCCGGCAACCAAACGGGAATCTATCCACAGGCCACCCCTGGCGGATGGCAGATCATTGGCAGGACCCCACTGAAAATATTTGATGCTGATGCCAGGGATTGCTGCCTTTTCAAACCTGGTGATACGGTGAGTTTTAGCCGGATCGATTCCGCAACCTTTAAATACCTGAACCAGTATGAAGATGCTTAAATGCGGGATCGCCTCTATCCAGGACCACGGTCGGTATGGTTACCGCAATCTCGGGATCAACACGGGAGGCCCGATGGACCAGGCAGCCTATCGCCTGGGCAATATGCTGGTAGCCAATGTGCCGGGAACGGCTGCTGTTGAACTGGCCACCGGTGAATTCCTGGGACAGGCAAATTTTCGCTTATTGGTTGCCGTTAGCGGTCTCGGATACCATGTCCGGGTCAATGAAAAGACATCCCCCTGCTGGCGACCCATCGTGCTCGAGGAAGGGGACCTGCTCCATGTCATCCCGGAGAAGGGCGGTTATGCCTATATCTGCATTCATGGAGGGATCAGGACCCAGGAATGGCTGGGATCGCGGTCTCTGCATCCTGCCTGCAGGAAAGGTGGCATCAACGGGGACTTATTGAAGAAAGGCGATACCCTTCCTTTGACAAGGTTCCTTGAAGAACAGGCTGCAAGGATGGTGGACCAGCTCAGAACCAAGCCCGCCTTTCGCCTGTCGAACTCGGTTATACCCGATTACGATAGCCCCACCATCAGGGTATTTGCAGGTCCGGAGTGGGATTGGTTTGACGATGATGCCAAAGCGCAATTCCTAAACCGTCCTTTTAAACTGACCCCAATGGTCAGCAGGATGGGCTTTCGCCTTTCCGGAAACCCCATCAATAAGTCTGTAAGCCGGGAAATGATATCCAGCGCGGTTGTTCCAGGAACCATACAGGTGAGTGGCGACGGCCAGCTCCTGGTCCTCATGGCGGATGCCCAAACCACCGGGGGATACCCAAGGATCGCCGGCGTTTCTGCTGTTGACCTGCCCATTCTGGCAGCCATGCAACCGGGCAATTCCGCTAATTTTAAGATGATCCCTTTCCAGGAAGCAGAACAGTTGCTATTGGAAAGGGAGCGGTTATTTAATCAAATTGAAAAGGACCTCAGGTTACTGCATTCATGAACAGGATTACGATCGATATCAACTGCGATATGGGCGAAGGCACTGGCAACGATGCCATATTGATGCCTTTGATCAGTTCTGCCAATATTGCCTGTGGCTTCCATGCAGGCGACCCTGAAACCATGAGGCATACCGTGCAGTTGGCAAAAAAATACCATGTGGCCATTGGCGCCCATCCCTCCTTTTTTGACAGGGAACATTTTGGAAGAAGGAAAATGGATATTGCCCCTGAAAAGATCTATGCACTCGTGATCTACCAGGTCGGCGCATTGGCAACGATCTGTAAGGCCGAAGGCGCCCGGCTGCGCCATGTAAAACCACATGGTGCTTTGTACAACCAATCCGCTTCCGACCCCGGTATCGCCAGGGCCATTGCATCTGCTGTCAGGGACTGTGACCGCGACCTTGTACTTTTCGGCCTGGCAGGCAGCAAACTGGTGGAAGCCGGACGGGCCATGGGTTTAACAGTTGCTGAGGAAGCTTTTGCAGACCGAAGCTATTCCAGGGATGGAAGCCTTACGCCCCGCACCCAGGCCAATGCGCTCATCAATAGTTCCAAAAAAGCAACAGCCCAGGTACTGGATATTATCCGGGAAGGGAAAGTAATGGCCACTGATGGATCAACTGTAAGCCTGCATGCAGATACCATCTGCATCCATGGGGATGGCCAGCATGCGGTTGATTTTGCCAGGGCCATACAGGAAACACTGCGTACCCATTCCATAACCATCCAGTCACCCCATGCAGCAAAACCCCAGGTTTAATAGGCAAACGTTCTGGAGTGCCGCCTTCCTGATGGCCACCTCTGCCATTGGGCCAGGTTTTCTTACCCAGACTACCGTTTTTACGGAACAGCTATTGGCCAGCTTTGGTTTTGTCATCCTGCTATCTATCCTTTTGGACATCGGCGTACAACTCAATATCTGGAGGATCATTTCTGCAGCCAACAAACCCGCCCAGGAAATTGCCAATGCTGTGATCCCAGGCATGGGAGGATTTCTTGCCGCATTGATCATCTTCGGCGGCCTCGCCTTTAATATCGGCAATATCGCAGGGGCTGGACTTGGGCTGGAAGTTTTAACAGGAATGGACAACCGAATTGGTGCCGGATTGAGTGCTTTGATCGCCATAGCCCTGCTGATCGGCAAGAATGGTAATAAAGCCATGGACCATTTTGTAAAGGCCCTGGGGGTCCTGATGATCGTCCTGACAATATATGTGGTATTCCAATCTGATCCACCTGTTGGGGAAGCTGTTTACCGCTCCTTCCTTCCGGTCAGGACCGATTGGACCGCTGTGATCACCATTGTTGGCGGCACTGTGGGTGGTTATATCTGTTTCGCAGGTGCGCACAGGTTGTTGGATGCCGGTGTAACCGGACAGGCATCCATGAAGGAGGTATCAGGTGGGGCGATCAGGGGCATCCTTACGGCATCTGCCATGCGCGTACTATTATTCCTTGCCGCACTGGGGGTAGTAGCCAAAGGCATCAGGCTAGATGCTGCCAATCCAGCTGCAGATGTATTCAGGCAGGCAGCAGGTAATCTGGGGTTTCGCGTATTCGGTTTGGTCATGTGGAGTGCTGCCATCACTTCTGTAATCGGCTCTGCCTACACTTCTATTTCCTTTATCCGGTCTGAAAGACCCTTCTTCAGGAAATACCAACCCGTGCTGACGGGAATATTCATCCTCGTTTCCACAGGTATTTATCTATGGGTGGGGAAACCGGTCAGCCTGCTGATCTGGGCAGGAACCATCAATGGATTCATCTTGCCGGTTTCATTGGTGATACTGCTGGCGGCAACATTTAAGACGCCTATCATGAACCATTATCAACACCCGAAATGGTTGACCATTTCGGGGTTGATCATAGCACTGCTCATGGCAGCCATGGCCATAAGGGTATTGTTCAATCAATAATTAGGAAAGACCATGCGAATAGCTGGTCATGGCCCTTATCAAAGAAGCGTAACTTCAGAACTGATGGCTGTATTCAACAGCTTTGAGATCGGACAATTTTCTTCTGCATCCTTCACACAGGCATCCAGCTGCACCTTGCTGATACCCGGAACCTTTGCTTTCAGGATCAGGTGTGACTTGGTCACCGCACCATTTTCGAAGGTAATTTCGCACCTGGTCTCCAATGTGTCAGGGGTAAATCCTGCTGCGCCTAATACAAAGCTCAGCTTCATGGTGAAACATCCGGCATGGGCGGCAGCAACCAGTTCTTCAGGATTGGTGCCTACTCCGTTCTCAAAACGGGAGCTGAAGGAATACTGGGTCTGGTTCAACACGGTGCTTTGGGTGGTAAGGTGTCCATTACCTTCTTTTCCCGAACCGTTCCATACTGCGGTTGCATTGCGGATCATAGTATAAATTTTATTGGTTAATTAATTCAGGTGGCCGGATGGTAAAGATATACCATTGAAGCCTCTGCACTCCATTCCACTGGCAATTAGCCATTCAGGTCCTTCTGCCAGTTTATCTTTCTTTCCCTGAGGTAGTCCAGTACAAAGTCAAAACAGGCTTTGTCCTTTCCAACCAGTTCCGGCGGGAATACCCCTTTTGCCTTGAACAAACCTTTTGCCACTAATTCTACTGCAGCTGTACAGGTATAACCGGTAGTCCTGGACATCGAGGAAATGCCGCTGACCGGGTCATAACGGTCAAGCAGGTCATAGGTCACCCTTACCGGTTTCCCATCTTTCTCACCATCAACGATCACCCGCATCACGGTAAACTCTTCTTCATCCGGACCCAGTTTCCATTCCTTGAAAAGGATCTTGGATGAGAAGTCAATGGGCCTGATGGAATGGCCATCCACCTCCACCGGCTCATGGCCAAAGAAGCCGCTCTGCTGCAGGGCGAGGATCAGGTCAACATGGCCAGGGTAGCGAAGGGTTTGTTCCTTCTGGTTGGGAACATGGGGCATGGTGTGGAGCAAACTCCGCAATCCATCGGTGTTGAAGGCCTCTAATGTGCCGATCCCTTCGAAGTTCATGTAATTCCTTTCGGAAAGGGCCGGCTTCACCACAATATGTCCGTTCTCCTTTAACCTGGCCGGACGGGTATATTCCTCGATCACATCCACCGGGGAAAAAGGAGCTTTGTATTCGAAAGGTTTCTTACGCACTTTGGGAAGACCGCCTACATAGATCTCAAATGCATTCACCTTTATCTCTTCATTATAGCGGCCAATAATGAAATTACTCATGCCAGGCGCCACACCACAATCGGTGATAGCGGTAACATTCTTTTTCACCGCCAGCTCATGGAGCTGCAGGGCATCTTCGGGAAAAAAGGAAATATCCACCACATCCTTACCGGCATCAATTACTGCTTCTAGGGCCCTGTATCCCATGAACCCGGGAACAGCCGTTACCACCAGGTCAAATGGCTGCAACCAATCGGTATAAAGGTTGAACTGCCCAAGATCAGCCACCCGGGTGTGGATAGAGGCATTCCGGGCACGCAATACCTGCAAGGGCGCTTCATGGAGATCGAATGAGGTTACCTGGTGCCTTTCAGCGAGATCAAGCGCAATGGCGCGTCCAACCATTCCGGAACCTAATACTGCTATATTCATGTTCTTGTTTTAATCGGTTATTAATTACGGCCCCTGAAGGTATCCATTGATTTATAGATACCCAGCCATTTTCCTACGATCAGGTCATACCAGCGCTGCGGAAGGATTCCCCTGAATAACGGTAACGCATAAACGATACCTGGCATCCTTACAAAGATCTTGTTCCGCTCAATGCCTTTAATGATCTTCCTTACGGCCACATCCTGCTCAACGATGGGGATGAAGGGTGATTGCACCCCGCTGAACATTCCTGTGTTAATATAAAATGGCGTTACGGTAGTTACATGCAGGTCGGGGGAAATGCCTTCCAGTTCAAGCCTTAAGGATTCGCTCCACCCTATCACCGCCCATTTGCTGGCAACATAAATGCTCATGCGAAGATTAGGGCTCATTCCCGCAGCGGAGGCAATGTTCACCACATGCCCGCGGCGGTTCCTGATCATGCCCGGAACAAATTCCAGCGCAATATGCATCAGGGCATCGGTATTGATACTCATGGTAAAATCGATATCCCTGTGGGTATGCTCATGGAAGGGCTTACCAATGATGACACCGGCATTATTGATAAGGATATCTATCCCTCCAAACTGCTCCCTGGCCCTTGCTGCTGCCGATTGGATGGAGTCAACACTGGAAACATCGACCTTATCCGTATGGATGCGCTTGCCTTGCTGCGCCATTTCAACAGCAAGTTTTTCCATTCCAGCCTCATCAATATCCCAAATGATAACATTGGAGGCACCCTTTTCCAGGCATGAAATGGCCATGCCCTTTCCAATACCGGAGGCACCACCGGTTATCAATACCGTGCTATTGGCGATAAGACTCATAGAAAGAATTTACGGCAATCTAAAAATTCCGCTGCATTTTTACGAATCATGGGAGAAATCTGGCATCAATTCATCACCGGACTACAGCAAACCAGTTTGCTGGAGTTCATAGCTGTCTTGGCAGGAATTGCCAGTGTCTGGTTCAGCAGGAAGGAGAATATCCTCGTTTACCCGGTCGGCCTGATCAATACCACTACCTATGTCTACCTTAGCCTGAAGGGGCATTTGTTTGGTGAAGCCAGTGTGAACCTTTACTATACCATCATGAGTATCTACGGCTGGATACTGTGGGCCAGGAAGGACGAGCACCATGAGACCGTCTTACATATCACCCATTCCAATAAAAAGGAATGGCTCCGGCAACTGGCATTCTTTGCGGGATTCTATCTTGCCCTTTACCTGGCACTGAATTACCTCAAACAGAATTTCGCCCCCGAGGCCATTCCCTGGGCTGATGCCTTTGCCAGTGCAACAGCCTATACCGGCATGTGGCTGATGGCGCGCAAAAAGGTGGAGAGCTGGTACTGGTGGATCGCAACCAATATCGCATCCATTCCCTTGTATTTCACCAAAGGCTATGTCTTCACCAGCTTTCAATACCTCGTCCTGCTCATCCTGGCCATAGCAGGCTTGTTGGAATGGAACAAAAAATCCATTTCAAGGTCTGGAAGGAATTGAACGTACCATGACACTCTTATAGGCCAATTTCATCAACTTTGCTAAGAACCCATTGAATTCTACTGGTCGATCATGTTAAAAAAGGTTGTCATCATAGGACCTGAATCTACCGGCAAAAGCACCTTGTGCAGCCAGCTGGCCACACATTTTAATTCCCAGTGGTGTCCGGAGTACGCGCGGCAATACCTCCTGGAAAATGGAAAGGAGTACAGCTTTGAAGACCTGCTCGGCATTGCGAAGGGGCAGCTGGAATTGGAAGATACCTATAGCAGGGACCTGAAAGCCCACCGCCTGGAAAAGCCAACGCCCCTTTTCATTGATACCGATATGTATGTAATGAAGGTATGGTGTGAATTCGTTTTCGGCAAATGCCACCCATTTATCCTTGAGCAGATCGTTGAACGCAAATACGACCTCTATCTCCTTTGCAATACTGACCTTCCATGGGTTGAAGATGAACTGCGGGAATACCCCGACCTGGAATCCCGTCAAAGGCTTTTCCATATGTACAAGGACATTCTTGTTAACCAGTCCACCCCCTGGGTAGAGATCGGTGGCAGGAGTGAGGAACGCCTTGCCACCGCAATTGCGGCCGTGCAGGAATATGTACTCGCCTAAAATGGGGTACTTTTACTTTTATTAGCATAACGATATGGCATACCTGAAAAACCTGCTGAATCGCTACCCGGTTCAGGCCTTCTTTATAGTATGGCTATTGGTAAACCTCATCCAGGCCGGTGGGACCGAATTGCTGGATGACGAAGCCTATTATTGGGTCTATAGCCATTACCTGGATTGGGGGTATTTTGACCACCCGCCCATGATCGCCATCCTGGTCAAGATCGGTTATGCCATCTTCCACAATGAACTGGGGGTACGCCTTTTCATGGCCTTGATGAACACGGCAACCCTCTACCTCGTCTATCGTTTACTTCCCGAAAAAGATAACAGGCTTTTCTATGCCATTGCTGGTTCCATGGCGGTATTGCAGATCGGGGGCATCCTTGCGGTTCCCGATATTCCGCTCACCTTTTTTACTGCACTGTTCTTCTGGCAATACAAAAGGTTCCTGCACAATTCCAACCTGTTCCATTCCCTTTTACTGGGACTGGTAATGGCGCTCATGCTCTATTCCAAGTACCATGGGGTGTTGATCATCCTGCTGACCCTTGCCAGTAACCCCAAACTCTTCCGCCAGTGGCAGGCCTATCTTGCAGCCTTATTCGGCGCTGCGTTGTTCCTGCCACACCTCATCTGGCAATATAACCATGGCTTCCCTTCTGTCCAGTATCACCTGATGGAGCGAAATGCCCCTGCTTACCGGTTTTCTTTTACCAGTGAATACCTGCTTGGACAGGTCCTGCTGGCCGGGCCATTGATCGGATGGCTGTTGTTATGGGCCGCAGCCAAATACAAGAGCAAGGATCCCCTGACCAGGGCCCTAAAATTTAGTATGGTCGGCTTTTACCTGTTTTTCCTCCTCAGCACCCTGAAAGGAAGGGTCGAAGCCAACTGGACCGTTCCGGCATTAGTGCCCCTTATCATTTTATCGCATAGCTACCTCTCCGGCCATCAACAAGCCGCCAGCTGGGTGTACAGGCTGCTCACGCCAACGCTAATCCTTATCCTTATAGCTCGTGTTTACCTGCTTACTGATATCAAACCGCTTACCGCCAGGTTCAAGGATGAAATGCACCACAACAGGTCATGGGCATCTTCCATCAAAGCAAGCTCTGGTGGCCTTCCGGTGATCTTCCTGAACAGTTACCAGCGACCTTCCAAATATTGGTTCTATACCGGTGATACGAGTTACTCGCTCAATACTACCATGTACCGAAGGAACAATTACAATTTCTGGCCGGTTGAAGCCACCTTACAGGGAAGGACAGTGTATGCAGTGGATTTCATTTTTGGCAGGGAAGATAACCACACCCGTATACCTACAGCTAAGGTTGAAACCTTTGGTAAGCGAATCGATTCCTTCTATGCCAACTCATCCATTCGACTACTGCCTTCCAACAGGAAGTTCCTGGTAAAGGAAGGCATCATAGAACCATTTGACCTCGACATAAAGCAAAATGACCCACAGCCATCAATGGCCCCACCTGCCCAGGCCATGGTATTTGATATCTATAAGGGCGACTCCCTGATGTCAAGGTCTGCCGTTCAACTAAAAGCCAATGGGAATAAATGGCAGGCATCACCAGAAGGTAAGATCAGCCTTCCTGCCGGAAAGTATAAGGCCAAACTGGGACTGGCTACCTGGCATCCCAAACTATACAGCCAGAACAGCCCGGCCATGGACCTGTTGGCAGAATAGGCCACCCTACTTTGTGGTGATGATGGCAAGGATATCAGGGTCATCCGACAGGTTATTCATCTGTCGCATGATCTGTCCGGAGCGGTAATTGACATAACGGCTGGCCGGCTTCACGGTAAACTTCCTGGGGTTGGGCAGGCAGGCTGCGATCTTTGAGGCCTCTGCCCGGGTGAGATCCCTGGCGGGTTTATTGAAATAATGACGGGAAGCCGCTTCGATACCAAAAACACCAGGGCCCATTTCGATCACATTCAGGTACATTTCCAGTATCCGCTGTTTTCCCCAGAGCAGCTCGATCATGAAAGTAAAATAGATCTCCAGGCCTTTCCTGATCCAACTCCTGCCCTGCCAGAGGAATACGTTCTTGGCAGTTTGCTGGCTGATGGTGCTGGCACCGCGGACCCTGTTGGGCTTCCGTTTATTGTATTCCATCGCCTTCTCAATGCTCTTCCAGTCGAACCCATTATGGTCTGCAAACAGCTGGTCTTCCGAGGCAATAACGGCGAGCTTGGCATAACGCGACATATCCTCCGCATCCACATAGTCACGCTTCAAGCCATACTGGAACCAGTTGCTGAGTTGGGTTACTGTAATGGGGGGATTGACCCACTTCAACAGGAGCAGGTACACGAACTGCGCAATGACCAGGAACAGGAAAACGCGTTTCAAAAAACGCCAGGTGCGGGGAATTAAGCCTTTTGTCTTCACGAGGATGCTGATGGTTATGCTGGCCGCAAGATAGGTATTAAATAAAATGGTCAGTTCAATGCCGGCTTACCATCTGTCATCCTAACATAAACGATCTTGTACTTCTTACCCTTCTTTTTTTTACTGTGCTCGATCCTGTTGAGCGTGAAACCAAAGCCAGCCACCCCAAGGGCTATACCCAGGGACTTTAGGTTTTCCGAATCAGTGATCGGCTCATCCAGGTAGGCCCCATTGACCACATTGAGGATGGCATAACCAAAGCCTGCGATCATAAAAATGGTTCCGTTCTTTACAAATCTCCAGCTCTCTTTCCTCGCCGGGAAGATCTTGAAGATCTCCATATAGTGCATGCTGTGGATGAAGTACCCGAAGGTATCAATGGACTGTACGCCCAATTGGGTATAATATGTTCGGATATCCCATTCCCGGATGAATACCGAATCATTCTTGATCATTTCCACATACCCTTCGATCTGCTGTCCGTTCACCCGCTGAAGGGCGATCTTGCTTCCCTTGAAATAGGTGGCAACCGTCCTGTTGTTGGGTTGTTTCAGGGAAATATAGTCGCCCATTTGTCCGCTTGCATGAAAGGCAAGGAACAAAAAGGATAGTATGGCAAGGAATCTGGTCATTTGAAATCTTGGTTCTTTTATACTTTCTCGGAAAGGAAGACCACACCCCATAACAAGGCAACCCCAAAACCCACCAGGATGAATCCGGAGATCTTATTGATGAGGGAAAGATTATGCAGGGTGAGCTTCTTCCTGAGTTTACCTGCCATCACTACTTTTAGTACATCAGCGAGGATGTTCAGCAGGATGCAGGAAGAAAAAATAATAACACGTTGTTGGAAAGTATGGGTAACGGCAAAGGCTGTTGCATTGATCAGCCAAAAGAGAATCACACTCGGATTCAGGGTGTTGATCAGGAAGCCTGAACTGAAGATCTTGGCCATATCCCTTTTGCGAAAACGCTCTGAGGGGTCCCCGTCCGCTGAAAGTTTTACCCTTTTGAGGAAAATGTAGAACAAGCCCATCGCTATGAGGAACCCGCTTCCCACATAACCGATCATTTTCTTGTAGGCCAACAAAGCCTTTACCCATTCTGAGAACGCATTGCTCAGGACCACCAGGACAATATCACTAACCCAAACACCTGCAACAAAACTCAGCCCTCCCTCCTTTCCATTGTTCAGGCTCTGTTTGATGATGGTGAATATAACAGGCCCCACCGATAAGGCGAGTATGCAACCCAATGCCAATCCTTTCAATAATGCTTCTGTCATATTTCCAGGGCATAAAAATAATCCATCCATTCCAAGGTGGGGAATAATTTGGTATCCCGATGCCAAATCCCAAATTCATTACCTTCGCTCACGCGGATGAATGGCATTGGAATTATTGGTCATGGCATTCGCTAAAACAAAGTGCATATGAAATTCCGGAACTTTAAAATGGTCGGCTATGTGGTCTTTGGTCGCGGTAGCTTTGACCAACTTGATGAAATACTGGCTCCTAATCGTAAGGGTGATGCCCCGATGATCTTCCTGGTTGACCATTTCTTTGAAGGAAAAGAACTGGTGAACCGTATTCCCCTTCGTGGCAGGGACAAGGTCATTTACGCAGATGTGACCTATGAACCCAAGACCAGCCAGGTTGATAAACTGGCTGATCAGTTGAAGCAGGAGTTCGGCACCATTAGCGGGATCGTTGGTATTGGTGGTGGTAGCACCATGGACTTGGCCAAGGCTGTTTCCCTGATGATGAACAACCCCGGCTCTTCAGCCGATTACCAGGGATGGGACCTGGTGAAGTATCCGGGCGTATATAAAGCGGGTATCCCAACCCTCAGCGGTACCGGCGCTGAAGTAAGCCGTACCTGTGTATTGACCGGACCTACCAGGAAACTGGGAATGAATTCCGACTTCACGCCATTCGACCAGATCGTCCTTGACCCCGCGCTCACTACCAATGCCCCCAGGAACCAGCGTTTCTATACGGGCATGGACTGCTATATCCACTGTATTGAAAGCCTGGAAGGCACCTTCCTTAATGAATTCAGCAAAAGCTATGGCGAGAAGGCCCTCCAGCTTTGCCAGGAAGTATTCCTGGGAGATGGCGAATGGACCGATGCCCACGATGACAAACTGATGATGGCATCTTATGCCGGAGGTATGAGTATTGCCTACAGCCAGGTGGGTGTAGCCCATGCCGTTAGCTATGGATTAAGCTACCTGTTGGGTACCAAGCATGGCATTGGCAACTGTATTGTGATGAACCACCTGGAAGAATACTACCCGGCCGGCGTTGCTGAGTTCAAGCGTATGGTGGAGAAGAACCAGATAGATATCCCTGTTGGCATCTGTAAAGGCCTTACTGATGAGCAGTTTGACACCATGATCAATGTTTCCCTGGGTATGAAGCCCTTATGGGAAAATGCCCTCGGTAAGGATTGGGAAAAGATCATGACCAGGGAAAAACTCAGGGCACTCTACGAAAGATTATAAGCTCCCCCTACTGGTGGGCAAGGGTAAGTGGTGAACACCATTTACCCTTTTTTATTAGGACCAGATAGTACATTGCCCTGGTCAGGTGGCCAACTCTTTTCTCCCATCCATGAATTAGTTAGCTTAGGGTAGAATTTTTAACGGCTGCATTATCATGACTACTCCCAAATACCTCAAATACCTTGGCCTTAATACCTTGTTCGGCACCAGCCGTACCAAGGAGATCCTGCACATGAATCCTACGGTTATCCCACACCGTGAGGAAGCCAAGGTGGTCAGGTCCTATGTGTATGACTATGATACCACACATATAGAAGAACATGAATTTGATAATGTGACCGACTGTTTTTCCTTCAGGCATAGCAACCGCATCAGTTGGATCAATATTGACGGTATCCGCAAGGTAGATGTTGAAGCAGTATGTGCCCATTATGGGGTCCATTCGTTATTGATCGAGGATATCCTCAGCATCAACCAGCGCCCCAAGATGGATGAAGTGGAGGGGGTACTTTTCTGCCTCTTGAACATGTTGTACTTCAATGAAAAATCAGGAACGGTTGAACAGGAACAGATCAGCATAGTATTGGGTAAGGATTTTGTGATCAGCTTCCAGGAAGATGCTTCCCGCGATGTATTCAACCCCCTAAGGGATAAACTGAGGGTATCGTCTTCAAAGATCCGCCAACGTACTGCTGACTACCTCTGTTATTCTATGCTCGACCTGATCGTTGACAACTATTTCCTGGTAATGGAAAAACTAGGGGAACGGATCGAAGAACTGGAGGAACAGGTAATTAGGGGCAGCAACAGCAGGGCACTGGCCAGGATCAGTTCCCTGAGGAAAGAACTCATTGTCCTGAAACGCAATATTGCGCCCGTTCGTGACCTGCTCAGCGGCATCATCAGGAGTGAAAGTGACCTGCTGGACGATCGCACAACCAAATATTTCAAGGATGTGTATGACCATATTATGCAAGCCTACGACCTGAGCGAGAACTACCGCGATATCATGGTGAACATGCAGGATGTATACATCAACAACGTCAACCTTCGTATGAATGAAGTGATGAAGGTAATGGCCATCGTGACCTGCTTACTGGCACCAGCAACGGTAATTGGGGGGATTTTCGGGATGAACTTTGACAAGATCCCCTACCTGCACAATGATTACGGGTTCTATATTGCTGTCACGCTGATGCTGATCATCCCCATCTGGATGTTATGGGTATTCAGGAAAAGGGGATGGTTCTAAGGGATCAATTGCGTCAGATGCTGCCGGTCTTCAGGAACTTCTGCCAGTCTTCCAGCATCTTTCCTTTCAATACCCTGGGGAATTTATGCTGCCCCCCAACCTTTCCCTTCAACCGCATGAAATCCATGAATTGCGCTTCCGGTAAAACATCCAGGTAAACTTCCTTTAAAGCACTCCTTCGCTCTACGGCATAATCATCATTGAGCACCTTAAGGTGATCATCGATCTTTTGTTTCAGGAGCTCCGCGTCAACATGATCATCGGACGCCACATACCAATGATGGGCGAAGAAGGTCCCGTGCGGAACACCGGCAACCGTAAATTCCGGTATGGATACATTCAGCTCTTCCGAAGCGATTTGCAATGCCCTGTTCATATTGTCAACACTCAGGTGCTCGCCTACCAGGCTGAGGAAGTGCTTGGTCCTGCCGGTAATGATGATCTCATTCCTTTCCAGGTCTACAAAACGAACCGTGTCTCCGATCAGGTAACGCCAGGCACCTGCCGAAGTACTGATCAGGATGGCATAATCCTTTCCCATTTCCACCTCATGGATCATGTAGGATTTGGGATTGGCCACCATATGCCCTTCCGAATCGAAATTTTCATCATCAAAGGGTACAAACTCAAAGAAGATATGGTCATTGATGGAGAGATGCATGCCTTTGGCATATTGCCTGTCCTGGTAGGCAAGGAATCCCTCCGACGCCAGGTAGGTTTCAATATAGGTCAATGGTTTGGCCAATAATTTCTCGAAACCCTTCTTATAGGGTTCAAAAGAAACACCCCCGTGAACAAAGAAGGAAAGGTTGGGCCAGATATCGTGGATGGTGTTCAGGTTATAGCGCTCGATGATCTTTTCCATGCACATCTGTATCCAGGCCGGAACCCCAACCACAAAACTGATGTCCCAACGAGGCGCCTGCTCAACGATCTCATCTATCTTATCGTTCCAGTCCGTCATCTTAGCGATCTTCTTGCCCGGCTTATAAAAAGGAGTGAACCAGAAAGGTACCTTCTTGGCCGTGATCCCGCTGAGGTCGCCGGCATAATAACCCTGGCCTTTTTGCAACTGGGTACTTCCCCCCAGCATCAGCCAGCCTTTTCCTAAAGAACTGTAGGAAATGCCTTCGTAGCTCCTCAGGGAAAACAATTGTTTGACCATTACCAGCCGGTTACCCTTCAACAGGTCTTCAGTAATGGGGATATACTTGCTGGAAGATTCAGAAGTTCCTGATGACAAGGCATAATACTTGATCTTTCCAGGCCAGCAGACATCTGTTTTCCCTTCCAGGGTCTTATGCCACCAGGCCTTGTAAATGCCATTATAGTCGTGGGTGGGCACCAATTGCTGGAACTTCTTTCCAGGGTGCTTGCTCATCAGTATCTCATCAAAACGGTAGTGCTGCCCGAATTCGGTAAACCTTGCCTTCTTCAATAATTTTTTGAGGACCTTTAGCTGCTGTCGGCGTGGGGAGCTCTCCGGCAACCTTAGGGCTTTGGCAATCGTTTTGGGTAAATGAATATCAATCAGCGCCATTGATGCAATACAAGCTTTGGGTGAAATCCAAAATTAGTCATTCGCCTCCCAAAAATGCAATAAGTGGTAAATAGTTTCCTATTTTAACAACCATACCCGGCCATTCTCGTCACTGCTGTCACTGCCTATTACAGAAGCCGCGCCCTGGTAGTAAAAACGATAGCTATTGGCGGGGCCATGTTCTTCCATTATCCCCATTGCCTGTCTCAGGGTAAACTGTTCCCCCAGGCAAAGCACCAATACCGATCCCTTTCCTATCGGTCCGGAATGCCCGGTTACCATTTCAGGTTGGGGAAAGGAAAATTTCCCCTCCGGGCTTTCCGGTATGGCAAACTCACTTTGCATTAAGGATGCAATAGTTTCCGGGTCACCCATAAGTTTCCAGTTCTCCTTACCTATAGGCTTGGGCGCTTTTTTCAGGCCATTCCTGATCGCAGACAATGAACCACTGAGCAGGATACCACCCCGCATCAGCAGTTTCCAGGCAGCGGAGCCTCCCCTGAAGTGTTTGTCCACAAAAATGATCATGGCTTCATAGAACCTCCTGACATATTGTTGGTCCTTGCGGGTGCTTTCCCCTTTAAAATGGATAAGCGAAGGCTCAGAAAGGTAATAATTGGAAAAGCCGGCCTCACTGATCCGGTAGCTCAGGTCGATATCTTCCCCGTACATGAAGAAGGCTTCATCGAATCCACCTACCTGTTGGTAAACCACGGCCGGTATCATCATACAGGCCCCTGCAAGGATCTCCACCACATGGTCTTCTGCGGGCGAAAGATGTCCCAGGTAATATTTAGCAATCTTTCGATGCCGGGGAAACAACCTGATGAAGCCACTCATCTTGAAAAATGAGGTCATGCCATCCGGGAACCCCCTTTTTGATTCGGGCAGGAATGCACCGGAACCATCGATCATCCGGAAACCAGTGGCGCCATTGATCCTGTGGGTTCCCTGTTTCTCCAGGAATTGTTTGAAAAAAGTTTCGGGAATAAGGGTGTCAGGGTTCAATATCAGTAAATACTGTCCCCTCGCCTTTTCCATGGCCAGGTTATTGGCCTTGCCGAATCCAAGGTTTTCCTTTAGCCAAATGAACTGAACGGTAGGGAACTGTTTCGGTAACAATGCAGCGCTTGCATCGGTTGAGGCATTATCCACTACGATCACCTCTGCGTCCATTCCCTCCAGTGCTTTCCATACGGATCTCAGGCAATGCTCCAGGAAATGGCAAACATTATAATTGACAATGATAACCGAAAACAACATGGCACCAAATCTAGGCATGAAAATCCGTAAAAAGGATGAACCACCTGGCGGATGACCAAGTGGTTGAAGCTTAAACTGTACTTTTGCAACATGTTACAGGAAACCCTAATCAAAGCAACCAGGGCCGGGGCTGCTGTTCTACAGCAGTTTTTCAACAACAAGGACCTGGCGATTTCCAACAAGGAAGGTGTCAATAACCTTGTTACAGAAGCGGACCACGCTTCAGAGAAAGTGATCTTCGAAGTGATCCGCGAAGCATTCCCGGATCATTACATCCTGAGTGAAGAAAGCGGTGAGATCATCCAGGACTCCACTTACAAGTGGATCATTGACCCCATCGATGGCACAGTGAACTTTGCCAATGGTATCCCCATCTGTTGTGTGAGCATAGGCATTGAGAAAGATGGCAAGATGATCCATGGTGCCGTATACAACCCCTTCATCGGAGAGTTCTTCCTGGCGGAAAAGGGCAAGGGCGCTACCCTGAATGGTGATCCCATCTGGGTGAGTGAAAAATCCGATGTGGCCAGCTCTTGCCTGGTGACCGGTTTCCCATATACCTACCTGGATATGCCAAACGGACCCCTTGAATGTTTTGAAAGGTTTATCCGCAAAGGTATCCCGGTTCGTCGCCTGGGTTCTGCAGCCATCGATCTTTGTTGGGTAGCAGCAGGCCGCTTCGATGGTTTCTATGAACACAAACTTCAGGCATGGGACAGTGCAGCAGGTTTCCTGATGGTGGAAGAGGCAGGTGGAAAAGTTACAGATTTCAAGGGCAACTACTATTCGCCCTATCAGCCCCACCTCCTGGCCACTAATGGCAAGATCCATGATGAAATGCTGCAGTGGCTCTCAGGTGAGCTGCCCGTAAAGTGATGCTTCACTTTGGGTAATGATTTTTTTACTTAGAATTCAAGAGATATGAGCGAATCCCGTACAGAGATATCCAGTCTTGGTGAATTTGGCCTGATCGACCACCTTACCAGGAACATCGAATTTCATAACTCCTCTTCCGTTATTGGGGTTGGTGATGATGCCGCCGTGATCGATCATTATGGCAAACAGACCGTGATCACAACAGATATGATGGTGGAAGGCATTCACTTCGACCTCATGTATACCCCGCTGAAACACCTGGGCTACAAATCCGTGGTGGTGAACCTCAGCGATATCTATGCCATGAATGCGACGCCTACTCAGGTGGTCATCAGCCTGGCCATCAGCAACAAGTTCAGCGTGGAAGCCATGGATGATTTCTACGAAGGGGTCTATGCCGCATGTGAACAATATGGGGTTGACCTGGTAGGTGGTGACACCTGTTCTTCCAGGTTGGGCTTTGTCATTAATGTTACGGCCATTGGCGAGGTTGCCCCGAACCAGTTTGTTCAGCGCAGTACGGCCAGGAAGGGCGACCTGCTTTGTGTGAGTGGATTCCTTGGCGGTGCCTTCCTTGGATTAACCCTATTGGAAAGGGAAAAGAAGATCTTCCTCGAAAACCCACAGATCCAGCCAGACCTGGAAAACGAAAAATATATTGTCGGCAAACTGCTGAAGCCGGAAGCGCGAAAAGATATCATCGCCTTCCTGGCAGAACAATCCATTACCCCGACTGCCATGATGGACGTAAGTGATGGACTCAGTTCTGATATCCTGCACATTTGTACCAGGAGCAACCTGGGTTGTGTGTTGTATGAAGAAAAGATCCCCATCCATGAGGACGCGAGGACGGCAGCCTTCAAATTCGGTCTTGACCCAACAGCTTGTGCATTAAGCGGCGGTGAAGACTATGAATTACTCTTTACCATCAGGCAGGAAGATTATGAGAAGGTCATCCTGAGCGAAGAGATCATTGTGATTGGTTACATGACAGAAGCTGAAGAGGGAAGCCATATCCTTACAAAAGGGGGAAACAAGTTCAAATTGACAGCCCAGGGATGGAATGCATTTAAAGAACAGTAGGCATTATCTTTAGGCCATGCCGATCACCAAGCATTCCTTATCCGCCATCCTGGTAATCCTTGCATTCGTACTGCTGGCTTCCTGCAGCAGTACCAGGTCTGCTTTTGATCCCGGTAGGAAATACGCACCGGAAAAACTGAAGAAGGACTATGCCCTCTTCCGGAATATACTGGAAGAATCCCACCCCGGACTGTATTGGTATACCCCCAAGGACAGCATGGATGTTTATTTTGACCAGGGTTATGCTTTATTGAAGGATTCCATGACAGAGCCGGCCTTCCGTTCCGTACTCAGCTATGTATTGGCCAAGGTAAGGTGTGGTCATACCAGTACACGCTATTCCCGTCAATATACCCGCTGGCTGGATACGGCAAGGCTTCCTTCCTTTCCGATCTCGATCAAAGAGCTGGAACAGGACACGGTACTGCTTAACAATACCCTGCAGCGAAGCAATATCACCCTCAAGAGGGGAACAAGGTTGACCAGGCTGAATGGGGAACCCTTACCACAGCTATTGGATACGCTCAAATCATATATCCCCAACGATGGTTACAATGAATCCTACCTCAGGCAGGCATTGAGTAACCGCGGGGCATTGGGAGGCTGGTTGAGGTTGGTGAAGGGCTGGCAAAAGGAATACTCCCTGGGTTATATTGACAGCCTTGGCATGGAACAAGAAACCAGGTTCCGGCTGGTAGAGCCTCCAAAGCCGGCAGATACCACTAAAAAACCAGCAATAGAAGTATTGAGAAAACCTTTCCGGAAAAAGGAAGTAAAGGAAGAAAGGCTTTTGAGTGCAAGGAATATCCAGTTCGATACGGCTTTGTCCACCGCCTACATGACGGTCAATACCTTTAATAATGGCTACAGCTTACCTGCCTTCTTCAAAGAGAGTTTCCATGCTCTCAGGAAATTGGGTATCCGGCACCTGGTCATCGACCTCCGTAGCAATGGCGGGGGAAATGTGTCGAACTCCAATATCCTCACGCGCTATATCCTGGATAAACCCTTCAAGGTTGCTGACTCCCTGTATGCCGTGAGTAAGCGAAGTAAGTACGGTGACTATGTACAGTACAATAGCATTACCGGGATCTTTTTCAGTTTTATCACCCGGAAAAGGAAGGACGGGAACTATCATTTCGGCTATTTCGAGCGGCATCATTTCAAACCCAAAAGGAATGGCCACTATAACGGTAATGTATATGTGCTCATTGGCCCGAACTCCTTTTCCGCTACGGCAATTTTTGCGGGGACAGTTAAAGGGCAGCCCAATGTATTGCTCATTGGTGAAGAGACCGGTGGCGCTGCCTATGGCAACAATGCCTGGTTCATTCCCAATGTTACCCTTCCGGAAACCGGTGTGAGGTTCCGGTTGCCCAAATTCAGGTTGGTGATCAATAAGGATATGGTCAAGGATGGCAGGGGCGTGTTGCCTGATGTGGAAGTAAAGCCAACCACCCAATCCGTCAGGGAAAACATTGACCCGAAAGTTGAATACCTGCGGAAACTGATCCTTAATAGGTCGCAAGCCCCCGTAAATAGGGGTTCAAATTAATTCCTGCCATTCCCCGTTGCTGTAAATGCCCTTCAGTTCCCAGTTATGATCCAGTCGAAGAAGCTCGGCCCGGTAATCTTTCCGGATACGGCCACGCTCATGGTCCCAACCCATTACCCTTGCCGGTATAAGGGATGCCATTTGTAAGACCAGGTGTTCAGCGATCCCTGCCTTATGTATGCAATTCCTCACGGAAGAAAGCATGGTCAATGCCGAACCTGATAGGGTTCCATCCGGTAGAACATAACGGTCTTCCTTCAATACATGGGGATAATTGCCGGTAGGATTGGCGGTGACTGCATCGGTAATGATGAACAAGCGCTCCTGCATTAGTTTACTGGCCAGCCTGACCATCGGCCAATCCACATGAAAGCCATCGGGAACAATGCTGGAGCAGGCGGTTGCGTGGTCAAGGATTGCTCCAGGCAACCCGGGCTCGCGGTGGTGAAGGGGTGACATGGCATTGAACAAATGGGTACAGGTTGGGATACCTGATGAAAATGCCTGGTTGGCCTGGGCATAGGTGGCATTGCTATGGCCTATCGAGAGTTTCAGGTTGTATTCCTGTATTACCTGCAGTGCTTCTTCCGAAAACAATTCAGGGGCAATGGTCATCATGGTAACCACCCCCTTGCCATACTCAAGGATGGTCCTGATATTCGCTGGATCCGGTGTTTGGATGCAATCCACAGCATGGGCCCCGCGGCGCAAGGGATTGAGGAAGGGCCCTTCCAGGTGAAGCCCTGCAACACCTTTACCTCCCGCTTTCCAATACTCCCTGATCGCATCTATTGCACTAAATACGATTTCATTGGTGTTGGTCGCAACCGTGGGCTGAATGAAGGTAGCACCACCAGCAACGGAATACTCCACCGTTTTCCTGAGGGAGGCAATCGATGGATGCTCCCCAAACAATTCCCCGTTTCCACCATAGATCTGCAGGTCAATAAAAGCAGGGACCAGGCTGTCACCCTGAAGGTCGATTGGCTTTACCTGCAGGGCAGACTCCGGCCTTGTTCCGAGGGATATAATTCTGTCGGCTTCTACCCATACATCTGCTTCTACAAAATGTTCTCCGGTAAAGACCCTTCCATTGGTAAACCTGGTAAGTAGACTCATCTTGGTATTATTGTTCGAGGATGGCAAATTGGTCCGCATCTTTCAGGAATGGAAACCTGGCCCTGGTTTCTTCCAATTCCTTCTTTTCCAAAACAACCGTGTGCACTTCTTCTTCATGGGCCTTGTGGTAAATGACCTCACCCATCGGGTTGAGCACCATACTGTCGCCGCTATGGTAGATATCATTTCCATCTTTGCCGACCCTGTTCACCCCAACCACAAAGCACTGGTTCTCTATCGCCCTGGCTGTTAGAAGGGTTCGCCAGGCATGGCTCCTTCGTTCCGGCCAGTTGGCCACATTGATCAGCACATCATATTCAGGGAGAAGGCTAACTTCATCCTCCGCACTATTCTGTTGCTGCCTGGCCCATACGGGAAAGCGGAGGTCGTAACAAACCTGCAGGTTGATCTTCCAACCTTTTACGGAAGCAATGAATCGTTTGGTGCCCTGGGCATAGTGCTGGTCTTCACCTGCAAAGCCGAAGAGATGCCTTTTATCGTAAGAACCGTAAGTTCCATTCGGTAGCATCCATACCAGGCGATTATAGAATGCATCCCCTTCCCGGATGATGATACTACCGGTAAGGATTATGCGATTTTCGGCGGCCACCCGTTTCATCCAGGACATGGTTGGCCCATCCATGGTTTCGGCGAGCTTAGCAGGTTGCATACTGAATCCGGTACTGAACATTTCCGGTAAAACCACCACTTCCATCTTTTCCTTCACTCCCCTGATCTTTTCTTCCAGCATAAGAAGGTTGGCAGACTTGTCTTCCCAAAAAAGGCTGGTTTGTATAGTGGTGATATGCAGTGTTGACATTTTGCGTTGGCATTCGTTCAGCAATTACCGAAATTAAACAAGATAGGCTTAATCCGACCCTTCACCCTTCACGGCTTCCGGTACTTATTTATCTGTTTCTGCACCAGTTCCCATTCATACCCTTTCCTTAAGAGGTAGTCCTGGAATTTCCTGAGCCTCGCCATCCGGTCTTCCTCCCCCGCCAGCGACTCCCATTTTGATTCCGCGAGTTTATCCAGCCTGGTAAGGTAATCTTCCTCCGGTATGGAGGCAAGGGCTTTCCGGATGCAATACTCACTGACCTGCCGCTGCTTGAGCTCCATGGATATCCTGCCGCGGCCCCAGTTTTTGATCCTGGACTTACCCCCTGCAAAAGCAAGGGCATAGCGTTCCTCATTCAGGTAATCTTCCTCGATCAACCGGGCAATGAGCTGTTCCGTTTCCTGTTTTCGCAGGCCATAACCATACAATTTCTCCTTCACCTCCTGGTGACAACGTTCCTGGTAGGCACAATAATGCCTCGCTTTCTGCAATGCCTGTTCTGGTGTATAGGTTCGGGAAAATGCCATGGGCAAATTTCCTTCAATTGACGGTGTTGAAAAAACCCCTTTTTTGGTATTAGCAGGTGGTTATCCCCAGAGTTTTCAACAATTCAGCAAAAGGCCTTTATTTCTTGATTGGCAGGCCTTGAAAATCCCAAATTTGCCTTTACCCAATGCTAAAATTGTGTAGTTTCGTCCCATTACTTAAATCGTTAGCAGCTATATGAAGTTTATCGTTTCGTCATCGGCTTTGTTGAAACAGCTCCAGCAGATCAGTGGTGTAATCAACGCCAACACGGTGTTGCCCATTCTTGAAGATTTCCTGTTTGAGATCGATAAGAACAAGCTTACCGTTGTGGCTACCGACCTTGAAACGGTGATGAGGGTACAAATGGAAATCGAAGCAAAGGACAGCGGAAAGGTTTGTATCCCTGCAAAGATCCTGATCGACTCACTGAAGAATATCCCCGACCAGCCGCTTACTTTTAATATCGACAAGAATTTTGGTATCGAGATCACCAGCGATAACGGTAAGTACAAGGTGATGGGTGAGAACCCCGATAATTTCCCCAAGGAGCCGGCTGCAGATGACACCACTTCATTCGATATGACCAGTGGTGCCCTGGTGACGGCCATCAATAAGACCCTTTTTGCGGTAAGCAGCGATGACCTGCGTCCTGCCATGACAGGTGTGTTCTTTGAACTGGATCCCAACCATGTGCAGTTTGTGGCCACGGATGCGCACAGGCTGGTACGTTACAAGAGAACTGAAGTGAAATGCCCCAAGGCAGATTCCTTTATCGTTCCCAAGAAACCCCTGAACATCCTGAAAAGCGCACTCCCTGATAACGAGGACGAGATCACTGTTTCCTATAATTCCAACCACCTGTTTGTAACCCATGGGAACACCCAGATGAGCTGTAGGCTGATCGATGCCCGTTTCCCTGATTATAAAGTGGTGATCCCAGCGGATAATCCTTATAAGATGATCGTTTCCAAAAGCGATTTCCAGGGAGCGCTTCGCCGCGTTAGCGTTTTCAGTAACAAGAGCACCAACCAGGTAGTACTCAATATCACCGGCAGCGAATTGCAACTGGCCGCCCAGGACATTGACTTCAGCTTTGAAGGTAATGAGCGCATGAAGTGCCAGTATGACGGTGAAGACCTGCAGATCGCCTTCAACGCAAAGTTCCTGATAGAAATGCTGAATGCAGCAGAAAGCGATGAAGTGAGGATGGAATTGTCCACACCAACCAAGGCCGGTATCATCAGGCCAATGGAAAGTGATCCGAATGAGGATCTCCTGATGCTGGTAATGCCATTGATGCTGAACCAATAATATTTGAACCGGGACCTGTTCCCGGTTTTTTTATCTTGTTATTTCCCCTTTGACGCCCTGGTTTTCTGGTTTATATTAGTGAACCAGATAATCCACTCGAATGCAATTCATCCAGCTCGGTTCCTTTGATAATTACCTTGAAGCCAATATGCGGCTTAACCTCCTGAAGGATGCAGGGATCAATTGTTACCTGAAGGATGAGTACACCATTACCATTGATCCATTATTGAGCCCGGCGATCGGCGGGATGAAACTGATGGTGGTCGAAGAGGATGTTGAATGGGCGAATGAAGTCCTCAGTAAGGCAGACCAGGCGGCATTGGGATCCATCCCTTGTCCCGATTGTGGTCAGCATACACTAGAAAAAATACTGATCCTTGAAAAAGAGGAAGGATGGCTATCCCGTATCCTCCATAAAATCAACGGCTCCAGTCCGGTCACAGCATTAAAGTATGGTTACCGTTGCAAGTCATGCGGTAAGTCTTACGACCATTTACCCGCATGATTATCATCAAGAATCCTGTACAGGTTCAACTTTCTTGCCCCGGCTGAATTAATTTAAGGGTCAATATCTACCGCTATGGAAAGATTCATGGAGTTCTGGACCACTATTTCTTCGGGCAACAGGGTCGCCATCCTGATGGGGGGTATGTTGTTCTTCTGGATGCTGGAAGGCTATTATCCCCTTTTCCGGTTTTCTTTTAAAAGGCTGAAGCATGCCGGTTTTAACCTGGTCTTCCTCGCGACCACCCTTGTTCTAAACCTCATTTTTGGTATGGTCACAATCAAGGTTTGCCAATGGACAACCGACCATGATTTTGGCCTCTTCAACTGGGTCACCATGCCCCTGGTCCTCGAAATTTTCCTTGCCCTTTTATTCATGGACCTTTTCGGCCAATATATCCCCCACTGGTTAATGCATAAGGTTAAGTTCATGTGGAAATTCCATATGATCCACCATAGTGATACCAAGGTTGATGTAACCACAGGTACCAGGCACCATCCAGGGGAATGGTTGTTCCGTGAAACCACTGCCATCCTAGGTATCTTCTGCCTCGGATTGCCTGTTGGACTCTATTTCCTGTACAGGAGTACCTCCGCTTTGTTTACCCATTTCAACCATGCCAATATCAGGGTGCCGCTCTGGCTGGATAAACCCATCAGCTGGTTATTCGTTTCACCCAACATGCATAAGGCACATCACCATTTTGAAAGACCATTGACCGATACCAACTACGGTAATATCTTTTCCGTTTGGGACAGGTTGTTCGGCACATTTGCCTATGCTGATCCCAGGACCCTGAGGTATGGGTTGGATGTGCTGGATGACAGTACCGACCAGGACCTGATGTACCAGCTGAAACTACCCTTTGATAAAACAGTAAAAACAGATTATTAGTCATCCTCCGAAACCCGTTGTGTCCAACGGGTTTTTTTATGCCTATCCATCAATAGCTTGTTCGCTTACCTTTGTGCCTACCAAATAAAAGCAGGATGAAAAAAGTTGCGATGATACCCGCCCGTTACGCGGCAACGCGGTTCCATGCGAAACTGATGCAACAACTGGGCGATAAGACCGTGATCCGCCATACCTATGATAATACGGTTGCCACAGGTTTATTTGATGAGGTTTGGGTGGTTACGGATAGTGATATCATTTACGAGGAGATCGTGAATAATGGCGGAAAGGCAAAGATGAGCCAGCGGGAACATGAAAGTGGTAGTGACCGCATTGCAGAAGCTGTGGTGGATATGGATGTTGATATAGTAGTGAATGTTCAGGGCGATACCCCATTTGTAAAAAAAGAACCATTGGCCGCATTGCTGGATGTTTTCAATGATGCTTCCGTACAGGTAGCCTCACTGATGCAGGAATTAAAGGAACCACAATTCATCGAAGACCCCAACTATGTAAAGGTGGTGGTGGACAGGAATATGAATTCACTTTTCTTCAGCAGGAGTGTTGTTCCCTATCCACGCAACAAGGAAATGGCTATTACCTACTATGAGCATATTGGTGTTTATGCATTTCGCAAGCAGGCCTTGCTGAATTTCACCCAATGGCCGATGACCCCATTGGAAGCGGCTGAGAAAATTGAATGCCTGCGCTACCTGGAATACGGGGTTCCCTTAAAGATGGTGCTTACAGATTATATGGGGGTGGAAATTGATACCCCTGAAGATATTGAGAAGGCCTTGAAGCTGCTATAATATCAGGTGGGTAATTATCCGCTGGATGCCTTTACTGTTGCAATCTTTGTTGCATTTATAGATCGGCCTTTTCAAAATGAACCAATAAAAATGCCTGGTGGCTACCAGGCATTTTTTATTTCTTTTTATAGACAGGAACTGTGCTACACGGTTCACCATACATAATGGTCTTGGCCACCGGTCGCAATAATTTTGTTACTTCCAGATAGGCATACTCTCCAATCGGGGTATCACCACAGCCCTTCACTACCACCCTCTTGTCTTCGAGGGAATGGGTATCAATTTGCCTGATATTCTGGAGAAAACGTTCCTTCAATAATTCCTCAGCACTGCCCAGGTAAACATCCTTGGCAAATGGTTGCAGGTTGGATGCTACCAGCATGTAGGCCCATACGGGAATGATGGCATCAGCCGAACAGGTAACCGCCACCAGTTTATCCTGGTAAACAGTCCAGTCCAATTGTTTCATGGCTTCCCTGAAATCCTTTTCTTTCAGGATCAGTCCCATGAACAGGTATTCCTTAAGATCAAAGACAACGATCTCTTCCTTAGGGTAAAAAGTTTCCAGGTCCAGCGTGACCAATCCGCTTTCAGCAACCTTATTCACGATCACATCACTCATGGTTTGCTTTTATTTGAATAACAAAATTAGCCATTAAAATGTTAGCCCCAAGCCAATTAAAAGACCTGCGCTTCCGGCAATAGCCCTTGGTTTTGGTGGCCATCCACAAAAGAAAAGGCGAACCTTTCGGTCCGCCTTCCTGTATGGATTCAACTTTGTTCCGGATTAGAAGAATTTCGCACGGTCGTCCTTCACCACAGCTGATTTGCGCAGGGCTTCCATAGAACGGAATCCACCCATCTGGCGCAACTGGTTCATCATGGCCTTACGCTGCTCATCAAGATTGATGCCGGCGTCAGGCATGGCGCTCACGTTATCCACCTTGATCACAAATACACCTGAGTTTCCGGCCACGGGAGCAGAAATCTTTGCTTTGTTGTCCTTGTTGAAAGCAGCGCCGATCACTTTGGGTTCCTGGCCTACATTGGGAATAAATGGAGAGTTAAAGCGAACGGAATCTGACCTGAGAACGGTTTGTTGGTTGGCAGCTGCAATGGCTTCCAGTGTATTGGCATTCCCGATCTTCTTACGAATCAGTTCCGCCTTCTTCTGGTTGCGGATCACGAACTCAACCTGTGGGCGTGCCTTGGCAGCACTGATAACACCTTCTTTATTCGCTTCGGTCAATAAGGCAACCACATACTTGTCATCAATATTGATGGGTTCAGAAACATCACCCACTTTCGCCTCATTCATCCAGCGCACCAATTGACGGCTGGCACCCAATCCCGGAACCATTACATCATTGGGCTTAACATCTGAAGCGATCAGCTTATTCAGTTTGCGCTTGGTAATATTGTCTTCAAATGCCTTGGCGCTGCGGCTTTCACCGGAGAACTGGTTAGCAGCACCTGAAGCAGTGTTCTCAGTTTCCACACTGGGCAGGATGGCGCGGGACAGGTAAGCCACCTTATATCCCAATTCAATATTCTTCTGGTTAAGCACCTCTATATAATGGTAACCAAAACTAGTCTTCACAACTTTCTTTTCACCGGTGGTACCATAGAAAATGGTTTCAGCGAATTCCTTTGCAAGGTTGCCGAATTGCTGGGAGCTGAATTCATATTCACCACCCTTATCCTTGCTTCCCGGATCTTCACTGTACTTGGATGCGAGTGAAGCAAAATCAGCACCACCTTTAATGGCAGCAGCAATGCTATCGATCCTGAGCTTGGCAACACTGTCAGTATTGGCTTGTGTGCTTACCAGGATGTGACGGCATTTTACGCTATCAGGGATAGAACGCTTGCCAATCATTTTAGCCAGTACATAAGAACCACCATCCAGGTAAGGTCCGTAAACAGAACCATCAGCCAGGCTGCGGATGGTATCAGCATTTGGAACCTGGAGTTTTGATTTCAACACATATGCATCAAAGTATGGGATGTCACTGTTGTTCCTTGTCAGGAAAGCTGCTGGATCGTTGCTGGCAAGGAAATCGTTGCGCAGGTTTTCCAGTCCCTGGCGGGTAGCTGCAGTATCGGCAGCAGTAGGTGCAGCACTGAATACTACATAGGCAATGCTCCTGCTGGGTTCCTGCTTGAATTCTTCCTTCCTTTTATTGATATAGGATTCAATATCACTATCAGATACCTTTACCTCAGCAGCGCTATCACTGATGGTAGCATAGGGAATACCAACAAAACTCATGGAGGCCATTTGGTTATTGTCGGCATTCATTTTCTCCATCATCCACTTGGGTATATAATAACTATTACCCAGTAAGGAAGCATATTTCTCCCTCAACCTGGCATCTACCAGGGCAGGCAGGTAAACGTTATTGAAATTTTCAGCAAGGGGATTATCCTTTTGCTTGCGCAAGTTGGCGATAGCGGCTTTTGCAGCATTGGCATCGTACACGCCCTGCTCATTGGTGAATTGCTGACGCAGGTCCTGCGGAGGATTAGCACCAAACAAAATATCATCCAGTTCCTTAGGAGTCACTGATAAGCCAAGCTTACCATATTGCTCTTGCAGAACATTCTCTTCAATGAATTGGTTCCAAACCTGCTCCTGCACATTCTGGCGCATCATTTCATTCATGGGATAACCGCTTTGCTGGTATTGCTCCTCAGCCATTTGCACCCTTTTCTGAAATTCTACATAGTCCAGCTTTTCTCCATTAACAGTTCCGATAGTGGTGCTGTTTCCACCGAAAAGCCCACGGCCGCCCCTACCTACAAAAGCGTCCATTAACAGGAATCCCAATAAGCTCAGCGCAATTACGCCAAATACCAGCCACGCTGCTTTGTCCCTGATTTGCTGAATGATTGACATGGTTCTAGTTGAATTATATGTACGGTTGATAAAAAATGAGTGGCGAAAATAAGGAAATTCACCATATGAACAAATTGTGGAAAAGGGCCTGAAATTCGCATCAATTCTACATTTCATGGATTCCAATTTGCCGGGAAAAAGCATTTCATAACTAAATAATATATAATTTTATTATAATGGGTTGGTAGGATAATTTTCTTTTTACCAAAAGAAATATTTCCCGGCATTATCCTTTTGATTGGTTTATCCTTGTGGATTATTGGCCATTTTAGAGTGGCCCCGGCATGTTCCACGTCACTGACATATACAAACGAAAATGATATGGTCGGTAGGATGCAGGTTTCAGGTGGTGACAGGAATCGTGAAACCTGTTTTAACAAGTGGATGTTGATTTCTATGGATTCCGGTGAATAACCCTTCTTTTGTTGATCGGAAAATGGGGATTCAGGTGGGATAAATCAGGGACACGGAAGGGAGTCCAGGCAGGTAGGTGGAGAAAGCCGGGTTTATTCCACATAGGTTCACATCCGGCTGAATGGAATTCTTTTCCCAACGATTATTCATCCACAGTTGTTGATAAGCTGATGAAATATGCGACTGGACTAGGTTGGTTACTGTTGGATTTTTGTGGATAACTGTGGATAAGCCAGTAATTTTGACAATTCCAAAGCTTTGTAAATCATTATATCCCCAAATCCACAGCCCTAATAGTAATAGGTTATTTTAAAATAATAGAAATAATATTAGTTATTATGTCAGTTATAAACATTGAATCTGCGAAGACAAATTTGGAAACTGTAGGTTTTTTGGACCTGCCGGTGGATCCCACCATGGATCTTTTCCAGGAGATCGAGCGGATCAAAAAAGAAAAGAATGCAGTGATCCTCGCGCATTATTACCAGGAGCCCGATATCCAGGATGTTGCGGATTACATTGGGGATAGCTTGGGACTGGCCCAGCGCGCGGAAAAGACCGATGCTGATATTATTGTTTTTGCAGGTGTTCACTTTATGGCAGAAACGGCCAAGATCCTGAATCCTACCAAGAAGGTTCTGTTGCCTGATCTTAAAGCCGGATGTTCCCTTGCTGATTCTGCTCCCGCTGACCTGTTCCGTGCTTTTAAGGAAAAGCACCCGGATCACCTGGTGGTATCCTATATCAACTGTTCAGCTGAGATCAAGGCATTGAGTGATATTATTTGTACCAGTAGTAATGCGGAAAAGATCATTGAAAGTATTCCAGAAGACCAACCGATCATTTTTGCCCCGGATAAGAACCTGGGTGCTTACCTGAATAAGAAGACTGGTCGGAATATGGTTTTGTGGAATGGCGCCTGTATGGTCCATGAGATCTTTAGCCTGGAGAAGATCACCAAATTAAAAGTGAGGCACCCGAATGCCAAGTTGATCGCGCATCCTGAATGTGAGGATCCTATCTTAAGGATCGCAGATTATATAGGTAGTACTACCCAATTGTTGAAATATACCCAACAGGATAGTTTCGGTGAATATATCGTTGCAACGGAAACGGGTATCCTTCACCAAATGCAGTTAGCAAGCCCAAATAAGACCTTTATCCCTGCACCACCTGATAATAGCTGTGCGTGTAATGATTGTCCCCACATGAAGCTTAATACGCTGGAGAAGCTATATCTATGCATGGAGTATGAGGTACCAGAGTTGGTGATGGATGAGAACCTTCGTGTTGCGGCCAAAAAGCCAATTGAGCGGATGCTGGAAATTTCCAGGGCAGCCGGATTGATAGGATAATACTATAGCGCCTTAAAGGCGCTTTTTTTAATTCATGATTGCTTATGAAAGTTTGCTGGACCATTTTATTTTTTCTCCTGCCCTTTCTTAGTTTAGGTCAGGCCTTAAAGCCAGGTTTTGACGTGAAGGAATACCAGGAGATCTTAGGTTTGATTGATAACCAGAATGCCTTCTTTGATACCCTAAGTAAGCGGATACCGGTTGGGGAGGGGTACAAATTCGTGTATAAAAGTTCGGAGGTTGGTTTAAAGAACCAATGGAATTATTGGCGTCGCGATGATGGAACAGGTGTTGTGGTGATTAGGGGTACTGTTCCAGACCAGGTTAGTTGGTTGGAGAATTTTTATGCTGCCATGATACCTGCAAAAGGAAAACTTCAGATCAATGACAGTACCGTGTTTGAATACCAGTTTGCTGATGATAGCCGAGCTGCGGTTCATGTTGGCTGGACTATAGGTGTGGCCCATATTGGACCTGCTATTGCCAAAATGATGGAGGAAGAATATAAGAATGGGATAACGGATTTTATCATCTGTGGCCATAGTCAGGGAGGTGCCCTTTCTTATTTGGTCAGGAGTTACCTTGAATATAAGTTACCGTTCAGGAAGGATATCAGGTTAAAGACTTATTGCAGTGCAGCTCCCAAGCCTGGTAACCTTTATTTCGCCTATGATTTCGATTTTATGAATAAGGGTGGTTGGGCATTCCGGGTGGTTAATGCTGCTGATTGGGTACCGGAGACGGCATTTTCCATCCAAACCTTAAAAGATATGAATCCTGTTAATCCATTTATGGATGTTACCAGTTCGCTTAAAAGCCAGAAGGCTTTAGTAAGGTGGTATCTGAAAGGCGTTTACAATAAGATGAACAGGTCAACCTTAAAGGCTGAAAAGAAATACCGAAAGTACCTTGGTGATATGGTAAATAAGCAGATCAGGAAGGTGCTTCCTCAATTGAAGGAACCTGATTACGTCAATAGTTTAAGTTATATGCCTGCTGGTGTGCAAGTTGTTCTACCCAATGAACCAGCTTATTTCGAGAAATATGTCTTTACCGGCAAGAATATCTTTGTTCATCATGGGTTACGGCCATATCTGGAATTGTCAGGGAAATACTATTTAAATAATTAATAATCAATTAATTATAATAAAAAAGAGAAGCATTGCTTCTCTTTTTTATTATCTACCCATGTACACCATGAGGATCTGTACATCGCTGGGATTGATACCACTTATCCTGCTGGCCTGGCCTAATGTCCTTGGTTTTATTTTTTTTAGTTTTTCCCTTGCTTCATTACTGATGGCTGCTACCCTGGTATAATCAAAGGTTTCAGGGATCTCCAATGATTCCATTTGGTTCATTCTTTCTACCAGTTCCCTTTCCTTTTCGATGTAAACATCATACTTCAATTGTACTTCTGCCTGCTCTATTGTTTCCCTGTTGAAACGGTTCAGCGCAGTGGCTAATGCAGGCATGGCATTGGTCATTTCTGAAAGGTTGATATTTGGTCTTAGTAGAAGCTGTGCTGCTTTTTGTTTTTGGTTAAGTGGAGCTGATTGTTTTTCCTGCAGGTAATGGTTGGCTTCCTGTGGATCCAGGGATAGTTCCTGTAGGATCGCGATGATCTCTTTTGTTCCGGTTTTCTTGCTTTCTACCAGTTGCATCCTGTCTTCAGTTGCCAATCCGAGTTGGTGGCTTAATGCTGTTAGACGCAGATCAGCATTATCCTGTCGCAGTAAGGTCCTGAATTCCGCCCTGCTGGTGAACATGCGGTAAGGTTCTTCTGTACCCTTGCTGATCAGGTCATCGATCAAAACCCCAATATAGGCATCACTTCTTTTCAGGATTAGGGGGTCCTGTTCCTTTACTTTGAGGTGGGCATTGATCCCTGCCATCAAACCCTGGCAGGCTGCTTCTTCATAACCTGTCGTTCCGTTGATCTGTCCAGCAAAGAAGAGGTTCCCAATCAATTTTGTTTCCAGGGAGTAACGCAATTGGGTTGGTGGGAAATAATCATATTCAATCGCATAACCTGGTCTGAACATCTTAGCCTGCTCAAATCCGGGTATACTGGTTAGGGCTTTGTACTGTACATCTTCCGGTAAAGAGGTAGAAAATCCATTCACATAGATCTCAACGGTATTCCATCCTTCCGGTTCTACAAAGATCTGGTGCCTTTCCCTGTCTGCGAAGCGGTTGATCTTATCCTCGATACTTGGACAATACCTTGGTCCTACCCCTTCTATCCTGCCGGTAAACATGGGACTTCTATCGAAACCTGTTTTCAGTAATTCATGGGTATTGGAATTGGTATAGGTGATAAAACAACTTCTTTGTTCTTCCGCACTTATCCGCTCAACGGGAAGGTAAGAGAAGCCAATGATCTCTTCATCCCCCTTTTGTTCTTCCATTTTTGAGTAGTCGAGGCTCCGTCCGTCAATCCTTGGTGGGGTACCTGTTTTCAATCTGTCTGCTTCAAATCCCAGTTCCACCAGTTGTTCCGTTATTCCGGTTGCAGCCTTTTCCGCTACCCTTCCCCCACCGAAGGTCTTTTCACCAATATGGATCACCCCGTTCAGGAAGGTTCCACTGGTTACCACAACTGCTTTCGATTGGATATGGTGACCAAGTCCAGTGATCACTCCACAGGCCCTACCATCCTTAATGATCAGGCCTTTTACCATATCCTGGTAAAAGTCAACATTTGGGGTTTTCTCCAGCATTTCCCTCCAGGTTGCTGCAAAGAGCATCCTATCGTTCTGCGCCCTTGGGCTCCACATGGCAGGTCCTTTAGATCTATTCAACATCCTGAATTGGATCATGCTTTTATCAGTGACGATACCAGAATAGCCACCCAATGCATCGATTTCCCTTACGATCTGTCCTTTGGCAATACCACCCATTGCGGGGTTACAACTCATTTGGGCAATGGTTTGCATGTTCATGGTTACCAGTAAAACCCTGGATCCCATATTTGCGGCTGCAGCCGCAGCTTCACAACCTGCATGTCCAGCGCCTACTACTATAACATCATAATCTGGAAACATTCAAATAAGTATTAGGGTGCAAAATTACAATTGACTTTTGGATATTATGGATGGTAATCCTTTTATTGATGTTCCACGTGAAACACCAAAGAATTAATGATGAAGTTTGTTCCACGTGGAACAGAATGATCAAATTTCCGGATACCAGGATCCTTATTACAATTGTTTACCTATTTGTTCCACGTGGAACAGTTAGGTATCGTATTGTATTACTGTTATTTGGCTTAAAGGTCTGATTGTGTTGGGTTCCTGGAAGGTTGAAGCATTTAAGCGAGCCTTTGTTTGTTATTCGCTATTGTTCTTTAGCCAGACTGGTATTCCTGGTTGGGTAAATGGCTTTATTATCCCAGGATAGATGGATCTTTTCAAAGAGGTATAATGGGCCTTTCTGCTTTGACTATGGATAAGATTTCCTTACTCTAAAATTGTTGCCGGTCAGGCTGGTTAGTTTCTTTACTGGCTGAGCTGCCTGCTCTACTTACCCCACTCCTACTTAGCCGGGTGTTGCTTCATTGCTATAGTGTGGAAGAGTGGATGTGATGGTTAGATATATTTCCCTGTTTATGCAGGCCTTAAGGCGAATGGCGATCCTTTTGTTTATGGTTGCATCTATTTGTTCCACGTGGAACAGGGAGATTTACCTTTCGATCTGAAAAGGAGAGCTTACTTACCAAAGTATAGCTTAAGGTATTTATCCTCCATCTTACGCATCAATATCTCTTCTTGCTGGGTTTTATCCTTGTACCCACATAGGTGCAAAGCGCCATGGAAGATCACCCTGTGCAGTTCATAGGAGAAGGTTTCATTCAGGTTTTGGGCATTATCCCTCACCCTGTCGATGCTGATATAAATTTCCCCGGTAGTACCCTGGCCGGGAGCAGAAAGGTCGAAGGTGATGATATCGGTATAATAATCGTGCTGAAGGTAATTACGGTTGATCTCCAGGAGGTACTCGTCGGAGCAGAAGATAAAACTCAAACCTTCCAGTTTCTTTTTCTCTTTACGGAAGAGTTCATTCAGGAAGCTTTTTACTTCATTTCTTTTAGGAAAATGAAAACGTTGGTCCAGGTAGTGGAACTGAATATTATCGGTAGCTTTGTTCATCATTTCCAAAATTCGTAAAACATTCCCAATGGTGGAGCATAGCTTTGAGGCTGTTATGATGAAACGCTTGTCAGATATCGAAGTAGGTAAAACAGTGGTGATCAAAAGTTTTGAGAATAATGATATTTTCCTGAAGTTGATGGAAATGGGATGTGTTCCCGGGGAGAAGATCAGGATTGACCAGGTTGCGCCATTGGGTGACCCGATCGCTATTACAGTTTCTGGCTATAACCTGAGCCTCCGCCTGGATGAGGCACAGAATATCTTTGTCGAAGAAATCAACTGACCAATCTAATTCCCGCAATAGGTTCCTTCAAGCTTTTCCCAGCTACCAGCATCATGAAAATCGGATTATACTTTGGTTCCTTTAATCCTATTCATATAGGGCATTGCATCATCGCCAACCAAATGGCGACCCATTCCGACCTTGACCAGGTATGGCTGGTGATCTCACCCCAAAACCCTTTCAAGCCTTCTGCCGGATTGCTGAATGAATACCATCGGCTCCACCTGGCCAAACTGGCCATTGAAGGAGCAGAGGGTTTAAGGGCATCTGATATTGAACTTCACCTTCCCCGTCCCTCCTATACTATTGATACCCTAACCTACCTGCAGGAAAAATTCCCCCAACATAGTTTTGCCATTATCATGGGTAGTGACGGGCTGCAGAACCTTAGGAAATGGAAGAATGCTGAAGTGTTGATTCGCGACTATGACCTTTATGTCTATCCCCGTCCTGGCTTTCCTATCGATCCCCAAATCTCATCCCGTTTGCACACCATCAATGCCCCCCTGCTGGATATCTCCGCTACTGCTATCCGTCAAATGATCAGGCAAGGCGAGGATATCCGCTTCCTTGTGCCGGAACCTGTTCGCCTCGAGATCGAGCAAAATGGGTACTACAAATAAGATTCTTTAAGGTAAATGTCTATATTTATCTCATAACCAAAACGTTATGAAGAAGATCGCATTGCTGCTCATTTCTTTTGCCTGGCTCTTCCCCAATGCCATGGCCCAGGATACCAACAAATATGATAAACAGTTGGAGCGAAAAATGGCTGAGCTATTCAAGGGCTTCAATGGCCAGGCAGGGGTATATGTGAAAAACCTCCGGACAGGGAAGGTTGCAGCCATCCATGCGGATACCCTCTTCCCCACCGCCAGTATGGTCAAGATCCCCATCATGATCGGCATTATGGATAAGATCAATAATAAGGAACTGGGCTATCACCAGGAATTAATATATAAAGACTCTTTATTATATGAAGGAGAGGATATCCTGGGCTCCTTCAAGGATGGCGAAAAGATAGCCCTGGCCAAGGTATTGATGCTGATGCTCACCACCAGCGATAATACCGCCAGTCTATGGCTGCAGGCATTGGCCGGTACCGGTACCCGCATCAACCAAATCCTCGACAGCCTGGGTTTTCAAAACACGCGGGTGAATTCCCGGACACCCGGCCGTGAAGAGAACCGCAGGCAATTTGGATGGGGACAGACCACTCCCCGTGAAATGGTGCGCTTGATGGAGTTGATCTACCTCCGGCAAATGCTTTCCAATGATGCTTCTGTTCAGATGCTGCGGATGTTGGGAAGGAACTACTGGGATGAAGAGGCTATTTCACAATTTCCACCGGATGTATTCATTGCCTCAAAGAATGGAGCGGTAGACGCTTCGAGAAGTGAGACCATCCTGGTGATGGCACCTCATGGACCATTCATCTTTTCCATCATAACCAAGAACCAGCAAGACCGGAGCTGGTCCAGTAACAATGAAGGATGGGTGCTCGTCAGGAAAATGGCTAACCTGCTTTGGCAATACTTTGAACCGAAATCAAAATGGAAACCGGTACTGGGCTTCGATGGTAACCCCAGCGTAAAAAGAAATGATTGATAAAAAAACCACAGGAGCCCCTGTGGTTTTTTTTTACTACCAGTAATGGTTTATAACGATCAGGTATGCGTTGGCAGTGAAATACCTTTAAGGTTCTTATACAGTTCCATGGCATAGGAGTCGGTCATGCCGGAAATAAAGTCAATTACCGATAATGCCTTTTCATAGGCAGTTTCATTTTCACCCCGGAATTGGTTGGGTAACAACTGCAGGATCTTCCTTTCCTTATGCGAGGCCTTTTCCTGTAAGATGGCAGGAATGAATGCACCCAGCAAGGAACTCATCACTTCATAACCGGCCAACTCGATCTTTACCACTGTTTCATGGTTGTAGATCTTCCTGATGGTCACTTTGTTGATCGCCTCCAAAGCCTCCAGTGACCTGGCTTCTATTCCATCGATAAGGGATCGGTTATAGCTTCCCGTTAGTAATTCCGCATTGTTCCCTACAAATACTTCGGCGCAGCTGTTTGCCAGGTAATTGATGCATTTTGCCCTGAGGTAGGCCAGCTGTTCGCGCGGGTCATTGTCCAACTCCTTCAGGGTCTTATGGATCCTATCCATCTTATCCCATTTGCTGGTTTCCAGCAAGGCCAGGAAATGTCGAATGGCTGTGTCACTATCAATGATGCCTAAACGATGCGCATCCTCCCAATCGATCACCCGGTAACAGATATCATCGGCTGCCTCTACCAGGTAAACAAAGGGATGTCTTTTATAGATCAGTGGATCGGTATCCTCACAGGTCATACCGAGTTTTGCAGCCACTTCCACAAAAGCATCCTTGTCGGCCTGGAAGAAACCATATTTCTTGCGGTTCAGGTATTTCTTGTCGCTGCCGATACTTTCGCATGGATATTTGGCTATGGCTGCCAAGGTGGTATAGGTCAGCTGGTAACCGCCTTTCTGCCGGTTGGCATAATGGTGGGTCAGGATCCTGAAGGAATTGGCATTGCCTTCAAAATTGGTAAGGTCCTTCCACTCCTTCTCCTCAAAATGCCCAATGAGCGGTTTCCCACCGATCACGGTTCCTGCATGTTGTTCAAAATAAGAACTGATGGCCGCTTCCCCAGAATGCCCAAAGGAAGGGTTGCCGATATCATGTGCCAGGCAGGCAGCCGCGATCACACTGGAAAGGTCAGACTGGTAGAAGAGTTTTGCCTCATCACTTAGTTCACTACCCAGTTTCTCCACCAGCATATCCCCTACGATCTTCCCCAATGACCTGCCTACACTCGCCACTTCAAGGGAATGGGTAAGGCGGTTGTGCACCAGGATCGGCCCGGGCAAGGGAAATACCTGTGTCTTGTCTTGTAACCTCCTGAATGCGGCAGAGAAGATCAGCCGGTCGAAATCCCTTTCATAGGGAGTCCGCACCGTTGAAGAAATGAATCCCTGCCCATATCGTCCATGTGAAAAACAATTGTTCCAATTCATGCGCTTCATTCTATGGCCCAAAGATGAGAAAATGCTGCTGGTTATCTGCCCAAAAATGAGGTAATTTGAATCCTTCCATAACCAACCTTATGCCCGAAAAAGAATTTACCCTCCCCCTTCATATCTACAGGGCTTCAGCCGGTTCAGGAAAGACCTTCCTGCTGGCCTCCCAGTACCTATGCCTGCTCTTTGAGCAACCCCATAAGTACAGGGAGATACTTGCGGTAACCTTTACCAATAAGGCCACTGAGGAAATGAAGCACCGTATCCTGGGCGAACTGCGGAAAATTGCCAAAGGGGAAAAGACCGACTATGGAAGCATTATCCTGGAGAGGTTTCCCGAATTGGCAGAGGGCAACCAGCTGGCCATGAAGGCTGACCAGGTCTATAGGGCTATCCTTCATGATTATGCGAAGTTTTCTGTTAGCACTATTGACAGTTTTGTGCAGCAGGTGATCCGCTCCTTTGCCTATGAGATCGGCCTGGATGCCGGCTATGAACTGCAAATGAACCAGGATATTGTAAAGGAGGACCTGGCCGACCGGTTGTTTGAATTATTGGAGACGAATGATGAGTTATTACAATGGGTCCAGAAAATAGCCCTTGAACGAATCGAGAATGGACAGGCCTGGGACTTCAGGGGTGAGATGCTCAATTTTGCAGGTGAGATCTTCCAGGAGCGGTTCCACCGCTTTGAAGCCAATATGCGCAACCTCGAAGATCCGACAGCAGCCTTTGAAAGCCTGAAAGCGGGCCTGCAACAAACCATCAGACAGATGGAAGAGCCGATGATGGAATGGGCGAAGAAGGCCCAGTCCATCCTGAAGGCTTCTGGCTTGGAACCGGAAGTTTTCAGTTACGCAAAATCAGGATTCATCAATTATTTCAATAAGGTTATCCAGGACAAGGATTTCAGCCCCAGTAAAAGGGTAATGGAGGCATTGGATAACCTGGACAGGTGGACTAAAAAAGATACAGATGAATCCACCAGGTCAAGGGTTGCCGCAATTTACCCGCAATACAATGAACTGCTCAACAAGGCGGTTGATCATGTAAGCGAACATATGCTTACTTACCAGACTGCGAAAGTTGTCCTGGCCAACCTGAATAATATGAACCTGCTCAGGATCATGGCTGAGCAACTGGCGGATTACCGTAAGGAGAACAATGCCCTATTGATCTCGGATACCCAGCAATTATTGCGGGAACTGGTAAGTGATAATGACGCGCCTTTCATCTATGAGAAGATCGGCAATCGTTTCCAGCATTTCCTGCTGGATGAATTCCAGGACACCAGTAGTTTCCAGTGGGACAATTTCAAACCCCTGGTAGAACAGTCCGTATCAACGGGTCAATATAACCTGATCGTTGGGGATGTCAAGCAGTCCATCTACCGCTGGCGTAATGGCGATTGGCGATTGTTGCAGGAACAGGTGAAAAGGGATATCGGTGATGTGTATGTGAAAGAGGACAGCCTCAAGGAGAATTACCGGAGCAGGAAGAACATCATCAGTTTCAATAATTACCTTTTTCATTGTGCCCCCAAAATCCTGCAGCTGGATTTCAACAATGAGATGTCCCAGGTTTCAGATGAGGCGATCCACCATCGGCTTCAATCCAACCATTACTATGACATCATTGGAACCGCCTATGAAGATGCAGCCCAGGAAATGCCTGCCAGCGCAAAGGATGGCGGGGTGGTGGATATCCGGTTCTTTGCCAAGGATTCGCGATCGATCCATTCCTGGAGACCCGAAGCAGAAGAATGGTTGTGTTCCCTGATCGATTCATTGATCGTGGAAAAAGGAATTGATCCTGCCCAGATCACCCTGCTGACAAGGAATAATAAAGATGCACGCTACCTGATCGACCTCCTCCTTCAATACCAGCAGACCACCAAGGCCCGCGCTAGGTATGGTTTGATCTCTACAGATGCGCTCGTCATTAATGCTTCCCCGGCCATCCAGTTATTGCTTGCAGCCTTAAAATACCTGATCAACGATAAGGATAACCTGGCACTGGTGGAGCTGGTGCAGGCAAATGCTTACAGGCTGGGACTTGACCTGAGTAACCTGGAATGGTACCGCATAAAAACTGACCATGCCCTGGCGCAGTTACCAGAGGCTTTTTCAAAAAGAAGGCACTACCTGCTGGAAACAGGATTATATGAATGTGTGGAAGAATTGATCAGCATATTCTCCCTGGATAGCTGGACAAGGGAACAAGCCTATGTATTGGCATTCCGGGATATGGTGAACAAGTTCAGTGTGAAAGGAAGGGCCGATATCCGGGAATTCCTGGAATGGTGGGCTGATGAAGGCGAAAAAAGGGCCCTGCCCATGTCCTCTTCCGCCAATGCCATCCAGGTGATGACCATCCATAAATCCAAGGGATTGGCGTTCGATGTGGTCATCGTACCCTATGCAGATTGGAAGTTACAGAATGACCAGGGCAGACTATGGTGCCAATGGAAGGTAGAAGGATCGCCCATTGAAGTGGTCCCGGTTAGTATCAGTAAGTCACTAGCGCAAACCCATTTCGCTTACGACTATTTTGAAGAACAGCTGATGGCAAGGATGGATGCATTGAACATGTTGTATGTAGCGCTTACTCGTACCCGTCAGGCCATGTACATAATGGCACCAATGCCTTCCGAGAAATCAGAAAAGGAAGGCAGTATCTCAACAATTGGGGATTTGCTGTACCATTCCCTCAAACAATCGGCAAGCTCCCTTCCAAAGGGGCAGGAGGATTATTCTGCCAATTTTGAATCGGGAAAACTTTGTATAGACGGTGAAATTACCGGTAATGGTAAAGGCAATGCCAGCGAAGACGCACTTGTACTGCAACCCTTCACTGCACATCCTGAATTGCTGAAAGACCTAAGGGAGCCGGCCAGGCATGAGCTGATCCTGCAGTTGTCCACCAATGACCAACAGAAGATTGGCCAGCTAGCCCACCTGGCACTTGCTAAGATCAGCCATCCGGATGATGCAGGTACCGTACTCCAGAAAATGCAGATGGAAGGTATCATCACCAGCCAGTATTATGAAGAAGTCAGGGAAAAAGTGATGCAGGCCATGAATAACCAGCAGCTGAGGCTATGGTTCAGTGAAGCATATGAAGCCATCAATGAAAGGGCTATTCTAATAAAAGGCGGTGATACCAGGAGACCCGATAAAGTATTGGTGGGTAAAGAGGAAACGATCCTGCTGGACTTCAAGTTTACCCAGGAAGAATCACCCGGTCATGCCAGGCAGTTAAAGCAATACCAGGAACTACTGCAACAGATGGGCTATCCCGCTGTGAAATCATATGTTTATTATGGGTTTAACCAATCGCTCGTTCCATTGGCACATTTAGCAGTTGAACAGGGTAATCTTTTCAGTTGAAAAAAGCGGAATTATGTTTTTACAAACGGTAGCGAGCCAGTTATACCAGCAATACGGTAAGGATATTTCCAGGTTTGCCTTTGTGTTCCCTAACAAAAGGCCGGCTGTCTATTTTCGGCATTACCTGGGAAACCTCATCGACAAACCGATCTGGAGCCCTGAATTATTGACGATCCATGAATTCATTGGGTTGTCAACCAACAGGCTTCCGGCTGATCGCTTATTACAATCCTTCCTGCTATATGATGCATTCCTTGCAGTTCTCCAGGAAGATGGAGAAACGGATATCCCAACCTATGAGCGATTTTACTCACTGGGTGAAATCTTGCTGAATGATTATACTGAACTGGAGTCGAATATCATTTCCATTCCCGACCTCTACAGTAATATGGCAGAGCTGGCGGCGATAGAGAAAGGCTTCGACTACCTAACAGCGGAACAGCAGGAATACCTTAAACGTTTCTGGAAGAATTTTTCAACGGAGAAACTGAGCAGGCAAAAGGAAAAGTTCCTGTTGCTTTGGAGAAGGCTACCCAGGATCTTTGAACGGTTTGGTGCATTGCTGGAAGAAAGGCAGCTGGTCACCATGGGTACCATATACCGAAACCTTGCTACGGGTAAGCATGATAATGCCGTATTCCTCGACAAGTTTGAAAAGATCGTCTTTATCGGTTTCAATGCCTTGAACCGTGCTGAGCTGAGGCTCTTCACGGAATTGAAGAATGATGGTAAGGCCCTGTTCTATTTTGATGCCGATAGTCATTATATAGATGACCCCTTGCAGGAAGCAGGATTGTTCCTGAGGAGAAACCTGGGGCTCTTTGGTAATGAAGCACCGGTGGAAAACAATATCAACAGAACCGACAGGACCATCAGGGTCATAGCGGCCGAGGGCAATGCGGCGCAGGTAAGGCTTCTTCCTCAGCTACTGAAAGAGATACCTGACCTGGCTAAAGCACCGGAACGTATAGGCATCCTGCTGGCTGATGAACAGCAACTGATGCCGGTACTACATTCCCTGCCGGATGGGATCCCCTTTATCAATATTACCATGGGCTACGGTATCGCCCAGTCTCCTGTTTTTTCATTGATCACCACCATCATTAAGGTGCAGGAATCATTGGAACAACAGTCAGGGAAGAGGATCTACTACCAGTACCTGTTGCAACTATTGCAGCATCCCTACTTTTACCAGGTTGACCAGGCGGCTGAATTGGTAACGGAAATCAACAAACGAAGTTTGGTATCCATACCTGTTGAGAAATGGGAACAGGTTACGGAGAAGCGATTGAAGCAAATATTACAGCTTGTCCAGCAGCCCATGGATATCTTTGGGTTGATCAGGAATGTGCTGGAAGTACAGGCAAGGGAACCGGTCAACGGTGCGATCGGTGCCCTCGAATTACAGTTGTTATCATCCGCCTATTACCAGCTTAACCGCCTGGAGGACCTGCTGAAACAATTCAAACATCCCCTTAGCCTGGAGTTCATTGGTGAAACCATTACGAATGTTATGAGGACCCTCAGTGTTCCATTGGAGGGTGAGCCACTCAAAGGGTTGCAGGTGATGGGATTACTGGAGAGCAGGGGACTCGACTTCGATCACATTATCGTATTGAATGTTAATGAAGGGGTGCTACCGAAAAGAGCGGTAGCCCCAACCTTTATCCCCGATAGCATCAGGAGGGCTTATGGCTTGAGTGTGATGGAAAAGCAGGACGCCATCTTTGCCTATGTGTTTTACCGCTTGTTGCAACGGAACAGTACCATGGCCTGTTTGTACAATTGTACGGTAGATGAAGCCGGTCCCGGCGAGCCAAGCCGCTTTCTTGCACAATTGGAGTATGAGACCAGGATACCGTTCATCCACCAGCAACTATTGGTGAACGTAGCACCTGAGGCCAAGCCTCCCATTTCCATCATCAAGGATGAAAAGGTAATGACCTGCCTGAACAGGTACCGTAAAGTTGCCCTTTCCCCTTCTGCGATCAATAACTATATCGAGTGTCCTTTAAGGTTTTACTTGAAGCATGTGGTCGGTATTGATGAGCCCGAAGGTTTCCAGGATGAGATCGACGCAAGGGTGATGGGAAATATCCTCCACAAGGCAATAGAACATTTATACGAGCGTCTGGCTGCGGGCAAGAATGGATCCCGTGAGGTAACTGCTGCTGATATCGATCTACTCGATCAATGGGCCGATGAGGCCGTGGATGGTGCGTTTGGAATGGAACTGGCAGGGGAGTTCGGCTACCCGGTACAGTTCACGGGAAGCTATAAGGTGATCAGGGAAGTGATCCGCTATTATGTGCGTGAGGTATTGTATTATGACAAGAGATACGCTCCTTTCACGATCGTTCAACTGGAGAAGAAAGCCCTGGGAAATTTTAGCTTTGTCTCGAACGGGAAAGCAATGGAGATAAAGATCGGGGGGATAATTGACCGGATCGATAAGAAGCAGGGGATTTACCGGATCATCGATTACAAGACCGGTAAGGATAAAAAGGATTTCAAGTCTGTGGAGGGTTTATTTGACCCGGAAGAAAGGGAAAGGAACAAGGCCGCCCTCCAGACCATCATCTATTCGCATGTGCTGAAAGCAGAACTGCCGCAAGGAACCCCTGTGGTGGCTGGTCTATATGATGTCAGGAATATGAAGAAGGATGGGGAAGGTTTCGATTGGAGGTTCAGGGAGCAGGCAGGAAGGGGGAAAATGGAACCCATTGATCACCAAAGGATGGAAGAACTGGTTAAGCTGACCATGGAGAAACTGGAGGAAGTAGTGGCTTCCATCTTTGACGAGCGGATACCTTTTGACCAGACCACGCATATTGAAAAATGCCAGTACTGCACCTACAAGACCATTTGTGGTAGGTAAATCCAAAATGGCAGCGGTAGGCGAATGGCCATTTGCGATAATTGGATATTTTTAAACTTTCTATACATCATCCGCCGGCAATGGTTTTAATACGTCACATACCATTTCTAAAGGCTGTTTTCTTGCATAGTGTCACTGCGTTTGGCGGACCGCATGGGCATTTTGGCATGATGCTAAAGACCTTTGTGGACCAAAGGAAGGATGTGACGAAGGAAGAACTACTGGAATACAACGCATTTTGCCAAATGCTACCGGGAGCATCTTCTACCCAGGTATTGACCCTTATCGGTTACAAGCGGGGAGGTGTGATGCTGGCGGTGCTTACCTTATTGATCTGGATATTACCAGCCTGCCTGCTCATGGGTGGCCTGTCCTTCCTTGTTAAGTACATCGATAACAAATCTTTCCAGCATGATGTGTTCCGGTATATCGGCCCAATGACGGTAGGTTTCCTGGCTTATGCATCGGCAGAAGCATTTAAATACGCGATACACAATACCATCACCAGGGTGATCATGGCGGCCAGCACCATCCTGGCCTTTGCGTTTTTCAAGTTGCCATTGATCATACCGGTCCTGATCGTAGCGGGTGGATTCGTCACCAACCTCAGCGATAAGAGGATACCCCAGGTGGGCGAGAAGCCCAGGAAGATCAAGTGGGGGAATATCTGGCTCTTCGCTTTTATTTTCCTGGCTGCAGGTTTGTTGAGTGAACAGGCAAGGAAGCATGACTGGCCAAACAGGCGGCCCATCAACCTATTTGAGAATACCTATCGTTTCGGAAGTCTTGTATTTGGCGGGGGCCAGGTGCTGGTAGCCATGATGTATGAACAGTTTGTGGTTCGTCCCAAAAATGAGCGGCTTTTGCAAAGGAACCCCAATGTCATCAAGATCGAACGCGATGATTTTTATACCGGGGCGGGCGTGGTCAGGGCGATGCCCGGACCCGTATTCTCCATTGCATCATTCATGGGTGGAATAGCCATGAGTGACAGGGGGACCGCCTGGCAGGTATTGGGATGCATTATTGGGACAGTAGCTATTTTCCTGCCGAGTGCCTTATTGGTCCTATTCTTTTTCCCGGTCTGGCATAACCTGAAACGGTATGCGATTGTCTATCGCGCATTGGAAGGCATCAATGCAGCAGTTGTTGGGTTCCTGATCGCTTCAACCCTCTACATGCTTAAGGACATCACTATAGCGGAATGGTCCGGCAGGGGTTTATTGAACTCCATTGTTATTGCTGCCACCTGGTTATTGTTATGGAAATCAAAGATCCCTTCTCCCTTCATTGTCCTCATGGTATTGTTACTGGGATTGCTGGTATAAAAAAGCCCCTCCTGAAAAGAAGGGGCTGTCAAAAAACCAACCTGTAGATGAGCATGCTTAATTATTTTGGACCGCCATCAGCCACCCATTTCTTCAGGATACCGCTGAATTTCTGGGCATCCTGGTTATCGGGATCCAGGGCGAGTATTTTTTCAAACCACTCAAGTGCCAGGGGATAATCTTTCTTTGTATTGGCATCAAATGCACCAAGGTATCCATAGGACTGGATAAGGAGGCTCTTGTTCTTCTGCGGGTCGGCCGCGGCGATCTCTGTAACCTTCCTGTAGTCATCATAGGCAAGGCCCTGTTCCATGGTACTGTCTACCTGTGCCCTGCTCCTCGCCCTCCAGTAATAGCCATAAACCTGTTCCGGGTATTTGTTTACATAGATACTAAAAACACTATCCGCCAATTGGAATTCATTCGCCGCATAATGGGCAAGTCCCCAGTTATAGATGTCGAGGTTATTGGCATCTTCTTTCTCCTGGTAGATCTTTCCCAGCCATGCAGCTTCATTGCTGCGAAGGTTCTGCTTTTTATATAGGCTGGCAATATTTTGCATATAGCCGATGCGGTATTTATTGACCGTGTCCAATTGAAGGGCCTTTGTCCAGGCATCAATGGCCAGGGAGTCCTGGGCCATCTTTGCCAATAATGAAGCTTTAAGGTCATGGTCCTTGGCAACGATGCTGCTGTCTGGGGCTTTTTGGAAATATTGGTCAATGTATTGCAAAGCCTGGGTAGCGTCGCCCTTGGCATCGAATGAGTAGGCCATCATTTTAAGCAGCCTGGGTTTTACGGCATTCGTTTTTTCTTCTATCAGGCTCCTGACCGAATTAATGGTCTCATCATATTTTCCGGAAACAAACAATAGGTCGGCCTGCATCAACTGGTGTTCTTCAGAAGGATCCGTATGCGCTATGTATTGGTCGAGGTATTCCTTTGCCTTGTTCACATCCCGGAAATAATAGTAATAGTATAACTCATAATATGCCGGTGCATAATTCGGGTCTGCTGCTATGGCCTTGTTGAAATGTTTCAGGAACATTTCGGTGTTCTGCTGGGTAAGGTAGATCTTGCCAAGTTTATAGGCAGCTTCAGCAAATTTATCATCTTCAAGAAGGGCATTCATATAGGCTTTAGCCGCTTCTCCCCCATCACCTTTTTTCCGATAGGCATCGCCGATAAGGGTATAGAACCTGGCGTCAACAGATTTTTTCTTTACCGATTCGAAAACATTGATGGCATAATCCGGGTCGCCGGACCTGGTTTCCACCTGTGCTTCCATAATGGCCTTCACTACTTCTGCGTCCTTATGGCGGGAATCTTTCAGGGCCTCTTCAAACAGGCCTTTTGCTTCATCGACCTTACCTTCCTGCAGCAATAACTTGCCCAGCGCCACTTTATTGAGTGGTGTATTCAGCATGCCAGCATCAGAGGGCTGCAATAACAATTCTTTTGCTTTGCTGATGCTGTCTTTTTCAAAATAGACCTCACTTAGCCAATACAACACATCTTTCTCCTCCCCACTTTCCCTGATCTTCTGGAGAATGTTCTCGGCACTTTCGAGGCGATCATAGTAGATCAGTTGTTTGGCCTCATCAATGGATTGAGCTGCAGCGAGGGTACTTAAGCCACAGCAGGCAATGGTCAGTAGTTTTCTCATTTTCTTTTTTTAGATTGTCATTACCGGAATACCGGATGATGAAAAATTGAATTTTGATAATAGCCGATGGAAGATACCGGGAGGGGATGTTTCTGAACCGGGTTTGACCAGTATCAAATCGGCATTGACTTTCCTTGCATATTCCAGGGTGGGGGCAGCGAGGTTGTCTCCATCTACCGGATGACATTCTACAGTTAAGGTGGTATTGTCCCTGATCAGTTGATAGGTTTTGAACAAATAGGGGTTTTCGGTTCTCTGTCTTTTGGCATCCTGTTCCTGCAGGGCCAGTAAATGGATCCTGGCGTCATTCTTTTTACCGGCAAGGAAACTGGCGATCATGATCTTTTTAAGGGGCAGTTCGTGGCTGATCGGCAGGACGATGTTCTTAAAATCATAGTCCTTCTTGTGCAGGGGAACCATGATCATAGGGCAATTGATTTTACCCACCAGCTGGGAGAACCGTATCGGCTGCCTTTTGAAACGGCTGCCCGACTGCAACAAAAGCAGGAGGTCGATCTGGTTTTCATGAATGTAATTACGGATCAACCATAAAGGCTTTCCTTCCTTGCAATAACAATGGATACGTGTGCCTTCAGGTAAAAGCTTCTTCAGTTTCTCCTGGTATTCCTTCAACCTATGTTCAGCAGTATCGAAGGGTTGGGTTCGGCCATTAGCATAACCCTTCCAAATATTCTTGAAAGAGAAGGCTGGTCTTTCCACCACATATATCAGGTGGAATGAAGATTGCCATTCCCTGGTGAGTGACACCAGGTTCTCCAGATTCTTCACCAGGGCGTCATCCTGGTCAACTACTATTGCTACCTGCTTGAAAAGTTTTTCCATTGTAAGCATTAATAGGCCAGCGTAATTCCCTTCTCATCCTGGTCAATAAGTGCCATTTCACTCCGTAGTTCCGCAACCAACAATTCAACTGTTGCGAAGGCTCGATGCAAACCATCATTGGAGATATCATGTTTCCCTAATCCAAATCCGGCAGTATAGCAATTTTCCTGAAGGACCTGGAACCTGTTACACAGGTGGGGAATGGTATTGGTTTTGGAAATGGCCTGACCAAAAAGGCTCAGGTTACTGGTATAAAAACAGGATGGAATCCTCACCTCACCTGTGGTCAATCCTTCAAAAGACTCGAGGTGGTTACCAATGCTGAAGTCTGCCCCCAGTACGTTCTTACAATATTCCGCTACATAGGAATTATGGTTGCTGATAACACCTACCAACACGCCCATTGCTTTCAATTCCTGTACCTGGTCCACGATATTTTCCCGGATGCCTGTTTCGGAGGCAGTTTGCAGGATGAGGTTGATACTTGCTCCCTTCAATAGGGTGGCAATTTTCTTGGTGAAAGTGGAAGGGTCCTTTTCTTTTTCCACCAGGTTCTTCATTTCTCTTTGAAGGCCTAGTCTTTCCGCAATGAGGAAATTGAAATCCTTTTCCATGACCAGTTTATCTGCGTCTATCAACACCATTTTGTTTTGGCGGAAGAATGCAGAAGGCAACATGTTCTTCATTTCTGAGGAGATGCGGTTCAATACTTCCTTTCCGCCAACGGCTACCACATCATCCATCTGTAGGACTGATTTTGCAATGATGGCCCTCGTCACTTCATAACTCATTTTACCGAGCGCCTGCCAGGGCTTGCTTTTGTTTTCGATATAACCGATACATACTTCCTTCATCCTGGCTTGCATCAGGTACATATCGATCAGGATACCGATATCCACACCGTAATCAGAAAAGAACCGGATGCGCTGGAAGAATTTTTTCTTTCCTGCTATCATTCCGCTTAAAGGTTGCTCGAAACGCGCCAGGCCGGGATAGAAAATATTGATCAAAGGCTTTGCCACCAGTTCTGTTACCCTTCCTGCATTGCGCGAGAATCCTGCTTTCACGAAATCTACTTCATCGCGCAGCAATGGATCCGTCAGCAGGAATATGGTGGGTTGTGGATAAGGGTCTATATCACCATCAAGAAAGACAAGGAACTCGTTGCTGGCAGCTTTAATGCCGTCTTCCATGGAACTGCCCTTACCCCTTGTTGCACTAATGATGACTTTCGCGCCGGCGCTTTCGGCTACTTCCCTGGTCTTGTCTTCCGACTGGTCGTCAACAACAATTACTTCGGTAACAACTTCATGCTGCAGGCAGTAGCGTACTACCTTGCCTACAGTCTTTTCCTCGTTCAATGCTGGGATGATAACAGTTACCATAGACAAAATTTTATTTTACCAAATTTGCCCATGAATCATTAAGACCCGATTAAAGCATAATTAAAAGGAAATTAATTCGAGTTGTAGCTATTGATATTGGGGATGCTGACAGTGAAACAGGTTCCTTTAACTACATCAGAATCAACGTCTATGCTTCCTTTGTGGATACCAATGATACGTTTGGCCAATGCGAGTCCAAGGCCAAACCCTTTGCCTGACTGTGTCTTGGGGGAGCGGTAAAAAGGAAGGAAAATATTGTCAATTTCATCTGCGGTGATCACATCCCCCCTGTTCCTGATCTCAATGATCAGTTCGTTCTCCTTGAAATTGAGGAATACGTTACTGGTATGGTCATTGGAATATTTGCATCCGTTCTCCACAATATTTTTCAATGCGCTGAAAAGCAGGTCTGCATTACCAAATACTACACAGCGCTTTTCGTCTTCCGGAATTTCACTAAAGCTAAGGATGACCTGGTAGTCCTGTGAAATTTTTTGTACAGCGCTGGTAACTTTCAACAACACTTCATCGAGGCGTACCTCTTTCAATTCAATACTTCCCTGTGATCCGGTCTTGGCAATTTCCAGCAGACTCTTGGTCAGCTGTCGCATTTGCTGCACATCTTCCTGTACAGACTCCAGTACTGCTTTATACTCTGCAACACTTCTTTCCTTCCTAAGGGTGATTTCCAACTGGCTGGAGATCGATGTCAAAGGCGTATTCAATTCATGGGAAGCATTGGAAATGAAGCGGCGCTGTGTGGTAAAGGATACCTGCAGGCGATTGAGCAATTCGTTAAAGGTATCAGCCAATTGCCTCAATTCATCCTGTCCGCTGCCTGCATCGATCCTTTGGGAAAGGTTGTGGGAGGAAATATTGTTTACCTCATCAATAATATTGGCAATTGGGAGCAGCAGTTGGCGGGAGAACAGGTAACCGATCAACATGGATAATGACGTGCCGAAGAGTGTGCTGAACAGGAGGATCTGTTTTAACCTGGAAAGCCATCCATGCCCATCAAGGTCATAGGCGGTGGCCACCACAATAAAATGGTGCCTGGCGTCTTTATGCAATAATCCATAGGCATCGCGATCATCTATGCTGAAGCCGGTTTCCTTTTTGCTGATGATCGTATTGAGGTTATCCTGCGAAAGCTTGAACGCATCATTGGGGGATGCGTTGAAAATGTACAAAGGCCTTCCGGAAGAATCATAAACATGTAATGATTTTCTCGAAAACAGCCTGGCATTGCTCGCTTCGATCCTGTCGAGCAGGCTTTTGCTGGTATCGCCCAGGATGATATACAATTGGGCAGAATTACTTGCCCTGCTTTGGAGTCGCTGGCGGAAGGTGTCCTTTCTTTGGACAGAGGAAAGATAATAAACGAACCAGGCCAGCAATAATAATAAGGCTGTGACCAGTATCGTGAACAGTAAGGTTATTTTGGTTCTGATCTTCACGCTAGCTGTTTTCTTTCAGCACATACCCCATGCCAACCTGGGTGTGGATCAGTTTCTGGTCAAAATCCCTGTCGATCTTTTTACGGAGGAAGTTCACATAAACATCAATAACATTGGTACCGGTGTCAAAATCAATATCCCATACATTCAAGGCTATATCGGCACGTGACACCACCCTGTTCTTGTTCTTGATCATGTATTCGAGGAGCTGGAATTCTTTTGCGGTCAACTGAATGGGTTTACCAGCCCTTGATACTTCCTTACTATCGATATTCATCAACAGGTCTCCTACCCTGATCGTATTGCCGATCGGCATGTTATATTGTGCCCGCTTCAATAATGCCCGGATCCTAACGAGGAGTTCCACAAAATCGAAGGGTTTCACAATATAATCATCTGCGCCGGAATTGAAGCCCTCAACCTTATCATCTATTCCGTTCAGTGCTGTCAATAAAAGTACCGGGATATGCTGGTTTACCTGGCGGATATGGTGGAGTAATTCGTAACCATTGATGCCGGGAAGATTGATATCTGCGATCACCAGGTCGAAATGCTCGTTATCGAACAGTTTCTTACCCATGTTCCCGTCGTAGGCGATCTGGACAGTGTACTGCTGTTCTTCCAGGCCTTTTTTCAGGGTTTCGGCAATCTTTCGCTCATCTTCGACCAATAAAATGGAAATATCCTGCATACACGATGGAATCAGACAAACTTAAAATTACCAAAACTCCTGCTCAGTGCGCTCCGTAGAACAATTATAAATTCATTAAAATGACTACTATCAAGGTTTTATCTCGGAAAACACCTTGATATTCTCACTCTTCAGCCTTGCGGAAAGCCATTGGTTAATGGACTGGGTCTCGTTTTTATTAAGGGGTATTCTTAGTTCAAGGAATACCAGGTAGGCAGTATCTGAGCCTGAAGGCCCTTCTATTATGGTTGGTTCCACGGCCAGGGCTTTGATATTGCTGTTAAAGCTGGCCAGCTCTTGCAGTAATGCAGCATTACGGGGCGTGGTATCCATTTTCATGACAGCCTGCGCTTCTTCCAGTCGGGACAGCCGCTCTTCCATGGACAGGCTTAACTCCTGATTACCCTTGAGGTCTTCCCTTATGGCATTTTTGAGCAGGTTAACCTGAAGGCTGTCGCTAATACTAATTTGCCTGATCTTGCATTGGGTATTGGTCAAATTATACTCGGGCATTCTTTGTTTCCGGCTATTTATTAGGCTATCTGTTAAGGGAGCACCGATATATACCAGCGAGATCACCCTTGCTTTAGTATTGATTTCTGATTTGACCAACTGTGAAAACCCAAAGGACATTTCCTTCTCTATAAAAGAACTTGCGTTTTTCAGGTAAATATTTTGTTGAATAATGTTATAGCCAAAATATATGCTAGGTACCAGGGTTAGTAAGGATATGCTCAAAATATAACTGCGAACCTTTTTCCGCTCTTCATCATTAACGTACTTTACCTTGGGGAACTTCAGGAACCTGACAATTAGGATGGTAGCCAAACTGATGAAAACGCTATTGATAAAAAACAGGTAGAGGGCTCCCATTAAGTATTTCCACTCACCGTTAGCCAATCCATAACCTGCCGTGCAAAGCGGGGGCATTAGTGCCGTGGCAATTGCAACGCCTGGAATAACATTACTCTTTTCCTTTCTTGTAGCCGCCACAACTCCTGCCAACCCGCCCAAAAATGCGATTAAGACATCATAGGTAGTTGGCTGCGTTCTTGCCAATAACTCTGACGCTGCATCATGGATGGGGGAAATAAGGAAGTAAAGGGTAGAGGTACAAAGACTGAGTAAGGCTGCGATGGCCAGGTTACGTAAAGCCCTTTTGACCAGCTCAAAATCATAGATCCCTACCCCAAGGCCGAAACCCATGATTGGTCCCATTAAAGGAGAGATCAGCATCGCCCCAATGATCACCGCAGTAGCGTTAACATTTAGTCCAATTGAGGCTATAAATATGGCAAAGATGAGGATCCATAAATTTGTTCCTTTGAAGTCAACACCCTTACTTAAAGCTTCGATAATATTTTCAAACTCATCTGTATCTTCCATCAGGTTAAACCTGTCCCAAAAGAACCATTTGATCTTTCGAAGTAAGGCACTCATGATCATTGATGTTTAGGGTTCATGTTCTTCTTCATCATAAAGATCAGCCTTTCCGGCCAGTGATTCCCGGTATTTTTCAAAAATCCTGGTTTTGGATAGAAAGCCAAGAAAGCGTTTGTCCTTGTCCAGTACAGGCAGGTACCATGACTGGGTGTAATCCATTTTATCCATGGCCTTCTTCATGGATTCATTTTCAAAAATAGTTGCCGGGGGTTTCTTCATCAGTTCCTTGACTGTTGTCCTTTCAAATAACCTGGGTTCGAACAAGGTCTTTTTGATATCATTCAGTTCAATGATGCCCTGGAATTTTCCCTCATTGTTAACCACCGCAAAGATGTTCTTGTTGGAAGATTTGATCAATGCTACCAGGTCAGAGAGTTTCTTATCGATCCCGATCCGTTCATATTCATCCTGAACCAGTTCCCCAAGGTGCATTTGCTGAAGGATATTGTCTTCTTTTTTGTGGGTGAATACCTGCCCTTCGCGAACCAGTTTTTTTGTTTCCATTGAATAAGGCTCAAAATGCTTCACGATGAAAAAAGAAATGGAAGAAACGATCATCAGGGGAATGAACAATTCATACCCATTGGTGATCTCAGCAATGAGGAAGATGGCAGTAAGCGGACAATACATTATGCCGCTTAAAACCCCGGCCATACCGGCAAGGCTAAAGTTGCCTTCCGGTAAACTGAACCATTTGGTGAGATTGGTAATACGTGAAAGGAAAAAACCCAGATAGGCGCCCACAAACAGGGATGGTGCAAAATTTCCGCCATTGCCACCCCCGCCAATGGTAATACCGGCCGCTACCGGTTTTAATAGGATAATGGCGCCGGCAATCAGTAATAATCCCCACATGCCCGGCTCGAACTGGTAGAGGAAGGCCTGGATGATCTTTTCAGGTTCACCATTGGCGAGGAAGCCGACAGTAGGATAGCCCTCCCCTAAAAGTGGGGGAAAAGCAATGATCAGGATAGCCAATAAGCAGCCTGCGATCAGTGCTTTCAAATAGGGATTTTTGATGAGCTGGTGTACACCGTGTTCGGTTTTCTTGAATACCCTGGCATAATAGAGTGACGTGAACCCTGCCATCAGTCCAAGGAGGATATAGAATGGTACATTATGGTAATCAAATGCCTGCTTTAGTTTGAAGTTGAAAAGAATGCTCTCTTTTAAAATGATATGGGAGCATAATGCGCCGGTAACAGAAGCAATAATGAGCGGGATGAAATAACTGACAATGGTTTCGGTCAACAGTATCTCAATGGCAAAGATTACCCCGGCCACAGGGGCATTGAAAACTGCCGAAATACCTGCAGCTGCACCGCAAGCAAGGATCAAACTTCTCTCCTTAAAATCTAACTGATGTATCCTGGCGGTATTTGACCCAATGGCTGAGCCGGTCGCTACAATGGGTGCCTCAAGACCTGCGGAGCCGCCCATGCCTACCGTAATAGATGCGGTGACAAGGTGTTTGTAAGTATCTGAAAGTGGGATAAAAGCGTTCTTCCGGGCCACTGACCTTAACACCATTCCAATACCTTTCTCAATGAACCCGTTGAAAAAAAGGCGGGTGATGATCACCGTTATGATCAGTCCAAGTATGGGGAAGATGGCAAATGTGAATTTCCTTGAACCTGGTTGGGAAATGAACTCCTGCAGCAGGTGGACCACCGATTTTAAACCAACGGCAGCCAGGCCAGTAACAATCCCTGTCAGGATTGCCGTATACACCATGAACTGAACACGATTCAGTTTAAGCCGCATCCAGCCGATAAAGGCCTGGTACCTCGCAACTACTGGTCTTGACAGTTTCAATAACATCGGAACAGTTTCAGATCTTTTGCAATTTGGCTACTGCCGTTTCAAGTGTGGATTCCTTTTTGGCAAAGCAGAAGCGCAAAAGCTTCCCATCAAAGCCATCCTGGTAGAATGCGGAGACGGGTATGGTAGCCACACCAGTCTCCTTTGTCAACCTGATGGCAAATTCGGCAGCGGACTCATCCGATATCCGGCCATAGGAAGCGCAGATAAAATAACTTCCGTAGGAAGGCAGGAGGTTGAACCTCGTAGTTGACATCAGGTCGGTGAAATGATCCCGCTTCTTTTGCAGGAAGCTACCTAATTCCAGGTAGGCCGAAGGATTTTTCAGGTAGCTGGCCAGCGCCACTTGTGAAGGGGTATGGCAGCTAAAACAGTTGAACTGGTGAACCTTCCTGAATTCCTTCATCATGGCCTCCGGGGCAATGCAGTAGCCCATCTTCCATCCTGTGCAGTGGTATACTTTCCCGAAAGAGAAACAAACGAAGCTGCGTTGCAACAAACGGGGATACTTCAGCATACTCAGGTGTGGCCGTCCGTCGAAGATCAGGTGTTCATATACTTCATCACTAATGATAAATAGGTCATGCTCCTCCACCAAATGGGTGAGCTGGATAATATCTTCTTCCCTAAGGATGGCGCCGGTTGGGTTATGTGGCGAATTGATGATGATGGCCCTGGTAGCTGGACTTACGGCATTCCTCACCGCATCCCAGTTGATGCTGAAATTGGAAGGGTCAAGTGGTACCAGTACAGGCTTTGCCCCATTGACAAGGATATTGGGGACATAACTGTCGTAAGCGGGCTCGAGAACAATAACCTCATCACCTTTATTGAGGATCGTGGTCAGTGCGGTATAGATGGCATAGGTTCCGCCGGGTGTGATGGTGACCTCTGTTCCGGGGTTGATCAGGGTGCCATAACACAATAAGACCTTTTCTGCAATGGCTTCGCGGAGTGCAGGAAGACCAGGCATGGGGGCATATTGGTTGAAATCATTTTCCATGGCTGCATTGACAAGGCTTGTGAGCGATTTGTCCATGGGGAAGTCAGGAAATCCCTGCCCGAGGTTGATGGCATTGTATTCAGTTGCTAGAGCGCTCATGGTGGTAAAAATGGTTGTACCCACCAGTGGTAATTTGGAGTCGATCCTTCGCATGGGCCAAAGATAAGGGAGGCATATTGGTAGTGCAGGCACAAAAAAATAGAGCCCGCGGACGAGCTCTATTAGGACCACCCTAAAACCTGCATGAAGAAGAGGTTTTACAATCTGCTGCTTACAGATTGCCCCATGAAGTTAGTTCAGTTCCCCGCCTTCATGAGGTAAGTGTTATAGAATTTGTGGTAATTTCTTGCTTTAATCAGATTTTAACATTGTTACGGGCCTTGTCCCGGTAGTCGGATGGGCTGATTCCAACCTGGTGACGGAAGAATTTGGCGAAGTTGGAATTGTCCTTGAAATGCAGGTAATAAGCCACTTCAGCAACGGTCATATCCGTATTCTTGAGAAGGGACTGTGCTTCAAGGATCACCCTTTCCCTCACCAGTTGGGCTGCCGTCTTCCCGGTTTGCTGCTTGAGCAGGTTACTGAGATAGGTGGGGTGCAGGTGCATTTCATTAGCCACATACTTAAGGGTCAGGGCTTTATCCATTTTGCCCTTATTGAGTTTGATAAAGTACTCGTTCAGCGTCTGTAGGAAATTGTTCAGGGTAGTGTCCTTGCCGTTCTGTTGCTGGGCGGTTTCACTGCCAAACTTGGCCTTGCACTGGTAAAGGAAGATGTTCAGGTAATGAAAGAGCATCTTCATCTTTTCGGGATTATCACTGTGCAGGATCTTGTACATGAGATCCAACAATTCCTTCTGTTCATCGAGGAAACCGGGACCCTTATCTATGACCAGTCCATTTTCAGTATGGAAGAACCTGAACTCACGGAAAATGAATTCACCCTGGGGATACTGGAAGATGAAATCAGGGGTGAAGAATACCAGGTATCCATTCCAATCAGTGATCTCTGAATACTGGCGGATATGCCAGGGCGAGGTAAAATACATGATGTCCTTACCAATGGCATATTCCTGGTTACTGATATTCAGCTTAAAGCTACCTCCCGTTACAAATCCGATTACAAAAGCATTTAACCGGAACGGGTTGGTAGTGGTTTCTTTGGTTTGCCAGGAGATGTCCTCGAATTTCAGGATCTCAAAATGCGGGGAGATCGGTTCCTGAGAATGGTGATTGATTCGGAATGAATCGACCAGATTGTCGAAATAGGCAACCTGTTTTTGCATGTGTTTTCTCTTTGTGTTTATAGGATAAGTCTAAGGTTTATCTATGCTTTCATGGCCGTAGCCTCTATCTCTACCAGGTAATCAGGCGATATCAGGCCCTTTACCTCCACCATAGTGGTGCAGGGTTTGATGGCCTTGAAAAACTCACCGTGGGCGCGACCAATCTCTTCCCAACGACTGATATCGGTTACGAAGATCCTGGTCCGGATCACATCCTTGAGGCTGAAGCCTGTCTGCTCCAGGACCCTGCCGATCTTTTCAATGATGAAGCGGGTTTGGGCATAGGCATCTTCCTTGCCTACCACTTCATTGTTTTCATTGATGGCAACTGTTCCGGTCACTTCTACTAGATTGCCCACCTTCACTGCCCTGCTGTAACCGACAATTTCTTCCCAGGGTGCGCCTGAAGAATAGTTTATTCTGGTCATATAAAAGATTTAATACGATCTGCAAGAGCATCAGATGGCAACCGTCAATAGGGTGTCATCCGGTATCAAGCCGGGAACAGCAAATTTGACATCATGTGACGCAAAACGTTGCAAGCTGTTCCTGACAAATAGCTTTTACGGATCGTCAATTATCTACGGTTAGTATGGTTTGGGTTCTGCCTGGCGCCTGCACCAGCATCCGACACCCGGTGTAGTAGAGGATTAGAGCCTATGTTTACAAAGACTCAACTCGGGGGAGGATAAGGAACAAGCGGTTTATTGTGATGCGATGTTAAAGGTAAATATAAAATGCCTCGCGGGAAATAGCGAGGCATTTTTAAAAAACTTGATAAGTGGTATGGCCTATAGGTACTTCTCGCCTTTTTTCCTTTTTACCTCTGAAACATAATCCTTTATCTCCTGTTCGCGGCCTTTCTGGCAGATCATCAGGACATCTTTTGTATCCACAACGATGAAATCATCGAGTCCCTGCAGCAATACCAGTTTGTCATCCGGGACATGGACCATGCATTTTGTAGCATCTATTACCATGACGTTCTCCCCGGCAACGGCATTACCCAGGTAATCTTTCTCGAAATTATCATAGGCACTGTTCCAGGTACCCAGGTCGCTCCAGCCAAAGGAAGAGGGGATCACATAAACATTATTGGCTTTTTCCATGATGCCGAAATCGATGGAAATATTGGTACACTGGGGATAGACCTGCTCCAGGGTTGCCTTTTCTTCAGGTGTGTTGAATTTTTCCTTTTCTGAGGCGAACACTTCGAACATTTCCGGCAGGTATTGTTCAAATGCGGCAAGCACATTCTTGACCTGCCAAACGAAGATACCTGCATTCCAAAGGAAATCGCCGCTAGCCAGGAAGGTCCTGGCCAATTCCAGGTTGGGCTTTTCGGTGAAGGTCTTTACCTTAAAGACATTATCGGTAACGGCATGTTGCTCATACTGGATATACCCATAACCCGTGTTGGGATGGGTTGGCTGGATACCCAGCGTCACCAGGGCATTGTGCTTATTCACAAAGCTCAGGGCTTCCAAGCAAACCTTCCTGAAAGCGGTAGTGTCCAGGATAAGGTGGTCTGAAGGCGCCACGATCAGGGATGCCTGTGGGTCCTTCTGCATCAGCTTGAAGGAGATATAGGCGATACAGGGTGCGGTATTCTTGCGGGAAGGTTCACCCAGGATATTATCGGTTGGCAGTGCGGGTAATTGTTCTGCAACAATATCGATGTACTCTTCCGACGTAACAACAAAGATGTTTTCCTTGGGGATAAATTCAGCGAAACGATCAAAGGTCCACTGGATAAGGGTCTTGCCCGTATTCAGGATATCCAGGAACTGTTTGGGGTAGTTGGTACGGCTCATGGGCCAGAAACGGCTTCCTATCCCTCCGGCCATAATGGCCACGTAGTGATGTTTGTTCATTGGTCAGGCTATTGTGCCTTAAATAAGGCCTTCTTTGATTAGATCGTGCAAATGTAGGATTCCAAGGTATTGGTTGTGCTCGTCCCTGACAACCAGCTGGGTTATATCATATTTCCTTAACAGGTCCAGCGCATTGATGGCCATGGCATCGGCCAAGATGCTTTTGGGATTGCTGGTCATGATGTCGGAGGCCTTAATGCCTTCAAGGCTTTGCTCCTTTTCCAGCATCCTGCGCAGGTCCCCATCCGTGATCACCCCCAGGATGGTATTGTTGCCATCAACAACCGTAGTCATTCCCAACCGGCTTCCCGAAATGGAGATGATCACCTCTTTCAGTCCTGCAGAAGGGCTTACTTTGGGTTTTTCATTATTGATATAGAGGTCGTGTACCCTCAGGTAAAGCTTCTTGCCCAGGGTGCCACCCGGGTGGAACTTGGCAAAATCCTGGCCATTGAATCCGCTCAGCTTCATGAGGCTCACCGCCAATGCATCACCCATCACCATTTGTGCCGTGGTACTGCTGGTAGGTGCCAGGTTATTGGGACAGGCTTCTACGGAAACAGAAGTGTTCAGGACAATATCTGACTGCCTGGCGAGGAAGGATGCGGTATTACCGACCATCCCGATCAGCACATTGCCGAAATTCCTGATAAGGGGTACCAGCACCTTGATCTCCGGGCTTTCGCCGCTCTTGCTGATCACCATTACCACATCATCCTGTTGAACCATACCCAGGTCGCCGTGGATAGCGTCCGCAGCATGCATATAGAGTGATGGGGTACCGGTTGAATTGAGGGTGGCCACGATCTTCTGGGCAATGATCGCACTCTTTCCTATTCCACTCACCACCAGCCGGCCCTTGCTCTGGTACACCACTTCTACCGCGCGGGAGAACTGGTCGTCGATGAACTGCTGCATGGCCAGCAGGGATTCCGCTTCCAGTCCAATGGTTTGGCGGGCGATCTCTTGAATTTGTTGGGGATTCATATAGCGGGGCAAAAATAATGAGGAATGTGGATTGGAGGGGGGCGAATTTGGTTGACGGTCCCTTTTCCGAAAAGGGGCTATATACCTAACCGAAGCGGATAAAATCGCATCATATTAACAATTTCAACCCCCTTTTGGCCCCATTTTTCAGTAACTTCGCCGTCCTTTCTGAAAAAAGCAGGGATTTCCGGAAAAAGGTAAAGGCTCTGGTTCCCTCATATGGCTTTTTTCGTTAACTTATGAGATTACTGATTGCAGTGAGAATGAAAATTACAGCGCATGGCAACGACTACAAGATCCAGGAAAACCGCGGCTTCAGCTCCAAAGGCTAAGAAGACGGCATCCAAATCCACCACATCTACATACAGCTCCGAACAACTGCTGGAAGCCCTGCAGGAGCATTTTGGTTTCAATCAATTCAAGGGCCAGCAGGAAGCAGCGATCCAGTCGCTGCTCAGCGGCAAGGATACCTTTGTAATCATGCCCACCGGTGGCGGTAAGAGCTTGTGTTACCAGTTACCGGCCATGATCAAGGATGGGGTTGCGATCATTGTATCGCCCCTGATCGCCCTGATGAAGAACCAGGTAGACCTGGTGAGGAGTTACAGCAGCAAGGATGATGTGGCCCATTTCCTGAACTCCACCCTTACCAAGAAGGAGATCAGGGAAGTGCACGATGACCTGCTGACCGGCAGGACCAAGATGCTGTATGTGGCACCTGAAACCCTTACCAAGCAAGAGAACCTTGAATTTTTCAGTGACCTGAATATTTCCTTTTTCGCCGTTGACGAGGCCCACTGTATCTCAGAATGGGGACATGATTTCCGCCCGGAATACCGTCGCCTTCGTGAAATGATGGACCAGATCAGCCCGGAAGTGCCGGTGGTTGCCCTTACGGCGACCGCCACCCCCAAAGTGCAGAGTGATATTGTGAAGAACCTGGGCCTTCGCGAACCAAATATCTTTATTTCTTCCTTCAACAGGCATAACCTCTATTACGAGATCCAGCCCAAGATCAAGAAGGAACAGACCATCAAGAGCATTGTAAAATATATTGTCAGCCTGAAGGGAAAGAGCGGTATCATCTATACCCTGAACCGCAAGACCACCGAAGAACTGGCCGATGTGCTGGTGGCCAATGGCATCAAGGCGGTGGCCTACCATGCGGGACTCGACAGCAAACTGAGGGCAGAACGCCAGGATATGTTCCTGAACGAGGATGTCCAGGTGATCGTGGCGACCATCGCATTCGGGATGGGCATCGACAAGCCGGATGTGCGTTTCGTGATCCATTATAATATCCCCAAGAGCATCGAGAACTATTACCAGGAAACAGGTCGTGCCGGTCGTGATGGACTGGAGGGCAACTGTATCCTGTATTATTCCCATAAGGATGTGGCCAAGCTGGAACACCTGATGCGCGACAAGCCCCTGAGCGAGCGCGAAGTGGGCGCCCAACTCATCAATGAGACCGTGGCCTACGCAGAAAGCGGTGTCTGCAGGCGGAAGATCCTGCTGAGCTATTTTGGAGAGGAGTGGACCGATAAGAACTGCGGCAACTGCGATAATTGCAGGAACCCCAAGGAGCAGGTAGAAGCTAAGGAGAATGCCGTGAAGGTGTTGAAGGTGGTGAAGGCCCTGGATGAGCGCTTCGCGACCGATTACGTGGTGAATATCCTGACCGGTAAGCTGACCCCCAATATCAAGATGTTCAGGCACGATGGCCTGGCCGAGTTCGGCATTGGTAAGGATGAGGCCGACCATTACTGGAATTCCCTGGTGAGGCAGCTGCTGTTGGCAGGGTACCTTTCCAAGGATATTGAAGAATATGGGGTGTTGAAGCTGACCAAAAATGGCGAAGCCTTCATGAAGAAGCCCAAGAGCTTCAAGATCATCCTGAACAACCTGTTCGAGGACGCCAATGAGGACGATGACGAAGGCGTAGAGACCGGCGGCGGTTCCGCAACGGCTACGGATGAAAAGCTGTTCGAGATGCTGAAGGAGCTCCGCCAGAAGGAGGCGAAGCGTAAGAGCCTGCCACCATTCGTGATCTTCCTGGAAACCTCCCTGCAGGATATGGCCACCCTCTACCCTACCACGGTGCAGGAGCTGGAGAAATGCCAGGGCGTGAGCAAGGGCAAGGCCATCCGTTATGGTAAGCCATTCGTGGAGCTTATCGCTAAATATGTGGAGGAGAACAATATTGAGAAGCCCGATGAGTTCGTGATGAAGAGCGTGGTGAACAAGAGCGGGCTGAAAGTATACATCATCCAGCAGACCGATAAGAAGATACCGCTGGAGACCATTGCGAAGAACAAGGACCTGAGGCTCGATGCCTTGCTGGAGGAAATGGAGACCATCGCGGCCAGCGGCACCAAGCTGAACCTGGACTATGCCATTGATGAAATGCTGGATGAATATGACCAGGAGGAGATCCTGGAATATTTCAAGGGTTGCGAGACCTCATCCCTGCAGGTAGCCCTGGAGGAACTGGCGGAAAGCAATTATACCTGGGAGCAGCTGAAGATCATGCGCATCAAGTTCCTGGCGCAGTATGGGATGTAATGTTTTGGGCCACGAAGGCACTAAGACGCTAAGTAACACAAAGATCTTTCAAACGCCTTCGTGCTCTTTTGAGCCTTCGTGCCTTCGTGGCAAAGCACGATAACTAAAGGCGATATCAACATTTTTTCCAGAATTTTTTGGCAGGAAAGCATCCTCCGCTTATCTTTGCCACCCATTCGAAACGAATATTCTTCGTTGAAGAAAGGAAGGAGGTGCGGTAGCTCAGTTGGTAGAGCAAAGGACTGAAAATCCTTGTGTCGCCGGTTCGATTCCGGCCCACACCACGAAAAAACCCGGCTAATCTAGCCGGGTTTTTTATTTTGATCTTGTTCAACTTTCTTACTTCAACTTAGCTCCCATCCATTCAAGATTGGTTTGCATGGTCTTCTTCACCATCCTGGGTTCCACCGGGCCATGTGGTTGGCGGGGCAATACCAGTAACCTTACCGGGATATTCCTTCGCTTCAAGGCATTATAGAACATAATGGAGTTGCTTACCGGCACCCGCTGGTCGGCCTCACCGTGTTGCAACAATACCGGGGTTTGTACATGCTGGACATACAGAAGGGGTGAATACTTATCATAGAGGTCCCAGTTCGTCCAGGGGTCGCCGTTAAAGTAAGTGATCAGCAGGCCGGCCACATCATCGGTCAGGTTCTGGTGACGGAGGTCCACTACCGGGGCACCGATGGATGCAACCTTGAAGCGGTTGGTATGGCCCACCACCCAGCTGCTCATGAAACCGCCATAACTCCAGCCCATCACGCCCAGCTTGTCCTTGTCGGCCACGCCCATTTTGATCACGGCATCTATTCCATTCATGAGGTCGATATAATCCTTTCCACCCCAATCGGCGCGGTTGGCCTGGCGGAATGCCGTTCCATACCCTGTAGAACCCCTGGGATTAGGGCGCAGGATGGCAATGCCCTGTTCACTGAAACTGGCTAAGGGATAGGTCCCGGAATTGGCAGCGATACAGGTCTCGGCAAAAACGCCTGCCGGGCCACCATGGATGTTCAGGATCAGCGGTACTTTCTGGCCGGCCTGGTAATTCACCGGGTAGGTGAGCAGGCCTTCGATCTCCAGGCCATCGGCTCCCTTCCATTTGATCAGTTCTGTCCTTCCCAAGGGCTTATTGGCATGTCCCGCATTGATGCTGGTAACTTTTGCTGGCTTGTAGTCATCCAGGGTACTCACATAGAGTTCCGGAAACTTCGAGCTGTTCTGCAGCAAGAAGGATAGATGGGTCCTGCTGTTGTTCAACCTGGCCAGGCTGATATGGTCTTTCTCGCCCTTGCTCCATTCGCTTATGGTTTGGCCGTCCAGACCAAGGAGATAGATACTGGCCCTGGTACGGTTTTCCTCGGACCAGATCAGTGCCTTGCCGTCCTTTGTCCAGCCGAGTATGGCACCGTCCTCATTTGGCGTGGCTTTCAATTTCCAGCTTTTGCCATCAGCCAGGCCATAAACCTGTGCATGCCTGGCGCCGGCCCAATCGTGCGGGTTCTGGGTGCAGTGGTAACTGATGTATTGACCATCGGGACTGAAGCGTGGATTGGTCTCACCGGCCGGGGTGTTGGCAATGGTCTTTATTTCACCGGAAGCAATATTGACCATGGCGATATCGCTGTATATATTGTCATTCACCTTGACAGACTTACCATAACTGTAAACAATAGCCGAACCATCCTTGTTCCAGTCGAATGCATTTACATTGATATTGTCCTTGGTGAGCACTTTCTGGACAAGGCGACCGGTACTGTCCTTCTGGTTCAACCAGACCACAGCCAGTCGGTTTTGCTTCAGTACTTCTTCCATGAAGTACCAATCGTCCTTTGCCTTCTTGCGTTTCTCCTCCTCATCACTTGCCACATCGGCAGTCAGGTAGGCGATCATCTTCCCATCGTAGCTCCAGCTGAAATCACCCACACTGCCTTTCACTTCCGTGATCTTCTCGGCTTCACCTCCGGCCAGTGAAATGATATAAAGATTGCTTTTACCATCCCTTGAAGAAGTAAAGGCAATGGATTGGTTGTCGGGGCTCCATTTGGGGTTGTTATTGCTTTTGTCTCCCCTCGTAAGCTGGAAGGCATTGCTGCCATCGATGGCACTGATCCAGATCTGGTTCACATATTCACTGCGGTCGTCTGTCATCACAGCTTCTCGGATAGTATAGGCGACCCTTTTACCATCGGGCGATACTTCAGCAGCAGAGATGTTCTTGATCTTTAGGAGTTGATCCGGACTCCAGTTGGTCTGTGCGGATACCAATACGGGAATAACCAGGAGCAATAACCAGGTGAGTACAGGTTTCATTAGCGGAAAGTTTTGGGTTGAAGGAATGTGTGGTAGTAAAAAGTGATATTAAATCTACAGATATCTCTTCAATTTTGACCGCAGCGAGTATCCTTGTTACGGTCAATTATCTTCGAAGTATAGTTCACTAAAGAATACCCTTATAGGATGAAGCGGTTTATCATTATTTCCCTTGCATGGTTAGCCCTTTCTTCAGTGGCCGGGGCCCAACAATCATTGCCGTACAAGAACCCGAAACTTCCTGTTGAAGAAAGGGTGAAGGACCTTTTGGCGAGGATGACCCCAGAGGAAAAATTCTGGCAGTTGTTCATGATACCGGGAGACCTGGGTGAGGACCCCGGACAATACCGGCATGGCATCTTTGGCTTCCAGGTAAGCGCCGCTTCCGCCGGCAAGAATGCTTCTGCACAGTTACTGCAGTACAATGCATCAGAGAACGCCTTGTTACTGGCCAGGAAGGTGAATACCATCCAACGCTATTTTGTGGAGCAGACAAGATTGGGTATTCCCATCATGGCCTTTGATGAATGCCTGCACGGACTGGTTCGGCAGGGCGCTACTGCATTTCCGCAGGCCATTGGGTTGGCAGCGAGTTTCGATACCAGTATGATGCGGAAAGTGGCTTCGGCCATAGCTACTGAGACAAAGGCAAGGGGCATCCGTGATGTGCTTTCGCCTGTTGTGAATATTGCCAGTGATGTCCGTTGGGGAAGGACCGAATAGACCTATGGTGAGGATCCCTTCCTGGCAGCAGCCATGGCGGTGGCATTTGTATCGCCCTTTGAACAGATGGGCATCATTACCACCCCCAAGCATTTTGTGGCCAATGTGGGTGATGGCGGAAGGGATAGTTATCCCATTCATTTCAATGAGCGGTACATGGAAGAGATCCACTTCCCTCCTTTCAGGGCAGCCATTGAAAAAGGTGGATCGCGGTCCATCATGACCGCATATAATTCCTATGACGGCAAAGCCAGCACGGCCAATAGCTGGTTATTGATGGATAAACTGAAAAAGGAATGGGGCTTCGGTGGATTCGTGATCTCCGATGCGGGCGCCACCGGTGGAACCCTGGTGCTCCATAATACAGCGAAGGATTATCCGGCATCAGCGGCAGATGCCATTTCCAATGGACTGGACGTGATCTTCCAGACCGATTACCAGCATTACCAATTGTTCCAGCCACCTTTCCTGGATGGGTCTATCTCACAGCAACGAATAGACGATGCGGTGGCAAGGGTCCTGCGTGCCAAGTTTGAACTCGGACTGTTTGAACAGCCATATGTTTCCGAAGAACTGGCCCAGGCCTGGGTGAACAATACCACCCATAAGGCCATTGCAAAGCAAGCTGCATTAAAATCAATCGTGTTGCTTAAGAACGAAAAGCAAGTACTTCCCATCAGTAAGAAGATCCGCTCCATCGCAGTGCTGGGTAAGGATGCGGTAGAGGCCAGGTTGGGAGGCTATAGCGGTCCCGGTAATGGGAAGGTCAGTATACTGGAGGGCATCCGGGAAAAACTGGGTAAGACCGTGCAAGTGAATTATGTGGAAGGAGCCAACAGGAATGAAACCTATTGGGAACCGATCCCTAATAAGTACTTACAAACGGTTTGGAACGGTAAAACCACCCAGGGCCTTACAGGGGAATACTTTTCAGGCCTGAACCCGAGTGGTAAAGCAAGTTTGACACGACTAGACCAATCGGTGAATTTCCATTGGACCTTGTTCTCACCAGACCCCTCCCTCCCAACCGACCACTATTCAGTGAAATGGAGTGGCAAGCTGGTAGCGCCTGTTTCAGGTAAGGTAAAGATTGGACTGGAGGGTAATGATGGGTACAGGTTATACATCAACCAACAACTGGTCGTGGATAATTGGGGCAAGCAGGGATATCATACCCGTCTCGTGGATTATGTATTGGAAAAAGGAAAAGAATATGCCATCCAGGTAGAGTTCTATGAAGCGGCAGCGAATGGCAGGATCAGGCTGGTTTGGGACTATGGTGTTGAAAAGAACCAGGAAGCAAAGATCAGGGACGCGGTTGCGGTAGCAAAGGCATCAGATATAGCGATAGTTGTGGTGGGAATCCATGAGGGGGAGTTCCAGGACAGGGCCATGCTGAACCTTCCCGGCCACCAGGAAGAACTGATAAAGGCTGTGGCTGCCACCGGTAAGCCTGTCGTGGTCGTATTGGTGGGGGGAAGTGCCATCACCATGGGCAATTGGCTGGATAAAGTGGATGGGGTGCTGGACGTTTGGTACCCGGGTGAAGAAGGCGGGCATGCTGTAGCAGCGGTGTTGTTTGGTGACTATAATCCAGCAGGTCGATTGCCGATAACCTTCCCGCAACATGAAGCCCAGTTGCCATTGGTCTATAACCACAAACCAACCGGTCGGGGGGATGATTACCATAACCTCAGCGGACAACCGCTTTTCCCCTTTGGGTCCGGGTTAAGCTATACACAATTTGAATACAGCAATATCCGCTTATCCCGGCAACAGATGGGTGTGAAGGATACAACTTTTGTTAGCTGTACCATCAGGAATACCGGCCGGGTTAAAGGAGAGGAAGTAGTGCAAATGTACATAAAGGATATCCTGGCATCCGTAGCGCGTCCTGTGCAGGAGTTAAGGGGATTCCAGCGGATCGAGCTGGCTCCGGGGGAAAGTAGGACGGTGCAATTTGCCATTACGCCTGAAATGCTGGAAATGCTCGATAAGGACCTTAAGCGTGTGGTCGAGCCCGGTACCTTCAGGATCATGATCGGGTCTTCCAGTCGTGACCTTTGGCAAAAGGCGAACCTTGAAGTGAACTGAGCAAAACTAACGGAGAAGATCATACTAAGTTTTCTTAAGGATGATCTTCCCTCCTGCTTTGCACTGAACAATAAGCAAATTACCTTCCCGCTTTTGGCCGGTCACTTTTTCATTTACGCTGATGGAATAGGACGCTGATGGCATTTTCAACCGGAGGGTATTTTCTTTCTCAGCGAATATCTCAATACTCCTGATCTCGCCGTTTTCTTTGTCCGCACTCACCAGGAAAGCCCCTTCCGCCCTTAAGGTATGGAAGGAAACAGTTTTCCACTCAGCCGGAATAGCCGGCATCACTTCAATATAGCCGGCATGGGACTGCAGCAGCATTTCCTGCAGGCCTGCTGCAAAGGCAAAATTCCCTTCAAGGGTAAAAGGGCGATAGGTGAAACTTGAATAGCCGGATTTGGTCTGGTCGCCATTCAGGTGAAAGCTATTGGGGGAGCAGAAAGCCCTGGCAAAGATCTGCAGAGCATTTAATGCACCTGCTCCATCTTTTGCCCTCGCTTTTAAATTGGCCAGCCAGGAATAGGAGTATCCACACCAGTTCCCTGGACCTATACTATCAAATTGCTGAAGGCTATTCCGAATTATGGTTTGTTCGTTTGCAGAACCATCCCAATTGATCAAGCCCAGCGGGTGGATCGCCATCAGGTTGGAGAAATGGCGATGGGATTCCCTGAAAGGGTAATTGGGGCCTACTATCAGTTCTTTCTTGTTGGAAAGGGCATAATCGGGAAGCTGGTCATGCAATTGTTGCCAGTGGTCGGCTTCATCTGCCAATTCCAGTTCGTTAGCGAGTTCAGCAGCAGCCTTGAAATTGAATTTCATCAGTGATAGGTCATAGTTGGTGGTTTCGAGAAACCAGGCATCCAGGCTATTGTCATTGATCTCGGGACTTGAACTGATGGGCAATTGCCGGCGACCATTGGTGTCAATGATGGTGATGGATTCAAGGAATCGGGCGGTGCCTTTGATCCAGGGATAGGCTGTGGCTTTCAGGAAATCCCTGTCCATGCTATAGCGCCAGTGCAGGTAATAGTGGTGGGAGATCCATGCGGAGACAGTAGGCGATAAAGAATACTGGATCCAGCCTCCCATTTCCGTTCCATCAAGCGTGGTGACACCCGGTACGGCAATACCCTCCTTACCGAAATACAATTTGGTATAGCGCTTAAAGTTCTCCTTGTTCTTCTCGAAGTAATTAAGGTAACCCATGGCTTCCCCTAAATGGTTACCGCTATAAGCTGGCCAATAACTCAGCTGGGTATTCAAGTCATGGTGGAAGTCCCCTTTCCATGGTGGGATCCTTCCATTGTCAGCCGTCCAGATAGCCTGCAAGGAAATGGGCGGTGCATTTTTCCTGGCTGTAGCCCCGAATTTGTATTGTTCCATATACCATTGGTGCTGGACAAGGCTGTCGGGTACCCGTACATCAGATTGCGCCCAGAACCGTGACCACCAATCCCTATGCAGACGACTCGCAGCTTCATATCCCTTCATTAGTTCTTCAGCCAGTCCATTTAATGAAAGATGGAAACCGGAATATACCTCCGGGCTTCTGGTAATGGTCCACACGCCTTCCACTGTCTTCGAATCAACTTCTGTCCATTGAATGCTTACTTCATAGGCAAAATCACCCCACCCTTTTTGGCTATAAACAATCGCATTGTTCTTCCGGGTAATAGTACCCTGGGAATAACCGAGACGGCCAAGGTCATCGCCCCCTACCGGATCGGCAATATTCCTGACCGCTGCCTGGTAAGCGGGAGGCACCAGTTCAAGGGAGAAGGGCTGGTGTAGATTTTCGAAACGAAACCAACCGATAGGCCTGGTAGCATGTACAAAGGTTTTGAGCAGGGTTCCGCTGGACCATTTGACCTGGCTGATAGCAGTGCTGAGATTCAGTTCTGCCTGAACAATATCCCCTAAAGCGGCTGAATTGATTTCAAGTGCCGCACCCGGGATCTTGGTTGGTGCAGGTTCATTATCATAGGGAGCGTCAAAATATTGCTGAACGATCTTGTAATCCTTTTTCAGTACCTGCCGGTACACCCAATCATAGCTGAATTCATTCCTATGTAGTCCTTTCATTGGACGGCTATCCCAAAGGTCTGCCCGGTCAAGGGAAAACCTTAGCTTATCTTCTTTCTGCCAGATTAGCGCTCCCAGCATTCCATTGCCAAGCGGGATGCCTTCATCCCAACGTTTGGGAAAGGGCTGAAAAAGATGCCGTTTGGGCTGGCCTGAAGTGATTTCAGCAAGAAGAAAAAAGAGAAAGATCAATATTGACCGGATGCTGATTGACATATTCCACAAAGTTTTGAAGGGATATAATCCAGGTTATATTAAAGGCTAAAATGAATGTACTTCATTTTGGGGCATCGTTACCTGCCTCAGCTGGATGTAGCGCAATCGATTCCGCTCCCCCTGACCAAGCAGGGCTTGGGTGCCTCGTAGGTTTTATTCAGATAATGGTGGTTCCTGTCTGTACAGGGGTGAATATCGACTTAAATTTTATGTAACTTATGAACAAAGAAAACCACTATGCTCCCCGAATCCCACGCACTCGGCAGGACCTTTACTGCCCCTAAACATTTCCCCGCACCAGGTTCTGAAGAAGAGCAAGCTGTATTCCGGGACATCCAGGCAGGTTTCGGGAAACAATACGAGCATGTCTTCCCCGATAAACTGGCACCTAGGACAGTAGTGATCATCCCTTCCCTGACACTCGATCAGGAGATATTGTCGAAGGTGAAAGGAGCGGTGCATTATGAAGAACGCATGCTTTGCCTGTTGATGTTGCTGCGCATGCCCAATACCAATGTGATCTATGTGACCAGTATGCCGGTGGCGGATAGCATCATCGACTATTACCTTCACCTCTTACCGGGTATAACGGGATCGCATGCGCGAAAAAGACTGACTTTACTGAGTTGTTATGATGCTTCGGTAAAACCACTTACGCAGAAGATCCTCGAACGTCCCCGGCTGATCGAGCGCATCCGCCAATCGGTCCCCGACCCTTCTGTCGCACACCTTACCTGTTACAATATCACGCCATTGGAGAAAACCTTGTCCGTACACTTAGGCGTACCGCTATTCGGGACCGATCCTGAAAAATTATATGAAGGCTCCAAATCTGGTGGAAGGAAATCCTTCCGAGAAGCTGGTGTGTTGCTGCCCGATGGCTATGAGGACCTTCATACCAAGGCAGATATAGCAGCTGCACTGGCTTCTTTAAAAAGAAAGTATCCGGCCATGCGCAAAGCGGTGATCAAGATGAATGATGGCTTCAGCGGAGATGGCAATGCGATGTACAGGTATCCTGATCTGCCGATTGATGACCAACTCGAAGAGCAGCTGGCAGCCAGTCTTTCCCAACAGATGAAGCCCGTAGCGCCCGATGTTTCGGAAGAATTGTTCTTTGAGAAATTCGCTTCCATGGGAGGAATCGTAGAAGAATTCCTGGATGGCGAGATCAAGACCTCACCATCCGTTCAATGCGTGATCAAGCCAACCAGGGAAATAGAAATTGTGAGCACCCATGACCAGGTCCTTGGCGGGGATGATGGCCAGATCTTCATCGGGGCCATATTCCCGGCGGATGAATCCTACAATACCAGCCTGGCGGCCGAGGGCAGGAAGATCGCGGAAGTGTTGGAGAAGAAAGGAGCCCTGGGACGCTTTGCCATTGATTTTATTTCAGTGAAGCAAACGGATGGTTCCTGGAAGCATTATGCCATTGAGATCAATTTGCGTAAGGGTGGGACCACGCATCCCTACCTGATGTTGCAATTCCTGACGGACGGGCATTACAATGCTGAAAAGGGCGAGTATATCACAGCGGGCAAGAACAAACGTTTCTATTTTGCGTCCGATAATGTTAGCAGTGAATGTTATAAGGGCCTGACCCCGGATGACCTGATCGATATCGCCATGTACCACGACCTCATGTACGATGGGGCAGCACAGGAAGGCGTGATGTTCCACCTGGTAGGTGCATTATCAGAGTTTGGAAAGCTGGGATTGGTTTGTGTGGGCAGTTCGCCGGAAAGGGCAAAGGCATTGTACGATAAGACCCTTCAGATACTGGATCATGAATGTACCTTATGAGTCGTTTGAAGGGATGATCAATGGAATGAAGCAGGAATGCTGACCCCTTTCTCAACTTTTCTCATGATAATGTTTGAATAGGACAAAGCCACCACGATCCGGAACCGATGGACCGCTGACTTACCCGAAGTAAACTGCTTAAAGGAAGTATTTCCTTCCTTTCGGGAAAGTATTAGAACCACCAAATCAATAATCATGAAATCACTGACCAAAAAGCTACGCGATACCATGATCGCGGGAATCATCTTTCTTTTACCCATCCTGGTATTGGTTGTCCTGGCCAATAAGGTTTTATTATTCTTCACTGGCCTTACTTCAAGGTTTGCCGCTATGTTCGGATTGAAATCCTTTTTGGGGGTATCTGGTGGGACCATAGCTGGTGCTATCGGTCTGCTGCTGTTTATTTTGTTTTGCGGATACCTGGTAAGGGTTGCCTTTTTCAAACAGATCACCAACTGGGTGGATAATAAGCTTAGTGCGCATATTCCCGGTTATAGTATTTACCGGGAAATGGCCATGTCAAAACTGGTGGAAAAGGAAGAAGTGTTACCATACCAAATGGCTGCACTATTCCCATCCGATGGGAAATTTGTCCCATGCTTTGTAATGGAATCCGGCAATAACGGGGAGGTTGTAGCTTTCTTTCCAAGTGCAGGAAATACCAAAGAAGGAAGCATTCAATTGGTTCCGGGTTCCCTGCTCAGGAAACTACCGGAAACAGATATGCGAAAATTCAGGCAGGCGATTGATAAGAATGGGATTGGTTTGATGGAGGCCATAAAGTAAAGAGATTCCGGAAGAGGAGATTGAGTATGTGCTTTAGCCAGAAGACGGATCCCATAAAAGCCGCCAATAAAAGAGGCTGCATCGGCAACGCGATACAGCCCCTGAATCATAGGAATAAATAGACTACCTTATTATTTGGGCTGCCTGATCTTTAGGATAGCAACCAGGACAGCGATAGCACTAAAACATGCGGCCAGGCCAAATGCGGATTGAAATCCTTCATTCAGGGCAGCTTTTTCCGCCAGGCCATCAGCCAGTGAGGCTTTGGTCACACTTGCTGCAAATACTGCCACTACAGCCAATCCGATTGCCGATCCGATCTGGTAGCTGGTGTTAACGATGCCGGAAGCAAGACCAGTTTCTTCTGGTTTTGCCCCTGACATGGAGGCCATGGTACCCGGAATATAGGCAAGCGACATACCCAGGGCACCCAGGATAGATGCCGGCAATACATTTCCCATATAGGTACCACTGTCCGGTACAAAGCTGAACAGGATCAGTGAAAGCGTCAGGGATACCAGTCCCGCTACCAGGTTGGTCTTGAAGCCAAATTTCCCAACCAGCTTTCCTGTTAATCCAACCATTACGATCATGATGATAATGGTCATGGGCAATAATGCCAATCCGCTTTGGAATGCATTCAGCTGGAGGATCTGCTGCAGGTAGAGGTTAAGGAAGAACCACAAGGGAATCCAGGCCGCAGCCATCAATGCCATTGAAATATTACCGGCCGACAGGTTGGGTGCCTTAAATATGCTAAGGGGAAGGATGGGTGACTGGCTGTTCTTCTGCCTGATGATAAAGACAATGAACAGGCTTATGGATGCTGCCAGGATTCCTATGGTCTGAACGGATATCCATCCTGCAGACTCAGCTGAAACGATGGCATAAACCAGGGTGATCAGGGCCACTGTACTTTGTATGGCGCCTGCCCAGTCGATCTTACCTTCCACCTTTTTGCCCGGCAACAGGTATTGCTTACCCAATGCCAGCACGATCAGGCCAATGGGAATATTTACCAGGAATACCCATCGCCAATCCAGCCACTCTGTAATGACACCACCAAGGAATACACCGGCTGAACCACCAGCTGCGGCTGAAGCACCCCAAAACCCGAAAGCCTTTCCCAGTTCCTTTGGATCAGTGAAGGTGCTCATCAACAGGGTCATGGCTGAAGGGGCGATAAGTGCGGATCCCAAACCCTGCAGTGCCCTTCCGGTGTTTAGCGATGCGGGCGACCAGGCTAAACCGGCAAGTAAAGAGGAAATGGTAAGGATGGCAAATCCCCACAGGAACAGTTTCCTGGCACCGAACAGATCGGAAAGCCTTCCGCCCAATAAGAGTAATCCGCCAAACAGTACCACATATGCATTAAAGATCCATTGCAGGCCACTTTGTGTGTATTGCAATTCTTCCTTAATAGCTGGTAGCGCAACACCGATGATGGAAGTATCCATGATTACCATGAATTGCGCGGTGCATAACAGGGCTAGTGCTGCCCATCTTTTCCCGTAGTAGGCATTAGCTGCCATTGACATTGCTGTGTTCATATGATCTGGTTTTTGAACGAATCTAGCACCAGCAATCAATGACATTATTGTATTTACGCTTCCCTTAATTGTATAATTAAGGCAATGGTTCAAGGTGCACTGAAATGGCCAGCCTGTTCCAGGCATTGATGGTAATGATGGCCATGATCAACTGTGCCAGGTATTGATCACCGAATACATCCCTTGCTTCCTTCAGAAGTTCTTCCCTCTCCCCAGTATGATGGATCAGCGTGATGGATTCCGTAAGGGAAAGGATAAGTTTTTCTTCTTTTGAGAATAGCGTACTGTCTGGCCAAAAAGCAATAGCGTCGAGCCTTTCTTCCGTTTCCCCCAATTTCCTTGCCTGCCCTTTGTGCAATTCAAGACAGAAGGAGCAACCATTGATATGTGAGGCATGTATCCTTAACAGGTCCTTATGGATGGGTGATAAGGAACTTTGCTCCAGGTATCTTTCCATCCTGGCCATGACACCAAATATTTCCGGCGCTACCTGGTCAAGCTTAATTCTTTTGTCCATTGACCAATAATTTATCGATTGAATACTTTCCCCCGCCATTGATCAAGGCGATCAATGCTACTGCGATCACGGCAATATGGTATTCAAAACCTTCCCCTTTTCCACTGTTTCCCCAGTTCATAAAAAAGCCATAAGGGGCATGAACAGTTAGAATGGCGCCGATCATTAAAGCGATCATGATCAGGGACCAGAAGCGGGTGGCAAATCCTGCGATGAGGAATAGGGCACCTATGAATTCAGTGATGATGATAAAGGCACCTAAGATCCAGGGAATCTGTATGGTTTCAGTAAAGAAGGCCATGGTATTGGAAAAACCATAACCACCAAATGAACCAAGCGCTTTTTGCATTCCATGCGGGAGGATCAGTAATCCAACAGTTATCCTTGCGATAAAACCCGTCCAGTTGTCGACTGGTGATAAGATCATTTTCTTCATAAATAAGATTTGAATGGGTGATTGAATTAATTGCCGTAGAAGAATTGTTCCTTGATGATCTTTCCATTCTTCCAGTGCTGCACAGATACCTGGGTATAATTGCGTGCTCCCCATTCCATATGGGTATAGTCATAATGCCATACCACCATGGTAACCCCATCACCAACTGCTACGTACAGGGCGGCAGCTCCCCGGAATTCAACAATGTTGTTAAAGAATTCTATTTCTCTCTGCCTGTTCGCTTCCTTTCCTATTGTAGGTTGCTGTTCGTTTTCCTGCATGATCACATCAATATCATAGTACTTTTCAAATGCCTCCATGGCATTGCCATCCAGCACCATTTGGTTAAGGTCCCTGATCAGGGTTGCTAAGTTTTGCATATAATAAATTTTACATGACAAAGCTAGAAACCGCTATGGACCTGAATCTTAAGGTAGTTTAAGAAATATGGGCTTAACAATAGATTAGGACTATTGCTTCATTTTCCGAAGCAAAGCGCTGAAGAATTCCGGGGTAACACCTATATATGATGCAATCAGTTTTTGGGGCAACCTGTTTACCAATTGAGGGTATTTGCTTAGGAACTGCTGATATTTTTCTTCTGCTGATTTGGAAAGGGTGTCATCAACTCGCTGGATCTGTGCAATCAGTGCGTTCTGGAAAAGTATCCGGAAGAATCGTTCGAATTTTGGGACCTTATCGAAAAGTAATTGCAGGTTTGTTTTACTGATCTGGATTGTGATGCTGTCTTCAATGGCTTCAACATAGAATTTTGTTGGTTGTCCGGTCAGGAAACTGTAAAGGTCTCCTGTCCACCAGTTTTCAGGAGCGAACTGTACAATGTTTTCCTGTCCTTTCTCATTTAACGAGTAGGATTTAAAACAACCCTTCACTACAAAATAATCGTACCGGCAGATATCTCCTTCACGGAGCAGCAATGCTTTCTTTCTAAGTTCCTTCTCCTCTAATAAGGAAAGGAAATAGGCTTGCTCCTCCTCATCCAGCCTGATATGCCTTGCGATATTATTGAGTATGCTGACGGTGTACATTGGTAGGTGCAATTTATATGCTATTTTTTATAACAATAAGGGCCCCGGAATGCATCCGAAGCCCTTTTGTTCTAACAAGGAGGAAAATTATTGCAAGTGCAAGGTCCCGGTTGCTTTCCTCAGCTGCACCTCAGCCAACCTGATCTGGTAGATGGCTTGGATCTTTCCGAGCCTGGCTTTAGTGAGCGATAATTCTGCATCACTGAGTTCGAGCCTGGTGCCGAGTCCGTGGGTGTACCGTTCCTGCATCATATGGTAATTGATCTGTGCCGCTTGTTCATTCTGTTCCTGGATGCCCAGCTGCCGCCATGCTTCCTGTAAATTGGCATTGGCTGCATACAGTTCAGTCTTTACGGAAGACTTCAACTCCTCGATCGATTTTTCTGTTTGACTGACGGCCATTCCCGCCTGCTCCAGCTGGTATTTTTGCCTGTTACCGCTATAGATAGGCATAGAGAACCTGATACCGGCAAAAGAGGTTCGGGGAAAGGAATAATTCCAGAACTTCAGATTATCGGCCTGCGCCTGCAGCTGGTATTGACCTACCAGCCAAAGCTGTGGGGAATATTTTGACTTCACCGCTAGGCCCTGCTCCTTTCTTTGTTCCAGTTGCAATGCCGCGGAGCGGATATCGTTCCTGTTGTTGAGCGCAAAACCCAACAGGCTGTCACCAGGCAGGTCATTGGTTGCCGCTACTGCGTTTTCCAGTTTGTCGGTAAGTTCAATGGTAATACTATCTTCAAGGCCCATCAATTGTTTCAGTTCCAGCTTCATAACATTGGTGGATGTATGCAGGATGGAAATTGAAGACAATATATTCTGGATCATGATATAGTTACTGAGCGTATCTGTCTTCAGGTTCTTGCCTTGTAAGAACAGTGACCTTGAATCTGCCAGGGCTTTCTGGTTGCGTTGCAGGCTTTGGAGCAATAATTTCTCCTGTTCCTGGTTCAGCAGGATGCCCAGGTATTTTTGTGATACGGTTATGGCCAATTGTTCTTCCAGCAATTTGGTTTGCTGGTGGCTCAATTGCTCACGGATTCCTGATTCCCGGATGGCACTTTGGATTCCCTTGTTCAGGATGGGATAAGCTGCACTGATCACTCCATCAAAAGCATGGCGACCATTGTACTTTACATCACCAACCTTCTCGCTTGTATTCTCATTGCGCAGGTAAATGACCGGCAGTTCAGTATACAGTGTATAGGAGCCGTTGAGATTGACAACGGGTAGTAATTGACTCTTGCTTTCCTTAACTGCTAAACCGGATCGCTGGTTCTCCAGGGCTTGTACCTGGAGGTTACGGTTCCCTTTGGCTACGAGTCCAAAGGTTTCGCTAAGGCTTAGCTGTTTTACCTGGGCGGTTGCTTTTTCCTGCAACAGCAACCCGAGTAGGCCTATCGTTATTAATGTTCTACTTTTCATAAAAAAGGTTTTTGTGTTAAGCGATTTCTGCTTCTGCTACCGGATCTTCTTCCACTATCACCCTTTTCTTCTTTGAAGAGGAGAGATAGGAATACACAGCGGGGATAATGAATAGCGTCAGGATACCTGCGAATACGAGTCCGCCCGCAATAACGATACCTAATGACTGACGGCTATTATGCGTAAGCGCAATGGGAATAGCCCCGAAGATCATAGCCAGTGAGGTCATCAGGATTGGCCTGAAACGTTGGATGGCGGCCTGGATAGCAGCTTCGAAACTATTCAAGCCTGAATCCTTCAGGTGATTCGCGAATTCAACGATAAGGATACCGTTCTTGGTAATGAGGCCTACCAATGTGATGATCCCGATCTGGCTGAACACATTCAGGCTTTGGCCGAACCACTGCAAACTGATCAGCGCACCGGTTACCGCCATAGGGACAGTTAACATGATGATCAGCGGATCCCTCAGGCTTTCGAATTGTGCTGCAAGGATCATATAGATCAGTAGGAGTGCCAGTATCAGGGTGAAATTGATATTGCCCTGGCTTTCCTGGTAATCGCGGGATTGACCGGCAAGGGTTGTCTTGAAGTTTTCACCCAGCACTTCCTTCCTTATCCTTTCCATCTCCTGGATACCTTCTGCAAGGCTCACACCAGGTGCCAAGCCTGCTGAAACAGTAGCAGAAGTGTACTGATCGTAGCGGTAGATGGCGGCCGGACTGATGCCCTCTTCGATTTGCACGAGGTTGTCCAGCGAGATCATGTCGCCTTTGGCTGAACGCACATAAACAGAACGGAGATCGCTGATATCATTGCGGTTGCTCCTTTCTACCTGGCCGATCACCTCATATTGCCTGTCGTTGCGCAGGAAGTATCCATAGCGCTGACCCGAGAAGGATAGCTGTAATGCCCTTGCCACTTCCTGGATGGAAACGCCCATCAATGCGGCTTTTTTCCGGTCAATATTGATCTTAAGTTCCGGCTTGTTGATCTTCAGGTCGGCATCCGCAAACATGAGCTTGGGGCTTTGCCTTACAGCGCCGAGGAATTGGGGCAATACGGCACTGATGCTATCGAGTGATGGTGCCTGCAGCACATATTGTACTGGCATACCACCACCATACCTGGTGCCAATGGTTGGTGGCAAATAGGGGAACAAGAGGATATTCCTGAAATTGCCGGAAGCCATTCCGTATTTGTTATAGAGGTCCTGTATGGTTGATTTGCGCTCTTTGGGATCTTTGAGGTAAATGCTCTGAACGGCGAAATTGGTGGGTGCCGGTGCAGGTATGAAGGAAATGGCCACCATGGAATAGGTCTGGTAGAGGCCTTCGGTGGAATCATTCACAAACTTTCCTACCTCGAGCATGTTCTGCTTCATTTTGTCGAACGACACGCCTTCGGGTGCAATAGCGATCAGGCTGAGGTTGCTGCGGTCTTCAACCGGGGCCAACTCTGAAGGAAGCTTACGGCCGATGGTATAGATCAGGCCAGCGGTGAAAGCAAGGAATACCCATGCCACCCAACGGTATTTCATAAAGGCCTTGAGCCATTTGCCGTAGCCGTTGTTAAGGCTTACAAAAAAAGGCTCTGTGGCCCTGTACAGCCAGTTGGGTTTGTCCTGTTTCTTCAAGAGGTAGGCACTCAACATGGGCGACAGGGTAAGGGCAACAAATGCAGATACCATTACTGAACCGGATACGACAATGGCAAACTCCTTGAACAACTGTCCACTGATACCGCCCATGAAAATGATGGGCATGAATACGGCAGCCAGGGTAATGGTGGTGGAGATAACCGCGAAATAGATCTCCTTGGAACCTGCAAAAGCAGCCTGGATAGGACTCATGCCTTCTTCAACCTTCTTATAGATATTCTCAAGGACCACAATGGCGTCATCCACCACCAGTCCGATCGCCAGTACCAGTCCAAGCAGGGTAAGCACATTGATGGAGAACCCTGCGATGTACATGATAAAGAAGGCAGATAGGATGGAAACAGGGATAGCGAGCACCGGAATGATAGTTGATCGCCAGTCGCGCAGGAACAGGAAGATGATGATCACCACCAGTCCAAATGCGATGAAGAGGGTTTCTTCCACTTCCTTGATCGATTCCCTTACCGGTTTGGTATAGTCGAAGCCAACGATCAACCTATAGTCTTTGGGGACTTCTTTCCTGAGGACTTCCAGTCTCCTGTAGAATTCATCAACCACTTCAATGGCATTGGCGCCCCGCTGGATCTGGATGGCCACACCCACGCCAATGGCATTGGCTCCGTCGGTTTCGTTGATGATGGCATTGCGTTCATTCATTTCCCCCAGTTCCGCATAACCGATATCCTTCAGTCGGATCACTGCATTATCGGTCTGCTTGATGATCATTTCATTGAACTCTTCTTGCGTGGAGAGCCTTCCCAGGGTCCTTACACTCAGCTCGTTGTTATTGCCTTCAATTCGACCGGAAGGGAGGTCAATGTTCTCCCTGCTCAAAGCAGTACGGATATCTTCAGGGGTCAATTGGAATGCCGCCAGTTTAACGGGATCGAAACGGAGCCTCATCGCGTACTTGTGTTCACCAACGATGGCAACACGCTGAATGCCGGGGATGGATTGCATCCTGTCCTTGATCACGGTACTGGCCAGGTGGCTGACCTCCTTGATATCCTTGTTATCGCTTTCCACTTCAAGGAAAGCCACGAGGTTGTCGGGTGAAGAAGCTTTTTCCACGATAGGCGGGTCCACGTCAGCTGGTAACTGGTTCTTGGATTTGGCCACTTTGTCGCGGACGTCATTCAAGGCATCTTCCAGGTCAACATCTCGGTTGAACTCGACGGAAATAACACTTACCTGTTCCCTTGATTCAGATGAGATGGTCCTGACACCATTGGCTTCTGCAATGGACTCTTCTAGTGGTTTGGTGATCTTCGATGCGATAACATCAGGACTGGCACCGGGATAGAAAGTGACCACGGAGATCACCGGTGGTTCGGTCATGGGGAACTCCCTGACCCCCAGGTAGCGCCAGCCCACAAGGCCGGCAATGACGATAAGGGCAGAGAATACTGCTGCCAATACCGGTTTCTTGATACTTATTGATGGTAAACTCATTGCTTGTTGTTTTCAATTACTTACTTGATACCACTTGTACTGGTGCTCCGTCACTGGCGCGCATCAGGTTGGAAGTCAGAACGGAATCACCGTTGCTGATACCGGAAAGGATGGTTGCCTCTGTCTGGCTCCTGTTACCAATGGTAACCGGAGTGATCTTGGCCACGCCATTCCTGATCAGGAATACGCTGTATCCATTAGCACTGGGAATGAGCGATTCGGTTGGAATAAGTATGCCCTTTTGATCAGCAGCATTTGTAGAAAAAGATACTTTTACTGACATGCCTGGTTTTAACTGACCGTCTGTATTAGGTGCCACTGCCTGCAGTTCAATGCTCCTGCTATTGGCATTGATACCAGCTTCGGAAGCGATGATCCTTGCCGTTCTTTTCACCTGGTCAACATCCGTTGCAAATTGAACGGTGTTGCCTGTCCTGGCTAGTTTCAGGTATTTTTCACTCACCGCGAAATTGATCTTGGCTGTTGCCTGGTCCTGGAGGGTGACCAGGGGCATGCCGGGACTAACCAATGTTCCCGGGTATACTTTGGTGATGCCAATGCGACCACTGAAAGGAGCCCTGATGGTGGTCTTGGAAAGTTCTACCTGCATTGCCTGCATGGCCGCCTGCAATGACTGGAGCTTTGTGTTGGCCACATCGTATTCTTCCTGCCTTACTGTTTCAGATTGCAGCAGGTTGTATAACCTGCGTTCGTTTATACTGGCAAGGTTCAGGTCTGCCTTGAGCTGCCTGACACGTGCCTGGATATCTGCATCATCCAATTGGTAGAGTACCTGGCCGCTGTTGACAAAGCTTCCATCGGTGAAGTTTACTGAACTGATCTTTTTGGTCAGTTCACTCATGATCATCACTTCCTTATTCGGGAGGATAGTACCGGCAATGGTTTCAGCCTGGTCCAATACTTCTTCCTTCGCAATTTTGATATCTACAGGAAGTGCGGGCGCCGCAGCAGGAGCAGGACTTTGGGCCGCTTCTTTTTTTCCTGCCTCATTGCTCCCGCAAGCAGTTAAGATAATGACCGGCAAGGAGCCCATCAGGACGGCCCTAGCCATGTTGATAAAGGTTTGCATGATTATAAATTTTGAACATCAATGAATGCCCAAAACTAACCCCGCACTGAGGCGGGGTTGTTGCATATAAACCTTGCTTTTATGTATAATTATTCCGATGTAATCCTTTGTGGAAGCTATTTCCTGGCGATGACCATATAGAGTCCACCGAGAATGAAGGCCAGGCTGATAAGGATACCTGCAGTAATGATCTCCTGCAGGAAAATGACGGACCAAACCAGGCTGAAGACCGGTACCAGAAAAGTTACAAGGGTAGCTTTCATGGGACCGGCGCTAGTGATGAGTTGGAAGTAGAGGGTATAGGCAATGGCCGTACAGCCAACAGCGAGAAAAAGTAGGGAATAGGCAACTGTATTGCTGAATGGCACAGTGCCAGCATTTCCTGATAAAACCAGTGGTAACAACAGGATGGCTGCAGCAGTCATTTGTCCGGCTGCTGTTTTTTGAGGGGCTGCACCGCTGAATTTTTTCCTGGTATAGGCTGCGGCAATTGCATAGGAAAGTGCAGCAGCCAGTCCCATAGCCATTGCGAGATATACCATAGCATCAGCTGGTAATGGGTTCCAGCCTACCAGCAGGACAACCCCAATAAAGCCAAGGACCAACCCTGTAACTTTTGCACCACTCAGGCTTTCCTTATTCCAGATGACGCCCACCAGCAGTGCAAACAAGGGTGTGGTGGCATTGATGATGGCTCCCATGGAAGCGTTGAGGTATAGCATGGAATAGGTTATCAATGCAAAGGGCAAAACCAGGTTGAGTATACCCAGGAGGATATACTGCTTCCAGTATTTCCTGAACTCGGGAAGTTTTCCGGAAAAGCCAAATATTATAAGGAGAAGGACTGCAGCGATGATGATGCGGATGCCCACTGTATTGGTAACGCCGATCACCGGTGCAACCATTTTCATGAAGAGGTAGGAACTTCCCCATAAGGCACCAAGTATCAGTAATCTGAAGATATCTACCGTTTTCATGTTGTTTGATTTGTTTGGTGGTTAAAAATTTTCCCCGGCAATAGAATTAAATCATGACTGAATTAGCCTGTTGATTATCCCTGTAAACAGAGGGGTTCATGCCAACAACAGATTTGAATTGCCTGGATAGGTGTGCGACACTGCTATATCCCAGTCTAAAGGCTATGTCAGACAAGCTTTTCCTTTCTTCCAGCAGCATTGACTTGACCCTTTCGATCCGGTATTTGATAATGTATTGCTCCAGTGTGATGCCTTCTATTTCTGAAAAAGCGGCACTTACAATATCGTAATCTTTAAACAATTCCTTTTCCACAAGCGCCGAAAACCTGAATCTGCCCGGAAAGTCGAAATCACCGGAATATACTTTTGCAACCAATTCCTTTATTCCGGAAGAAAGCCGGGTTTTTCTGTCTTCCACCAGTTCAAAACCAAGTTGCTGCAACGCTGAATTTATCCTCGCAAGATCCAGCTCGTCTCCGCATGACCTGACCACCAGCTCACCCAGCCGAAGATGGATGATCTCCAGCTCTAAGCGGCTTACCTGGCTTCGCACTGCATTGATGCACCGGTTACAGGTCATTCCCTTGATGATCAATTGTTGCTCTTGCATAAAGAATAGGCTTTACCTGATGCAAATTTCCTGATTGCTTTAGGAAAACCTGTTATACTATTTTGAGAGAAGTTTGTATGATTTCCATTTTGCTTAACTTTTAGGAACAATTACCAACATGTATCCCTTCCGATTGCTTCCCTTTCTTGCTTTACTATCCTTAGCCTCCTGCAGGTATGCCACCCAACAGGTGAATTATGCAACGGCTATCTACAAGAATGCAAAGGTCTGGACGGGTGACAGCAGTAATCGTTCTGCTTCCGTCATTGCAGTGAAGGATAGCGTGATCATCTATGTGGGCAATAATGCAGATAGCTTGCGGGGGCCTGATACGGAAGTGGTGGATGTTTCAGGCCAGATGATCCTCCCCGGTTTTATTGACAACCACAGCCATTTCATTTCAGGAGGTTACCAGCTGGCCTCTGTGGACCTGAAGCTGGCAAAGAATCCTGCAGACTTTATAACCATTCTGAAGGATTATGCCGCACAGTTAAAGGATGATCGCTGGATCCAGGGTGGTAATTGGGATCATGAGGGGATCGGGGGGAAACTTCCGACAAGGTATTGGATCGACAGCATTAGCGGTAACCATCCGGTTTTTGTATCCCGCTATGATGGCCATATGGCTTTGGCCAATAGTCTTACCCTGAAACTGGCCGGTATCAACAGGAATACGCCGGATCCCCCTGGTGGTGAAATTGTACGCGATCCCAGGACCGGTGAGCCAACAGGGGTATTGAAAGATGCAGCCATGGACCTCGTTTATGCAAAGATCCCGCCCCCATCAGCAAAGGAATTGGAAGAAATGCTGCAGCGGGCAACCGCCCATGCATTAGAGCATGGTATCACACAGGTCCATGATGTCGGCAGCTATGGCGGCTGGACAGACCTTGAAGCCTACCGTCGTGCCAGAACGGCCGGAAGCTTATCCATCAGGATCTATTCCATGGTTCCTGTGAATAGCTGGCGCAGGATGGTTGAATATGTGCGGGAGAATGGAAAGGGTGATGATATGCTTCATTGGGGAGCTTTGAAGGGATTCGTAGATGGTTCGCTAGGTTCTACTACTGCCTGGTTTTATCAGCCCTATCTCGATGAGCTGAAGAAAACGGGGCTGTTACTGGCCGACTCCAATGAGTTAAGGCAGCAGATCCTGTCAGCAGATTCAGCCGGTTTGCAACCTGCGATCCATGCCATAGGCGATAGGGCAATAGACTGGGTATTGGATGTTTTTGCGGAAGCACAAACCAGAAGTGGCAAAAGGGAAAGTCGATTCAGGGTTGAACATAGCCAGCACCTCAGTAAGACAGCGATCGACCGGTTTGCGGCCATGAAAGTGATCCCATCCATGCAGCCCTACCATGCGATTGATGATGGAAGATGGGCCTCTAAACGACTCGATGATGACCGGCTCAAAAGGACCTATGCCTTCAAATCATTGCTGGATGCGGGTGCCCGGGTGACCTTTGGTTCAGACTGGGTGGTGGCGCCGCTCTCACCGATCGAAGGGATCAATGCAGCGGTCAACCGCCAGACCCTGGATGGCAAGCATCCTGGAGGTTGGTATCCGGAACAGCGCATCACAGTTGAACAGGCCCTCCGGTGTTACACGGTAAACAATGCTTATGCTGCTTTCCTGGAGAAAAAGACGGGGATGCTAAAGCCTGGTATGCTGGCAGACTTCGTGGTATTGTCCGATGACCTGCTTACCCTTCCACCTGCTGAGATCCTTACGGTGAAGGTTACGCGAACAATTCTCAATGGCAAATTGGTATATGAGAAGCAGCGCAGTGAAGATCACCATCAACATTAATTCATAATGCCTGGATACATGAACCGACCGTTCCGCTTTTGTACACTGTTATTGTTCGCCTTGGTTACTGATCCGGTCCTTGGCCAACAACCGGTGGCCTTGCAGTGCGAGTATTTGAATAACCCGCTGGGGATAGATGCCAGTAAGCCAAGGTTAGCCTGGAAGCTCAGTGATGATCGTGCAGGTGCGGTCCAGGCTGCTTACCAAATTATGGTGGCAAGGGATTCCCTTGAGTTGGTGAAGGGAAAGTCACCACTCTGGAATAGCGGGAAAGTAGTCTCTTCTTCCCAATTGGTGAGTTATGCCGGCCAGCCGCTCGAACCATTCTCAAAGTATTATTGGTTGGTCAGGACCTGGGACGAAAAAGGGACCCCTTCCAAAAATTCAGGGATTGCCTCTTTCGAGACCGGGATGATGGATATGGCCAATTGGAGCGGCGCATGGATCAGTGATGGCCAGTCAATTGATGTCAGGCCGGCGCCCTGGTTCAGGAAGGCATTTAAGACAACAAAGACTATCCTTTCGGCAAGGGCCTATATAGCAGCGGCAGGCCTTTATGAATTCTACCTGAACGGCGTGAAGCAAGGGGACCATATGCTGGATCCTATGTACACGCGCTTCGACCGCCGCAATCTCTATGTTACCTACGATGTGACCAATGCCATGAGCCAGGGTAATAATGTGGTCGGCATCTGGTTGGGCAATGGCTGGTATAACCACCAACCCATTGGTGTTTGGGATTTCCATAAGGCTCCCTGGCGAAACCGCCCGGCCTTCTGTATGGATCTTCGCATAACCTATACCGATGGTTCAGTGGAAACCATTTCAAGTGGAAAGGACTGGAAAACGGCCCTGAGCTCCCTCAGCTTTAATGCCATTTACGCAGGGGAAGTATATGATGCCAACCGCCACCAGTCGGATTGGAACCTTGCCACCTTTAATGATTCATCATGGACGAATGTATCCTTGCGCGCTGCCCCTTCCACCAATATTGTAGCGCAGGCCCTTCCTCCCATCCGCATTAAGGAAAGGATCCCATTCAGGTCGATCAGGAAGCTGGCTGATACGCTTTATATAGCGGACCTGGGAAGGAATATCGCAGGCGTATGTGAGATCAGGCTGAACGGGAGAAAGGGAACGAAGGTAACCCTCAAGCATGGGGAGAAGTTAAGCCCCGGCGGAAGGCTGGATCAATCCAATATTGATATCTTCTACAGATCGGCGGCGGATATGATCCCATTCCAATCAGACACTTATATCCTGGATGGCCAGGGGCCAGCAGTGTTTTTGCCGAAGTTTAGCTATAAAGGATTCCAGTACGTTGAGATAAGCAGTGACCAGCCCATCGACCTCAGGAAAGAAGACCTGGTAGGATGCTTCATGCATAGTGATGTGCCATCAGCAGGAGGATTCAATACGGATAATCCCCTGGTCAATCAATTGTGGAAGGCTACCAATAATTCCTATCTATCCAACCTTTATGGATACCCGACGGATTGCCCACAGCGGGAAAAGAATGGCTGGACCGGCGATGCGCATATTGCGTCCGAAACCGGGTTGTATAATTTCGATGGCATAAAGGTGTATGAAAAATGGCTGGCCGATCATTTTGACGAACAGCAACCCAATGGGGTTTTGCCGGCTATCATTCCCACCGGTGGCTGGGGGTATGAATGGGCAAATGGCGTAGACTGGACCAGTACTATCGTGATCATACCATGGAATACCTACCTGTTCTATGGTGATAAACAACTCCTGGAGAAAAGCTATGATCACATGAAGCGTTATGTGGATTATATCACCAGGCAAAACCCTGGAGGAACTACCTCCTGGGGGCTTGGTGATTGGGTTCCGGTAAAATCAAAAGCCTCGCTTGAACTGACTTCAACCTGTTATTACTATGCTGATGCGGTGATCATGGCCAAAGCGGCAAAGCTATTAGGGAAGAATGTAGACGCCCTTCATTACCAGAAACTGGCTGAAAAGATCAAGGCAGCCTTCAACCAGAAATTCCTTGACCAACGGTCAGGTATATACGCTTCAGGCTTGCAGACAGAACTGGCCATGCCCTTGTTCTGGAGCTTGGTACCAGCGGAATCAAGGCAGAAGGTTGCCGATAACCTGGCAGCCAGGGTACATGCAGACGGCGACCATATTGATGTTGGCTTATTGGGAACCAAGGCTATCCTGAATGCCTTGAGTGAGAATGGTTGTGCAGAACTGGCCTACCAACTTGCTTCCAACGAGACTTATCCCTCTTGGGGCTGGTGGATAAAGAACGGTGCCACTACCTTATTTGAGAACTGGCCGGTTGATGCGAAGAATGATATTTCCATGAACCATATCATGTTTGGTGAGATCGGGGCCTGGTTCTATAAAGCCCTGGCTGGCATCAAACCTGATGAAAAATTAGCTGGATTCCGGAAGGTCATCATTGAACCCCACTTCGTCAAAGGCCTGAATAAGGTGGAAGCCTGGCATGATTCCCCGTTTGGCAGGATCGGTTCATCATGGGAAAGGGTTAAGGGAAATATCCAACTCAGTTTGATTATTCCAGCCGGTACTAGTGCTGAGCTTCGACTTCCGGGTATAACCGCAAATCAGGTCCTCGTCAACGGCAAACAAGTAAAAACGGTAAATAGTATTACCCTGCAGTCGGGTAAACACCAAATTCAAATCAAAGAATAAAACCTAAATCATGCGCTATCCTAAAATGCTGCTCCTTTTTAGTATTTGCCTGTTGACCACTAATTGGCTCAGTGCACAACGCAAGCAGAAGGGAATGGACACTACTGCTGTATTTGACGCCTATGCAAAAAAGGCCATGGAAGATTGGCGGGTACCGGGTATGGCGATTGCAGTGGTTCGGGATAACAAAGTGGTGTACAGGAAGGCCTATGGCACCACCAGGCTTGGGACCGGAAAGGCAGTAGATGAACAGACCCTATTCGCTTGCGCCTCCACTACAAAAGCCATGACAGCTGCCTGCATGGGTATGCTGGTAGATGAAGGCAAGGTAAAATGGACTGACCCAGTGATCAAATACCTCCCGGACTTCCGGGTCTATGATCCTTATGTGACCAGGGAGTTACAGATTCGGGACCTTTTCATTCACAATAGCGGCGTGGGCAATGCGGATTTTCTCTGGGGATACAATACGTTGGATTCAGATGGCATACTGCGGCAAATGGCACTGGTAAAGCCCAGCTATTCTTTCCGCAGTAGTTATATCTACCAGAATATCTTCTACCTGGTGGCAGGAAAGGTAATAGAAAAAGTAAGTGGGATGACCTGGGCAGCTTTCATGGACCAGCGTATTTTCAGGCCATTGGGGATGTCGAGAACGAAAGCGGAATTAAGATTGGTCAAGGATGATAATATCGCCACCCCGCATTACGTGATCGATAGCGTGGTTCAGCCCATTGTGAGGGATACTGCAGACCAGGTCGGACCGGCTGGTTCAGTTTATTCCAGCATAGAGGATATTACCAAATGGGTAAGTTGCATGTTGGATAGCAGTAAGTACAGTGGCGGAAGGTTGGTGAAGCCAGAGACCTGGAAAGAATTGCTCAGGCCACAGGTCATACTACCCGCAGAAGAATTCTATCCCACCCAGCGACTGACCCATCCTAATTTCCTAACTTATGCCATGGGATGGTTTCAGCATGATTATAAGGGAAAGAAGTTGAATATGCATACCGGGAGTCTGTCCGGGGAAGTAGCGATCCATGGCCAGATCCCGGAAGTAAATACAGCAGTATATGTATTCGCCAACCTCGACCATGCTGAAATGAGGCACGCTTTGATGTATAAGGCATTCGACCTGTACGCACTGGGCGGTAACAGGGATTGGCACCAGGAAATGTTTGCCTTGTATCAATCCATCCAAAAGAACCGTGCACAACAGGTGAAGGAATTTGAAAGCAAAAGGGTGACCGGCACCAAACCCAGCCATGACCTGAAGGATTATGCAGGGGTATATGAGGATCCTTTATATGGGAAAATTGAGATCACCTTGCAGGGAGACCGGTTGTTGTTGGTATTGAACGATCGGGGAAAGGGAAAACTGGAACACTGGCATTATGATGCTTTCAAGATGCAGTGGGATGAAAAGTGGAATGGCAGTATGCTGATCGGTTTCCAGTCCGATGGCTATGGAAAGATCAGGGAACTCATATATGGGAATGCAGTTTTCCACAAACGTCCTGAATAAACCAATTTCAATCATCACTTCAAATAGTTCTTCAATGAGATCATTGTTGTCGCTTTCAATAGCCGGTATCTTATTACCAGCCATGGCCCACTCCCAACAGAAATGGAATGAGAATTCCTTCGGTATCTATAACCTGGTCAAGAACCCGGGAGGGGTTACACTGGGTTACGCTCCGGCATCAGGGGTGAAGATCCTGACGGTAAATGGGTTGGCCTTTAAGGACCTTAACAGGAATGGCCAACTTGACAAGTATGAAGACTGGCGTTTACCCGTGGACGTTAGGGCAAAGGACCTGGCATCCCAGTTATCCATTGAGGAGATCGCCGGCCTGATGTTGTATTCTTCCCATCAATCCATTCCCGCAAGGTCAACAGGATATTTTGCCGGCACCTATAATGGGAAGCCATACAAAGAAGGGGAAGTTGATCCAACAGACCTCACCGACCAGCAAAAGAAATTCCTGAAGGAAGATAACCTCAGGCATGTATTGGTGACCACTGTATTGACCCCGGAAGTTGCCGCCAAGTGGAGCAATAAGCTGCAGGCCTATTGTGAGGGACTGGGCAAGGGAATACCTGCCAATAACAGTTCTGACCCGCGCCATGGAACACAGGCAAGGGCCGAATACAATGCCGCGGCGGGTGGCAGGATATCCATGTGGCCCTCATCACTGGGAATGGCTGCTACTTTTGATCCTGCACTGGTAGAGCAATTTGGCCGGATTGCTGCTGCCGAGTACAGGGCATTGGGTTTGACCACGGCATTGTCACCCCAGGTAGATATTGCGACTGAGCCACGTTGGGGAAGGTTTGAAGGAACATTCGGGGAAAGCCCCAAACTTTCGGCAGCCATGGCAGAAGCCTATTGTAATGGCTTCCAGACCTCAACCGGTATCAAGGAGATCGCCAATGGCTGGGGATATGGCAGCGTAAATGCCATGGTGAAACACTGGCCGGGTGGTGGTGCGGGTGAAGCCGGACGCGACGCACACTATGCCAATGGAAAATTTGCGGTTTACCCCGGGGACAATTTTGTTGAACACCTTATCCCATTTACCGAAGGCGCATTTAAGCTTAAGGGCAAGACGAGGAAGGCTTCCGCAGTAATGCCCTATTATACCATTTCCTGGAACCAGGATAAGAAGAATGGTGAGAATGTCGCCAATAATTACAATCGGTATATGATCACCGACCTTCTTCGCAACAAGTACAATTATGATGGAGTGGTTTGTACCGATTGGCTGGTAACGGGTGACCATAAGGCCATGGATGTATTCGTTGATGGAAAATCATGGGGCGTTGAAAACCTTAGCCTTGCTGAAAGGCACTACAAGGTATTGATGGCCGGTGCTGACCAATATGGGGGTAACAATGATATGAAACCCATATTGGAAGCGTACCAGATCGGTATAGAGGAACATGGGGAAGCTAAGATGCGTGAGAGAATGGAGCAATCTGCCGTTCGACTGCTCCGCAATATTTTCAACACCGGAGTGTTTGAGAATCCCTATATCGATCCGGAAATCACCAGGGCCACCGTTGGTAAGCCTGAATTTATCAAAGCTGGTTTTGAAGCACAGTTGAAATCGGTTGTGATGTTAAAAAATAAGGGGCATGTTTTGCCAATGGCTGCTACCAGGACAGTTTATGTTCCCAAACGCTATGTTGCTGCCAGCAGGAACTTTCTTGGTGCAGAGATCCCTGCATCCAATGATTATCCCTTTAATATGGAATTAGTGAAGCGATATTTCAAGGTGACCGATAACCCGGCTGAAGCTGATTTCGCTTTGGTGGGAATAGAGAATCCCAAAAGCGGAATTGGGTATGATAAGGAGGATGTAGCGAAAGGCGGAAATGGGTATATACCTATCAGCCTGCAGTATGAAGATTATACGGCTACTGATGCCCGTGAGACCAGCATTGCCGGCGGTGATCCAATGGAATCCTTCACCAACAGGTCCTATAAAGGAAAGACAGTGAAGACCAGGAATGCCACGGATATCCAACTCATCAGGGAGACAAAGGAGAAAATGAAAGGCAAGCCTGTAATCGTTACCATCAACTTGTCAAACCCGATGGTGTTTTCGGAATTTGAAACTGGAGTGGATGCTATTCTGGTAAGCTTTAATGTGCAAGACCAGGCATTGCTGGAGATCATTTCCGGTAAGGCAGAGCCATCAGCATTATTACCCATGCAAATGCCGGCAGATATGGGTTCGGTGGAGAAACAGGCTGAGGATGTTCCCTTTGACCTGAAATGCCATAAGGATTCCGAAGGAAACCTTTATGACTTTGGGTTTGGTCTGAATTGGAAAGGTGTGATCAACGACAAGCGGGTCAAGACCTTTCAAAAATAAATCCTTCTATAGGAATGAAAGGCAGCGGTAATCCCGCTGCTTTTTTATTTCTGCTTTGGCATCAGGTCCATAAGGCTATTGGTCATTACCCTCACAGCCCCAGGAATGGCTGATTGGTAATCGGGAGCGAACCTGGGTGAGTGCAGTGATGGTAACTCCGTTTTACCCTGCCTGGCCAATTCCTTTCTTTCGGGGGAAACTGTTCCGATCCAAACCAGGTAGGACGGGATCCTGGACTCCTGCTGGCCATAAATGCCGAAGTCTTCCCCGATCATAATAGGTTGAACCTTTGTAACGGACTGCTCCCCCAGCTTCGCAACCAGATTATTCCTCAGGCGTTCCCCCAGAATGGGATCATTGTAAACAGAAGGAATGGACATGTCCAGAAGATCAAAAACCGGCATGCGGTCCTTTTCCAATCCAGCCGCAGCTGCCAGGTTGTTCCCAATGGTCTTGAGCCTGTTGAAGATCAGTTCACGGGATTCCTTGCTGTAGGAACGAATGGTAAGCTTGAGTGTTACCTGGTCGGGGATGATGTTCCCTACAGTGCCTCCATTGATGGCACCTACGGTGATAACAGCTGGATCATTGGGTGACAGGTTACGGCTAACGATACTTTGAATGGCAGTCACGAATTGTGCCGCCAGTAATACCGGGTCAATGGCCTGTTGGGGTACCGCACCGTGTCCACCCTTACCATAGAAGGTAATGTTCAGCATGTCAGTAGCAGCCATAGCGAAGCCATCGCAAAAGCCAGCCTGGCCGGTAAGCAATTCTGCATGATCATGGAAGGCCAGCTGGATATCAGGTTTAGGTAATGACCTGAAAGCCGGGGATGCCACCACTTTCTTTGCCCCCTGCCCGGTCTCTTCCGCGGATTGTGCCAGGAGAATGAGCGTACCTGTCCATAGGCTTTTCATTTCCGCCATTGCCCTGGCTGTTCCCAGCCAGCTGCTCATATGGATATCGTGTCCACAGGCATGCATAGCCGAAACGGTTTCTTCCCCCCGCTTCACCTGCACCTTGCTGGCATAATCAAGGTTGGTAAGTTCCTTTAATGGTAGTCCGTCCATATCCGTACGGTATAACACCACCGGCCCTTTCCCATTGCGAAGGACGGCGGCGAAACTATGGTAACCCATGGAATCGGTTATTTCATAGCCCATGGAAAGGAGTTCCTTCTTCAAATAGGCAGCAGTCTTTTCTTCCATGGTACTGAGCTCCGGGTTGGCATGCAGGTGCTTGTACCAGGATTCGTAAGCGGCCTTCTGGCCACTGATGGATTCATCAATTTTCTTTACTTGTGCCTGAGAAAAACCCAGCGCCGGAACCAATACAAAAAGCAATGGAATGGAATGTTTCATGCAGTAAGATTAGCAACCAATGAAATTAATGAATTAACCCATCGGGAATACCGATGGGTTAAGTAAGGGAGCTTATAATCCTGAAATTTGGTTGATCCGTTAGTTCACGAAGTAGTCAACCACGAAGACCTTATCCATATGTGGTTTCAGTACCTTCTGGAAGTCCCGGTGTGCCGGGTGTTCCTGGTAATCGGCCAGGTCTTTTTCTGAATGGAAGGTAAGGATAAAGCAATGCGTGAATTCGGGGTTGAGTTTTTCAGGGCTCATGTTGACACCCCATTCAACGGCTTTGATCTGTGGCACCTTTCCATGAAGTGCTGCAAAAGTTTCCGCCACTTTTTTGATATCATCAGCAGAAGAACTTTTCTTAAAGGAGAATACTACCACATGCCTGAGTAATTTAGGTTGTGAAGCAGTTTGGGCAAGAACCGCCACATTGATGAACAGGGCAGTCAGGAGAATAGAAAGTACTTTCATAATTAAGTAGATGTAGTTAAAGCATGGTCATGGGGTCATCGCAGATCCGGAAGTCCTCATTGAAGCTATCCATAAAAGCAATATCCTCCTTGTCCATGGTGAATAGAATGCTGTCAAAATTTTCCTGGAGTCTTTGCTTGCTGGACGATTTGGGAATGGTTGAAAAACCGTGCTCCAGGTTCCAGCGCAGGACCAACTGTGCCGGTGTCCGTTGGTATTTCCCACAAAGGATCTGTAGCCTTGGGTCATCCAGCTTTTTTCCCCTCGTTATGGGTGAATAGGATTGTAACTGGATCCTATTGGCCGCACAATAGGTAACCAATGTTTTGTCGTATAGCCAGGGAGTCAACTCTACCTGGTCCAGGACGGGCGTAATGGAAGCGTATCCTTCCAATTCCTTTAGGAAGGGTAGCAGGTAATTGGCAACGCCAATGGCCCGTACCCGTTTATCCTGGTAAAGTTTTTCCAGTGCCAGCCAGGTTTCCTTGCGTTGCCCCTTTACGGGCCAGTGCACGAGATAGAGGTCCACATAATCCATATTCAGCTTTTTCAGGCTGGTATCGAAAGCCTTGAGGGTAGCGTCAAAGCCATGGTCATTGTTCCCCACTTTCGTAGTGACAAAGATCTCTTCCCTCGCCATACCACTTTGCCTGATCGCATTGCCGATCTCTTTTTCATTTTCGTAAAGTGAGGCGGTATCTATCAGCCGGTAGCCTATATCCAGTGCGTCCAAAACAGCCCGTTCGGCTTCCTGGTTGTACATGTCATAAACACCAAGTCCAAGCAATGGCATAGATATGCCATTGCTCAGCGTAGTGATGGGTTGATTTACCATAGTTGCTTATCTGTATTGATCACCATTTTTCGAGTCCGAGAAGTTTCTTGCCCAATTCGTTCAACTCAGCCGTACCATATTTGGTCTGCTCCCATTTGCGGGGATCACCCGGGAAGGCATAACCTTCAGGGGCAATCCTGTCGCGCCATGAATTGATCCTCCACTGGCGCAGGGCTTCATTGTCTTCTTCTGCAGGCATCATGGAAATGTACTGTGCTATGCGCACCTTATTGCCGCTCAGGTTGGGGCGGATACCATGGGGCTGCAGGCTATTAAAGATAAGCAAGTCACCTGCTTCCATTTTAACCTTTACCGGCTCAAAGCCAGTAGTATCGGGTTTAAACCGGTCACGGTCTTCGGGTTGGGTTTGCTTCCAGGTATCGTAGGTGCGGAACAACTCAGGAATACACTGGAAGCCGCCCATGTTCTCATCTGTCTGGTCAGCAAGCGCCAGCACACCCTGCACATTCACCGGCCTGGTCTCCGGGTCATAATCCCAGTGGATGAAACCTTTGTATTCATGGCCTGGCCTGATGGGGAAGTTAAGGTTGGCCCTGTCAATGGTCACCCACAGTTTTTCGGTACCCCAGATATCAACAAATGCATCATATACTCTTTGCATCTGGCGGTTGTTCCAGAGGTGCTGGTTATTATAAACTTCCACCATTCCCGTATTGGTGAGTTCCTTCATCTTCATTTCGGCGCGGGGCGGGGTGTACCAGGTATCTGGGTTGTTGGGGTCCTTTTCTTCAAATTCCCAAAGGAAGGCAGCTGTTGCCAATGCCTGTTCCCTGGGCACGGCATTCTTGATCACTATGTAACCATTGTGGATCCAGAAATACCAGTCTTCTTCACTCAGCACACGGAGTGGCTGGCCATTGCTGCGGTCGTTGAGTTGGGTAGCACTGCTCTTTGCAGTGGACGGATTGCCCGGTATATCCAAATGGGCATTATTGGGCGTCATGGTGGGGGCCATAGTAGCGGCCATGGTTTGCTGTGACATATGATTGCGTTTATTGGTTAAAAGGAAGGGATAAAGCGGTGGCGGCTGGACAGGGCCGATGACTCCTGGTGCAGTAGCCGGTTGCGGTGCGGTACTTACAGGATTGTTCATGGCGACTTGTCGCGGCATAATTTTTTACCGGGGGATGGACGGGGATCAACTGTTCGAGGTTGATTCGATTGGCAGGGTTGGTTGATTTTACCTGTGGCATATGGCAAACGTTGAAGGTGAATGACCATTCAAAACTACCTCCTGGAACAGGCTGGAATCTACCATTACAATGGCCAGTTTTTGCGCTGTATTGATATTTTTTGTAAGTTTTGTTGGTTTTTGGACCAATCGGGAGCAATTTCAATGGAAACCGGTTCCGCCATTACCCAGTATTTATGAAGGTTAAACTCGAAGCCATACAGCCTGATGCAGACAGTTCATTCAAGATACTGCTGACACCTAACCTCAATGACCTGTTCTACTGGCATTTCCACCCGGAATACGAGATCGTTTATGTGGAGGCCGGGAGTGGGATTCGTCATATAGGTGACCATATTTCCAGGTATGAAGAAAGTGACCTGGCCCTGATCGGTCCTAATATCCCCCATCTCAATTTTGATTATGGGGTAAAGACCACTGTGGAAACAGTAGTGGTTCAAATGAAGGAGCATTTTCTTGGCGAGGCATTTTTTGCATTGCCGGAGATCGCAGCCATCAATGACCTGTTTGAAAGGGCGCGTACAGGTCTGGCTTTTTATGGGGAGACCAAAAAACTTGCGGGAGAACTATTGAAAACGCTTACCAACCTTTCGCATTTCGACCAGTTGATCGCCTTGCTAAAAGTGTTTCAGTTGTTGGCCGAATCCAAAGAGTTCATTTCCCTTGATACAAGGCCGATCGCGAAGGCCTCTGTTCTCAAGGAGCAGAAGAGACTACACCGGATCTATCATTATATAGAAAGCCATTACCAGGACCCGATTGATGTAAATGAGGTGGCGAAATTGTCGAACCTGACCACAGCGGCCTTTTGCCGGTACTTTAAGAAATCTACCCATCTTACCTTCACCGACTTCCTTAACCAATACAGGATCAACCAGGCGAAGAAATTATTGCTGCAGGAGAAATCAATCACAGAAGCCTGTTACGAAAGCGGCTTCGAGCATTTGTCCTATTTCAATAAGACCTTCAGGAAATATACCGGAATGAATCCTTCAGCATTCCGCAAAATGCAAACAGCATAAAAAATGCCGGTTGAAATATTCAACCGGCACCTGTCATACTTCCAGCGCAACTTAATAAGTAATGGTAAGGCCCGCACCCCAACTCATGTCGCTGTCATAGTGCGTACTGAGTGAGATATATTTGGTAGCGATATACCTGAAGCCTGCCATGTATTCCTTATCACTATTCACCATGAAGTTCATTCTTAACCTGCTCGTAAGGGGGATGTCTTCCCTTCCTAATTGTACCCTTACCTTTCCGTCAGTATCAATCCTCGCATCTGCCCTTATGAGCATAGGTAATATATATTGTACACCGAAACATACGGCCGCACGTTGGTCTTTTGTATTGGTTTGACCGAAGATATTCTTTTCAGGTTCAGCGTTTTTCCGGTATCGCCAATCGAAACCGATATAGGGCATCAGGTATTGGCGTTTGCCAATCAACCGACCGATATGCACTTCATTCTCAAATCCCTTCTCTGCGTTCAATCCAAGGCGCCATTCCGTTTGGATCAGGTACCTGGTATTGGCCAGCATGATCTCGCCATCACTGCCATTGCTTTCCAATCCGATCTGCGCCCCAAGGTAGAACCTCCTGTCATCGCGGTATACTTTCTTTATGGCTTTTGCGGGATCGGGTATTTGCGGATTGGGAGCAGAATTCTCATAACTAAAGATCCTTCCCATACCTGCCATCATATGATAGAGGATATGGCAATGGAAATACCAATCACCCCCGTTCTCTGAAGCATTGAATTCAATGGTATCCGTTTCCATGGGCATGATGTCAAGAACGGTCTTCCATGGCGCATTTTCTCCCTGGCCATTCACCACCCTGAAGAAATGTCCATGGAGGTGCATGGGATGACGCATCATTGAATTATTGCGGAGAATGATGCGGATGTTCTCTCCCTTTTTGATCAGTATCTTATCAGATTCTGAAATGGTCTTATTATCCATGGTCCACACATAGCGGTTCATATTGCCGGTTAGCTCGAACTCCATGGTCCTTGTCGGTCCGGCGGGAAGGGTGGTGGGTTCCGGTGAACGAAGCATGGAATAATTAAGCGTGGTGATGCTCTGGGCGCTATCCACGATCTCCGGGTACATTACCGTATTCATGTCCATTTTCTGGAGACTCATGTTCATGCCCATGTCATTCATGCTGCCATCTGGATTGGTCATGTCGTTCATCATCTGCATTCCTTCAAAATACTTCAGCCTGGGCAGGGCTGCAGCCTTGTGCTGCTCACCTTCGCCCAACCAGATAGAGGTCGATCTTGTGCGATCTTCAGCAGTAGCCATGAATTCGAAGCTTCCTGTCGAAGGAAGGGTAACCACTACATCATAAGTTTCGGATACCCCAACGATCAATCGATCCACTTCAACTGGTTCAACATCTTTACCATCAGTTGCCACAACCTTAATCTTTCCGCCGGCGAAATGCAGCCAGAAATAGGTGGAAGAACTGCCATTGATCACGCGTAGCCTAACTGATTCCCCGACGTTCAGGTTGACCATTTCATCCCGGGCCTTTCCATTGGCCGTGAGCAGGTCGTAATACACATCGCTTACGTCCATGGCCAGCATCCGCTTCCATTCATTTTCCAGTTTGGTTCCCAGGTATCCGTTCTTAATGGCTTCTGCATAGTTCTGAGTAGCGCGTTTCCTGATCGCATACCAGTCGGTAGCAAAGTGAAGGGAACGCTCAACCTGGTGGGGATTTTCATTGGTCCAGTCGCTGAGCAATAGAACCTTCTCTTTCATCGGGGCCGGTTCTTTTTTGGCAATGATGAAAGCTCCATACATGCCGGATTGCTCCTGCAGCATGGTGTGCGAATGGTACCAATAGGTGCCATTCTGTACGATGGGGAATCGGAAAATATGCGTTGAATGACCTTTGATAGGAGCTGTGGTGAGGTAAGGAACGCCATCATGCTCATTCGGTAATATCAGGCCATGCCAGTGGATGGAAGTTTCCATATGCATTTCATTGTGTACATGGATCTCAGCGGTATCGCCCTCAGTAAAATGAAGGGTTGGTGCAGGGATACTTCCATTGATGGCGATAGCCCTGGCTTTTTTGCCGGTGTATTTAACCACTGTATCTGCCACATAGAGATGATAGATCACGAGGTTTCCTTTCTGTTCACGGAATGGAAGCTTTTCAGCCTTTCCTTGCAATGGCATGGCATTATGTTGTGCCTGCAATTGCAAACTGATAATGCTTATGAATAGAATGAATAGCGTTCTCATGTTGATTAGCGTTGAATGGTATCGGAAATATTTCCACAGGTCAACATACTATTGCCATAGTAGGGGTTTTTGATCGCTTTGTCAAGGCTCAGCCAGTAGGCCTTCTTCATAGGGCAATAATCAATATAGATAGCCTGGGCAGCGGATCCGTTTGATTTAGCCAGTTTGGCCATGCTGTCGGACAATCCGGCAAAAGCTTCGCGCTGCAGTTTAAGGTCAGTGGAAGCAGCGATCTTCCTGGCTGATTCCTGCAGTTTGGGTTTTTCTGATTGGATGGAAGAGCTACCTGGGCTGTTCAGCAGGGTGAGGAAAGCTGATGCCTCAAATTTAGCTTTTGTGCCGTCCCCGGCAACCAATGCATTCTTGATATTGATATAATTGTTCAAAAGATTGGTGAAAGAGGATTTATTGTCCTGTGCATTAACACGGGTTCCTGCGATCAGCAGTACCATTCCCAAGAGATAATTGATAATTGATTTCATGTGATTCAGTTTTGTAAGACAAAGATCGATTGATTCAATGCTGCGGGTATTATACAATCTGGGCCTTGATTTGTATGATTTTGAAAAAGAAAAAAGCCGGCTGGGCCGGCTTTGAATCATAGGTAGGTTCAATCAATAGATCATCATGAAAAAGATCAGGAAAGTCGTTCAGCTGTGTAACCAGCTTCCTTGACTGCTGCAATAATTTCTGCTGCTGTAATATCTCCTTCCGGAATCACGGAAAGTACCTTTTGGGGATCCTGCAGGTCCACCTCCCAATTGTCTTCCCCTGCGGTCTCATTCAGGAAGGGTCTTGCCTTGGTAAGGCATCCGTTGCATTTAATGTTTGTTTTGAATTTCAATTGTTCCATATGATAAATGTTAATCCGTTTGTATACTGCAAAGCTAGGACGCCACCTGCGCCAGGCCTTTACAGAATAAGGGGATTAAGTTTTATAATTCGGCAGTGATGCTTGTACTATGTGGAGTAGTCAATAGGATCGATGCAATATCCCAATATGGGATACCGTACAATAGCCTAAACTGTGATCATCTTAGCTTAAACGCCGGTCAAAATCGTATTCCTTGGTGTCCTGTCGTTCAGTCTTACTGTTGGTTTCCACTAAAACGATAGGGGCCTACTTCAAAAGCCGGTATTTGCTGGCCAAGGATAATGGATATGGGCAGGGTAGCAGAGGGGTCACCGGTGGGAAACCAGTTCCTCGCTGTTGATACGGTGATCAGCAAACCGTATTCATCCCCAACGGCTTTGAAGCTATCGCCATTCTCTTTCCATATCCCGGCCCCGGTCTTTTCAGCAAGAATGGAAAGCGTTTCCGGGATATTACCAACGGGGATTCCCACTTCACTGATATTGATGATATCCGCTATACTGAATCCCGGCTGGTCTGATGATGTAGCCAGGTTGAATCTTCCGATGAATTCAAGGATATTGTTGTCGGCATCACGGAAATAAACAGCCTTGGCATTCCAATCGATAAAGTCGAAAATGGTTTCGCCGTTCAATTCCAGAGGCTGGATCTTCCTTTCCACCAGGAAGTCAAAGCTGGTCCAGATTGATTGCGGCCTTACGTTAAAGGCAAAATGGTAGAGGCCTTCGGGCTTTTCAGGGTGATGGTCAAATCGCAACAAGGAATTTCCCGCAGCCACAGTGAAGGATTGGTCATTCCTTTCTATGACAGGTAATCCCATGATATCGGCATAAAACTGGAGCTGGGCTTCGAGGTTCTTGGTCTGGAATGTAACAGAATGAAAAAGCATGAGGATAGGTTTGCGGCAAAATTGCTGCTTTGCCTCCTTTCCTTCATAACCGCATATCAAGAAACCCTGTTAAAATGGGTTCATATTTTACAAAAAAGCAGACCCTTCGATCTCCAGTACGAGGTTGGATCCATAGCAGCCCGCAGGGGTTTGATAGCCCGGACAGAATTTCGCATCTATCACTTTTTGTGCGATCACTAAACTGCTGATGGCTGTTAAGGTGTAACCGTTCTCACACCTAAGCCTGGCTTCTTTTGCCTCCCCTTTTGCATTGTAGACCTTTCCCCAGACAAGGCTATAGGACTTGCTGCGTTCTTCATCCGTAGGCCCGGCGGGCCGGCCATCGATCTTTTTTTGGATGAGTTTCCTGGCCCATTTGGTCCTGAGGAGCCAGTTGAAGAGTCCCTGTAATTTGATGAAGCGGTAAACGCCGGGAGTTATACTGGTGAAAGTGGTGATATTAGGAATGCCGGTGGTATGGAATGCAGTGGAAACATCTCCCCAGGGAATGCTCATGAACAACCAGGGGCCCTTGCCCAGGTCAACCTTACGGGTGGTAAATCCAAGGGGTTTGGGAACGATCCTGCCGTTCTCCCGCGCAGCGCCCCCTTCGCCAATGGCCATAGCCATAGTGGTTGCAGTACCATGTGAAATGGCGCCGCCCACGCTCGCAAATCCCAATTCGAGGTGGGTAGCATCGGGTAGCTGTTCTTTAAGGTGACTGGCCATGCAATCTGTCGGCACAACATCAAAACCCACCCCCGGCATGACCATGATGCCGGCATCTTTCGCCTGCTGGTCGTATTTTTTGGCCAGTTCGAATACCGGAATTTCCCCGGTGATATCCAGGTAATGCACTTTGTTCCGGATACAGGCTTCGATCATCGGCCTGGCTGTGATGCTGAAAGGTCCGGCAGCATGGATGACTACACTGATATCGGAGAGCAGGCTATCCAGTTGAGCCTTGTCCTCCAGGCTGGCCACACGATAAGTCAAGGAAAATTCCTGCGCCAATTGTTGAAGGGCGGACGGGTTTCGTCCGGCAAGTATGGGGGACATGCCCCTTTTGATAGCTTCACGGATGATCAGTTTTCCGGTATAGCCATTTGCACCATAAAGAAGTATCTGAGCCATATGGGAAGTTAACAAATATGGGCATGCCGGAGAAAGCTGTTTCTGGAAGAAGCTTCAGCTATGCATTATCATTTTTCGTAACTTATAGCAAACGAAAATTGCCGTTATGAAAAAGAAGACCCCTGACCTCCTCCAGTATGCCATCTGGATAGACCAAAAAAAGGCCATCATTGCCTGTATGGATAAGGCCGGTCAAATTACCACAGAATCCATGGAGTCTGCCATAGAAACACATGTCAGGTTTCCTGGTGAGACCTCTTCAAAAAGCAGGTTGTTCAGTTCAACGCTCAATAACGAGAAGCACCAGCAGAACAAGCAGCATCAGCAACGAAAAGCGTTCTTGAAGGAGGTAGCCTCCCACTTGTCGAAAGTGGGAGTAGTGGTGATCATGGGTCCGGCGGAAACCAAGTACGAACTACATAAGGAGTTGGAGAAGAAAAAGTCGATGGCCAACGCAAGGTTGGAATTGAAGTCAGCCGATAAGATGAAACTGCACGAGATCAAGGCGGTATTGAAGGAGCGCATGAAGCCAAGCGCCTGAATGCACCAGGAATAATTAGGGTGTGAACGAATAAAAAACCCCGGCCATCAAGGTCGGGGTTTTTTAGTTAGGATAGTATAAGGTTTTGTTGATAGAACGACAACAACAGCAATAAGTAGGGTTAAAATACGGGGAATAAAAGCCGTTTTTTAAACATTGTCAGGCCTCCTTATTTGGGCTTATTTCGTTGAAGGGTTCGGGCAGTAAACCACCAAAATGGCTGGAATGTGGTGATTGTTTACTGCCCGTCCTTAACCAAAAACAAATCAGCATGGAAGACTATAAAAACCTAAGTGAAGAAGAGATGCTGCAGGCCGAAAATGATTTCCTAAAGATGAAGATGATGCTGGAGAAAGGTGCCATGTTGGGCGGTCCGGCATTGGAAGGCCAGTTCGGAGCGCAGGTAGAGAATTTTTTCCTTCGCCGGATGATGGAGTTTGAGGACATGTTGGAGAATTGTCCACAAGTAAAGGTGTTTGATAAATTGGGAAGGCCTGATCATATCCCCCCGGTGGATGCCATACCAGATGAGGAGCTGGATGAGGCATGGGAGAGCCTGAACGGGTTGCTGCTTCGTTCAGGGGTAGAACTTTGGGTGGACAATCCTTCGGTGGGTAAGCGTGAGCTTTACCGTTTTGTGGTGGAAGAGTTGTTTGAGATGGATATGGACGACGTCAGGATTCCCGGGATGTACCAGGTTTTCTGTTATGATGAGTTTTACCCTGACCCGTTATACTCTAACTCTCGGATAGCGGAGGAAGAGTGTATCAGGCAAATACTGCATCCACCGCTGTATGACCTGTTCATGATCTGGAAGGAAGGCCTGAGGTTAAATGAGCATAGGGGTCTTAGCGGTCAGCAATTCATAGAGCTTATCCAGGCCAGGGAGCAGGAATTGGTGGAAATGCGGTTAAAGAAGTGCTGGGCTGAAACAGCGGTAATGGAGGGGGATAAATGCGTAGTACGGGGCAAGTATGCATTGCCGCCCATTGAAGGGGAAACGGAAAGAACTACCAGGAATTGGGAAGTGGTCATGGAACAGCCTTATGAAGGAAGTATGTGGTATGTTACCTCAGTAGTGATAGAAGGGATCAGTTTTTAGTTTAATGGTTAGCATATAGGTTGGTTGAACTCGGTGTGGTAAGTGTGGGTTTGGTGTAGGAGAAATGTCGGTGGGTTGAAAAACTCCCGGCATTTTCTTTTGATGCCGGGTTAAAATTTAGTGCTCAAAGTTTCAATGTTCAGGCAGTTGTTCCTTCCTTACCAGCAGCAGCTGTTCATTGTTCAGTGGGAGGTAGCCCATATCATAGCAGAACCGGTACTCCCCTTCTTTGGGATGGCCGATGGTATGGGTGGTAAACCGGAACTGGAACCCCCTTTCCAGTAAGGTTGACCTGGGGATCCTTGCTTTCCTTGCGCCTTTGGGTAACAACTCGGCCAGGATCTTGCGGTTTCTGGTCAGGGCATAATTGACCTTCCTGACCAGCTGGTAATTGTCCGGGCTTCTCTGGTTGTTGTAATGGTTCCTGCAATTGTCATCACAGAACTTTTTGTCGATCCTTCCCCGAAGGACCTTACCGCAATTGCCACATACTCTTGCTTCACTCATGGTAATCGTTTTTATGTCCTGTAAGTTAGTCCAGCGTCCTTTCCCTTACAACCGTTTTATAACGGTAATCATCACCTGTAAAGGCTTACCAACCGGCAAGGGGTTTTCCTTTTATCCATCTTTGCCTTGTTCCTTCGTGGCGCCTTGAAGGATGGAATAAATTGTTTAATGGGTATTCCGGCAGCGGTTGGGATACAAAAAATTTGAAAAGATGAAAGAGTGTAAGAATCATGTGGAGTTGATCGGTTACCTGGGTAGTGATGCAGATGTTAAGACCACTGCGACAGGGAAGAAGTTGGCGAGGTTGAATGTGGCTACTTCAGAGCTGTACCAGAATAGCCAGGGTGAATGGGTGGAAGCAACGGAATGGCACCAGGTAGTGGCATGGGCAAGGCTTGCCGAGAAAGCGGAGAAGGACTTCCTGAAGGGAGCCAAGGTGGTGGTAGAAGGCAAATTGGTACATCGTTCTTATACAGATGCCAATGGCGTGCAAAAGTATATCACTGAAGTTAATGCTACTTCCCTTAATCTTGCTGCAGATCCGGCAAAGACGGAAGCCAAGGCCTGATCCGGATGCCTGTGCGGCGATTAGGGGCTTCCTCCCTAATTACTGCCCCGGCATTCTTTTCTGATCATATTTTAAGGGTTGACAATGCAGAAGGACCAGGACAATCAATATTTCCAGTTGGCGGCGAGGTTTGTATTACATACCAACCAGAACCTTTTCCTGACCGGTAAGGCAGGAACGGGAAAGACCACCTTCCTGAAACATATCAAGGACAAGGCAAGCAAGAAAATGGCAGTAGTTGCGCCGACGGGAGTGGCAGCCATCAATGCAGGAGGCGTGACTATCCATTCTTTTTTCAACCTCCCCCTGGGAAGTTTTATTCCGGGTCCTTACCTGCCGGTGGGGTCAGACCAACAGTTCAACAACAGGCAAACCCTCCTGAGGCATATGCGCTTTAACCAGTCGAGGAGGGAATTGATCAGGGAGCTTGAATTATTGGTGATCGATGAGGTGAGTATGGTAAGGGCCGACCTGTTGGATGCCATGGATGCAGTGTTGAGGAATGTCAGGAAGCAGCCTTACCTCCCATTTGGCGGCGTGCAGGTGGTCTTTATTGGTGACCTCTACCAGCTTCCCCCTGTGGTGAATGAGCGGGAATGGTCCGTACTGCAAGAGTATTATAAGAGTCCCTTCTTCTTTGATGCGAAGGTGTTGCAGGACGCCAAGCCCATCTACCTGGAGTTGAAGAAGATCTATCGCCAAAGTGAGCAACAGTTTATTGACCTGCTGAATAAGGTGAGGAATAACCAGGTTGGGCCGTCAGACTTGAATTGGCTCAACAGCCGATTCCGTCCTGGGTTCAGGCCGGAACGAACGGACCAATACATAACCCTTACGACACACAACCATAAAGCTGAGCATATTAACCAACAGGCCCTGGCCCATTTACCGGGAAAACTTTGGGTGTTTGAAGCGGAGATCACCGGTGAGTTCAATGAGAAGGCCTACCCCGCCGAACCTTCATTGGTATTGAAGGAAGGGGCACAGGTTATGTTCATCAGGAATGATAAGGGTGAGGACCGGCGCTATTTCAATGGGAAGATCGGAACCATCCATTCCATAACCGACCAGGGCATCAAGGTAAAGTTCAAGGACGAAGCTGAATTGCTTGACCTGGCCAGGGAGACCTGGAAACAGATCAGGTATCACTACAACAAAGGTTCGGATAAGATCGAAGAAGAAGAGTTGGGCACTTTTTCCCAGTATCCCATTAGGCTTGCATGGGCCATTACCATCCATAAGAGCCAGGGACTGACATTTGACAAGGCGATCATTGATGCGGGCGCTGCCTTTGCTGCAGGCCAGGTATACGTGGCGTTAAGCCGTTTGACCACCATGGAGGGGATGATATTGTTGTCCAGGATTGAGCCTTCCGCTATCCAGACAGATGAGCGGATCCTGGGTTTTTCCTCCACGGAGTTAAGGCCGGAACAATTGGAGGAAGCCTTGGTGGATGGGGAACAGCATTATATCCAGCAGTCCATCCTCAAGTGTTTTGAACTGGATAAACAGGTAGAAGAGGCCAGGACTATGGTCGCGTCACTGGAAGAAAAGGCCATGCCGGAAAAGGAAAAGGCAGAACAGTGGGCCGCGTTGAACCTGGATAAAACAGAAGATCTGGAAAGACTGGCACAGAAAACGATCCAACACCTGGATCATCTTTTGAAAGGTGCCCAGGCTATGGGATACCAATACCTTCATGAAAGAACGGCAGCTGCGGCAGGCTATTTTGTGGATGCCATCCAGGTATTGTTGGACTTGCTCAGGTCCCATCAGGAAGAAATGCGTGGACTTCCCAGGGTGAAGAAATATCTGGCGGGAGTAGCCCTTCTGGAGCTAAGCTTGCTCAGGAAGCTGGAGGAAGTCAGGAAGGCTGCCCTGATCACTGGCGAGCTGTTGGAAGGAAGGTCCAGGACCAGCCTGCTGGAACTGATAGACAGCAGACCGGAACTTTCGCAGGAACAGATAAAAGATTCAGCTGCACTACAGGAAGCCAATTCTGATGCTGAAGCGAAAGAGAAGGCCAAACCGGGAAAAGGCGATTCCCAGCGCATCTCCTTAGCCATGATCAGGAATGGGCTCACTCCTGGAGAAATTGCCGTTCAGCGTGGATTGGCTTTATCAACCATAATGGGCCATTTGATCGGGATGGTCAGGACAGGGGAACTGGAACTATCGGCCTTGGTCCCCGAAGGAAAATACCATCGGATAAAAGAAACGATTGAATCAAACCAAACTACCCAACTCACCCCGATCAAGGAGCAACTTGGCGAGGAATATAGTTATGAAGAAATACGTGCAGTAATAGCGGGATTGGAATGGGAAAATAAAAAGGCTGCCCAACCGGCAGGTGAATAGCCTATCCTGCTAGATTTGTCATAATATCCCCCTGATGGTTAAGCGCACCTACCAAGGAATAGTCTTCATGATACTTGCTGCATTAGGTTTCTCCCTGATGGGAGCTTGTGCCCGCATGCTAAAAGGTAGTTTCAGTGCAGGACAATTGGTCCTATGGCGCAACCTTATCGGTTTAATGATCATGTTACCTGGGTTGATCTTCAAGCCACCGGTTAACAAGCTGGGTGGGAAACCTGGTTGGCTCATGTTCCGGGGATTCATGGGAGCGATCTCGCTCTACACCTATCTCTATTGTATCCTTACCATGCCATTGGGTACCGCTAATGCCTATATCCAGACCTCCACGATCTGGATTGCATTGTTTTCCATGATGGTATTTAAGGAAATGATCACCAGGCCGGTATTTTGGGCCATTGTCCTTGGTTTTGCAGGGATGTTGCTGGTGTATCGGCCCAGCCTCGAAGTGGGTTGGGACAACCACCTGGTAGGAATACTTTCAGGATTCCTTTCTGCCATCGCCTACCTCACCGTTGGCAGGTTGAATAGGTATTATGATGCCAGGGTAATAGTGATGGCCTTTCTGGTGGGAGGAATATTATTGCCCCTCCTGTCCATGTCCATCAGGCTGGTAATGGGATTGCCGGCTGATGACCTGTTCCTGTTCGAATGGAAATGGCCGGCCGGGATGCAATGGTTCTGGATATTGGGAATGGGTTTGTGGGCATTGTTTGGACAATACTATGTGACCAGGGCCTACGGGGCTGACCAGGCCAGTATTGTCTCAGCAATCAGCTATGCCAATATATTCTTTGGTGTCCTGCTGGGAATCGCATTGGGTGATGGTGTGCCTGACCTGTTCACAACCATGGGGATCATCCTTATCGTGCTTGGTGGTGTGATCATCTCCTATAGCAAGAAGTCTGATGGTATACAACAGGAAGAAGCACCGGCTTGATAAATGACCGCCGATAACGGGCTGGTTCAACCGAAACAGTAGCTCCCCTGTGTTGTATCGTCCACTATATTTGGATGTAATAAATTGCCTTATGAGGAAAATCCCGATTTTACTTGCCATGCTTTGGGCAAGTTCTGCTGATGCCCAGGTACTGCCCCTGCGGGAACAAGCCAAAGTGGTTAATGAGATCCTGGCCGACCGGTTTGATAACCTCTTGCCGGTATTAATGGATAAGACTGGCATCGATATGTGGGTGCTGATCTCCAGGGAGTACAACGAAGACCCGGTATTGCGGACCATGCTTCCCGCTGAATGGTTGTCGGCCCGGAGAAGGACCATCCTGGTGTTTTACCGGGATGCGGCAAACAATAAATATGAGAAGCTGGCCATCGCCAGGTACAATGTTGGGGAGAGTATCAAGGCCTCCTGGGACTTGACCAAATTCCCCAACCAGTGGGATGCCCTGGCTGATATCATCCAAACCCGTAAACCCAAAAAGATCGGTATCAATACATCTGTTCACCATGCCCACGCAGATGGCCTGGACCATACCGACTATGCGGAAATGATGGAAAAGATCCCTGCGGCGTATAAGAATAAGGTGGTAAGCGCGGAAGACCTGGCCATCAGATGGCTGGAAACCAGGACAGCACGTGAGATGGCCATCTATCCCCAATTGGTGGATATTACCCATAGCATCATTGAAGAAGGATTCTCAGAGAAAGTGATCACCCCTGGCATTACTACTACAGATGACCTGGTTTGGTGGTTCAGGGAGAAGATCAGGGGACTTGGCCTGGAGACCTGGTTCCATCCTTCGGTTTCTGTTCAGCGAAATGACCCGCAGAGCTTTGAACACCTGCGTAATTTTTCCAACCGGCCCAAGGATGATGTGATCCAGCCGGGTGACCTGCTGCATGTTGATATTGGTATTACTTACCTCAGGTTGAATACCGATATCCAGCAGCATGCTTATGTTTTGAAACCCGGTGAACAGGAGTTGCCCTCCTCCATCAAAAAGGCATTCGAACGAAGCAATCGCCTGCAGGATATCCTGACCAGCCAGTTCAAGGAAGGTAAGTCTGGTAACACCATATTGGCCGATGCACTTGCCCAGGCAAAGAGGGAAGGCATAGTAGCGTCGATCTATACCCATCCGCTTGGCTTTCATGGTCATGCTGCCGGCCCTACTATTGGGTTGTGGGACCAGCAGAATGGTGTACCGGGTGCCGGGGATTATCCTTTGCATAACGGAACAGCCTATTCCATTGAGCTCAATACGGCAACAGAGATTCCCGAATGGAAGAAAACCATCCGGATCATGCTGGAGCAGGATGGTTATTTCGATGAGTCCGGCTTCCGGTACATCAATGGAAGGCAAAAGGAAGTTTACCTGGTTCCCCGCCCTAAGGCAGGCATAGGTGACTGATAAATAATGCTTTAAGGTTTTGAACAGTCCAAGAGCGGGAGGCATCCCGCTTTTTTTATTCCCGGGGATGGAAAAAATATTTTTGTGGAATCTTCTTTATCGTATATTTGCGATAATAAATAAAACAAAGGGTATGGCCATCAACAAAAAAGACATTTTCAATAAAGAAGAACAGGAAATAGCCGCCTTTGCCAAAGCCATTGCCCACCCGGCAAGGGTAGCCATCCTAAAAGTGCTGGCCGAAAGGAATGAATGCATATGTGGTGATATCGTAGAGGTATTGCCACTGGCCCAAAGCACGGTTTCCCAGCACCTTAAGGAATTAAAGGATGCAGGCCTGATCAAGGGGACCATCGACGGTCCAAGGTCTTGCTATTGCATCAATTGGGAAATACTTGCCAGCCTGCTGGAGCAGTTCAATGCCTTATTCGGCACCCTCCAGCTAAACCAGGGGAAGACATGTTGTTAACGCAGTTTTTTAAAGTATAAACATATAGCCATGAAAAAAGACATCGAGATCAAAGAACTGGTAAAAGAAAAATATGGCGCCATTGCCAGCCAGTCAAAGACCCAAAACCTCAGCTCCTGTTGCGGGGCCACCAGCTCCTGCTGCGGCGATGAGGTGTACACCATTATGTCCGACGACTACTCCCAACTGGAGGGGTATAACCCTGATGCTGACCTGGGCCTGGGTTGTGGGCTTCCCACAGCCTTCGCAAAGATCAAGGAAGGTGATACAGTGATCGACCTGGGTAGCGGTGCCGGTAACGACTGCTTTGTTGCCAGGGCAGTGGTTGGTGAGCAGGGAAAGGTGATTGGTATTGACTTTACCGAACAAATGATCGAAAAAGCCAGGGAGAACGCTGAGAAGTTGGGTTACAACAATGTCGAGTTCCGCTTTGGTGACATTGAAAAAATGCCCGTTGCTGCCAACCGCGCTGATGTTATTGTCAGCAATTGCGTGCTCAACCTGGTACCCAACAAAGAAGCAGTTTTCCAGGAGATCTACCGCGTGCTTAAGCCTGGTGGACATTTTTCCATCTCTGATATTGTACTCGAAGGGGAAATGCCTGCCAAATGGAAGGAAGTAGCTGAACTCTATGCCGGTTGCATTTCCGGTGCGATCCAGAAAGAGGATTACCTGGGTACTATTAAGTCCAACGGATTTGTGAATTTGCAACTGCAGAAAGAGAAAGTGATCAATATCCCTGATGAGATCCTTGCCCAATACCTGAGTGATGAGGAAGTGAAAGCATATCAGGAAGGAAAGGTTAGGATCATCAGCATTACTGTATATGCTGAAAAACCTGAAGAAACAGCAACCAAGGCATGTACCCCTGGTGGCGGTTGTTGCTAATAAATGGTTATCTGATTGAATAAAATTTTTGATTCAATGGAAAATATTAAGATCAGGCCAGCAGTAGCTGAAGACCTCGGGCAGTTGGTAAAACTGCTCGAGGCCCAGCCATTGCCTACAGAAGATATTAACCCTGCGCTCCCCCACTTTTTTGTGTCGGAACTTGATAATCGGATCATTGGTGCCATTGGGCTGGAGTGTTACGGACCATCTGGTTTGTTGCGTTCCATGGTAGTGGACGCAGAATTCAGGAAGAATGGGATCGCAGGGAAGCTGGTCAGCCAACTGGAAGAATATGCCCGCACCATGGGTGTTGAACAATTATACCTGATCACCAATACGGCTGAAACCTATTTTTCGGCAAAGGGCTTTGTGAAGGTGGATCGTTCTGTAGTCGCTGAACCTGTTTTGGGCTCGCGGGAATTCAATGGTCTCTGCCCTGCATCAGCGGTGATCATGACCAAGGCCATTGCCTAACACAATTACATTTCTATATCGGACTTTTTACTCCCCTCTTTGTGGAGCATGACCAAAACTGCTTATTTAAAATATGGAAAAGAAACTTTCACTGCTTGACCGTAACCTGACCCTTTGGATCTTCCTGGCCATGGTTATTGGCGTTGCCATTGGTTATTTCGTACCCGGAGCCGCTGATACCATCAACTCCTGGCAAACCGGCACCACCAATATCCCGCTTGCCGTTGGACTCATCCTGATGATGTATCCCCCACTCGCTAAAGTGAAATATGAAGAGCTTCCCAAGGTTTTTGCCAATAAGAAGGTCCTCGCCCTTTCACTAATCCAGAACTGGATTATTGGCCCGCTCCTGATGTTTGGGCTCGCGGTGATTTTCCTCAGGGATGAACCGGAATACCTGACCGGTCTCATCCTGATCGGTATTGCCCGATGCATTGCCATGGTGATTGTATGGAACGACCTGGCAGATGGTGACCGGTTGTATGCTGCAGGCCTCGTTGCTTTCAATAGCATTTTCCAGGTCCTGTTCTACCCGGTGTATGCCTGGATCTTTATTACCAAACTCCCCCCGTTATTTGGATTACAAGGTTACGAGGTCAACATCACCATTGGCCAGATCGCCCAAAGTGTATTTATCTATTTGGGTATTCCCTTCCTTTTAGGAATGATCTCGAGGTTTGTCCTGGTTCGACTGAAAGGCCTGGATTGGTACGAGCAAAAATTCCAGCCTGCTATCAGCCCGATCACCCTGGTGGCCCTCTTGTTGACCATCGTGCTGATGTTTAGCCTGAAAGGCAACCTGATCGTACAGATTCCTTTGGATGTTGTGAAGATCGCCTTGCCCCTCACCTTTTATTTTGCCATCATGTTCTTTTCCTCCTTCTACCTGTCGAGGAAGGCGGGAACTGATTATGCCCGGTCCACATCCCTGGCCTTTACGGCTGCCGGTAACAATTTCGAACTCGGGATCGCAGTGGCCATTGCCGTTTTTGGGATCCACTCGGGTGTTGCTTTTGCAGCGGTGATCGGTCCCTTGATCGAGGTACCGGTGTTGGTATTGCTGGTGAAATACGCCCTGGGCCAGAAAACAAAATTTGCCAAACAAGTTTGCAACTAATAAACCAACATAGTCTATGTCCGAGAAAAAGAAACTGCTTTTTGTATGTGTGGAGAACAGCAACCGCAGCCAGATGAGCCAGGCCTTTGCGAAAATCCATGGCGGCGAAGCGGTGGAAGCCTATAGCGCAGGGAGCAAGCCCAGCGGGGTAGTGAATCCCAAAGCTATTGCGGCTATGAAAGAATTGGGTTATGACCTTTCTACCCACGAATCCAAATCCCTGCAGGAGGTGGAGCAATATGCGCCATTTGATGCTGTGGTAACGATGGGCTGTGGGGACGCCTGTCCCTGGATGCCAGCCAAAAGATTTGTGGATTGGCAAATCCCCGATCCCAAGCATATGGATCCTGTTGCTTTTAATGAGGTGAGGGACTTTATCAGTGAGAAGGTCAAGGCCCTATTGCAGGAGATCTGATGGTCAATTTGTTAAACTGGTACCTGGATATTTAACGAATATGCCCGGATCGGATTGGTTCTTGCTTCCGGCAGCCGCATTTTAATGGCCAGACAACAATTCAAGCCTGATAACTGTCTATAATGTGGCACTGCAAACAGTATCATTCAAACAGGAAATATGGAAAGGATAAATATTGAAGCCCTGCAGAACGTATATGACTATCCTGGTTATCGTCAGCTTGTTGATCAGTTGATGCAGGAGGGAAAGACCACCGGTACCAACCAGGAACCCTGGCTGGTTGATTATGCCAGGCTGAATATTCAACGCATGAGCAGGTGGGAGAAGACATGGGAACCGGCAGAGAAGATCAGGTTATCCATGGAATCCATTGCAGAACCGATGACCTGGCTCACCATCACGGAAGGATGGTGCGGCGATGCGGCCCAGATCGTGCCCATCATCGACAAACTGTCCAAACTAAACCCACATATTGAACATAAGCTAGTCCTTCGTGACGAGAACCTTGAATTAATGGATCAATTCCTTACCAATGGCACCAGGTCTATCCCTAAGACCATGTTTATCGCCCGTGATTCAGGTAAGGTATTGGGCACCTGGGGTCCAAGGCCAACCAGTGCCGCTGCGCTTGTGCTGGAAATGAAGAAGAATACCAACCTGGTCAAGGAAGACCTATACAACGCGATCCATGGCTGGTATGCCAGGGATAAGGGAGTGGAGATATCAGAGCAGGTTGTGGAAGCAGCCCTGAAGGCCAGCCAATGGGTAAAAGCATAAAAAAAGCCCGGTTCATTCCGGGCTTTTTTGTTTAATTACTTTAAGAGCTGGTAGAAGAGTAAACTCATCAGGTAGGCCAGCGCGGTCATATAGCCTAACTGGATCATAGGCCATTTCCAGCTTTTGGTCTCGCGCTTAACAATGGCCAGGGTACTCATACACTGCATGGCCAATACATAGAATACCATGAGGGAAACACCGGCTGCCAGGGTGTAAACCGGTGAACCATCTGCCTTTCTGGCCATCTGCATTTTCTCCCTCAACAACAGGCCGCTTTCGTCATCTTCACCCACACTGTATAAGGTAGCCATTGTTCCCACAAAAACTTCCCTTGCCGCAAAGGAGGTGATCAAGGCAATACCGATCTTCCAATCATAGCCCAGGGGCTTGATCACCGGCTCAATGCTCTTGCCCAAAATGCCCGCATAGGAGTTCTCCAGCAAAGCGGCATTCTGTTCGCGTTCTATTTCGGTCAGGCGTTGGGGTTGTTCCACCTTCAGCTTTTCATAATAGGCCGTGGTCGCTTCCATTCTTTCTTTTGGCCCGTAAGAACTCAAGGCCCATAATAGCAGGCTGATGATCATGATCACCTTACCGGCGTCGGTCACGAATATGCGGGCCTTCTGGATCATGGTGGGGAAGACATTCTTCCAGCGGGGCGCCCGGTACATAGGCAGTTCCAGGATGAAAAAGCTCTTCTCCTTAATATTGATGAACCACTTGGCGATCCAGGCAATGACCATGGCCATCACCAAACCAAGCAGGTATAGTCCCATCATCACCAGGCCTTGCAGACTGATGAATCCAAACAGGTGTTGCTGTGGAATGACCAGCGCAATGAGTATGGTAAATACCGGGAGCCTTGCACTGCAACTCATCAAAGGTGTAACCAGGATCGTCAGCAACCGCTCTTTGGTATTCTCAATATTCCTGGCGCTCATGATGGCTGGCACGGCACAGGCAAAGCCGCTGATCATGGGCATCACACTTTTGCCGTTCAACCCCACTTTTCGCATGAGCTTATCAGTTAGGAAGCTGATGCGGGCCATGTAGCCGGTATCTTCCAGGATGGTGATCAGTCCAAACAGGATCATGATCTGGGGTACAAATACCAGGATCCCGCTCAGGCCCGCTACAATACCATTGATGAACAGGTCGCTCCACCAGGCTTCCGGAAGGACACCTCCCAGCCAGCCACCCAACTGCCCAAAGGCCCATTCAATGGCATCCATCGGGTATTGGGCGATCAGGAAAACACTCTGGAAAAGCAGGAACAATACACCCAGCAATATCACATAACCCCAAACCCTATGCAGGAGGATATTGTCCAGCTTTTCGGTGAACAGGCTTTTCTGCAAGGGATCGGGTTCCGATACGGTAAGTTGCATGATGTGCTTGATCCGCGTATAGCGCTGCAGGATCTCTTCTGCCTGGGTCTTGGTGGGGTTGAATTGATTGTCCCTTTCGGTTTGCTCAATGGTATCCTGTAATGACTGTGGCAGGTCGAAATGTTCGTGGTTGATCAGGTAGTGGATGGCCTTATAATCACTCAAGCCATCGATCCTGCCCTTGATCGTATCAACCGCATTGGCTGCCAGGTCCCTGTTGGCGATAAAATCCCTGGCCGGGGCCTTATAGAGGTTTTGGGCGGTTTGGGCCATTACCTTTTTCAACTGGCCAATACCCTTGTTCTTCCTGGGGTTCACGGGTACAACGGGCACACCCAGTTCCCTTTCCAGTCCTTCCACATCAATCTCAATTCCCTTTCTCCTGGCAAGGTCCATCATGGTGAGGGCTACCACTACCGGGAGTTTCAGGTCTATGATCTGGGATACAAATAAAAGGTTCCTCTTCAGGTTGCTGGCATCCACCAGCAGGATCATCATGTTAAGGCTGGCTTCCTTATCCTGCCCCATCAGTACTTTATAGGTCACCCATTCATCCCCCCTTTTGGGGTAAAGGCTATAGGTGCCAGGAAGGTCTGTGATCTCGGCTTCCAATCCCTCTCCTAAATCAGTAATTCCAGTTTTCTTGTCTACAGTTACCCCCGGGAAATTGCCTACTTTCTGGTTCAGTCCCGTGAGGGCGTTGAACAGGGAGCTTTTTCCACTGTTGGGGTTTCCTACCAATCCAATATGAATCATGCCTTTAGCCATGTAGTTAATCAACAAAAATATTAAGCCCCGGTTGATTCTAGTTACGATTTCGGGAAGAAGGGCTGATTTGGAAGGCTGAAGGCCACCCTGGAATATCTTTGCGCCATGAACCTGATGCAAACTACCCTTTTGCTGGTAAGCAATTATGCTGATGATCCTTTGTTTTCTGATGTATTCACTGGCACCAAGGTCCAGCAGCAGCGGGGTATGGAAGCCTACTTTTCAGCGGCACTTGACTGTTGCCTGGAGAAAGGGAGCCTGGTTGTCGCGCCGGGTAATGCCGGGCTGGCAGCCTGGTTACCCAATGGGGCTTTCCCTCCCGTGGTCGAGGAGAATGTGATCAGGAACCAGCCTCCTTATGTGGTGAAAGGTTGGGAAAAGTTGCGGATCATAGAATCGGTTGCCTGGGACCAGCTCGCCTCCTATGATGGGGATTTTGGATTCCTTTGGTTGTGGACCGTTGATTTTTCGGTTAGGGGAAGGGGCTATGGCAAAATGCTGCTGGAGGAAGCCCTGGAGCAAATGAAGGCGGAAGGATTAAAATGCTGCAGGTTGATGAATGCCAATATCCACAATGATCCCCTTCTGTCCAAAATGGGATTCAGGGAACTGACCACCATCCATTACCAGAATGGACCTGGGGTAAGGTTGTACGAAAAGCAATTGGGTTGATCATTTCGGTTCTTCAAGGTGCAGTCGGTGGAATACCCGGTGCATGACCGGTGCCAGTAGTACACCAATATTGGTGATGAATACTATGCCGGAAAAGATGGAGAAGAAGGAAGAGAATAGTTTGGCCGGATCTGACCGCATTTCTATGACCGGCCCCATTCCCCCCAGTAACATGCAGGCATTGTGAAAACAGTCGATCCAGTCATTGTCATTGGTAAGCCTGAACCCAATCGTTCCGATCAATAGGGAAATCATGATGAGGACCAGGACCCAGACGATATTTCCCGAAAGCCTCATCAGGAATTTGCGCCTGCTGATAACAGGTTGTCCTTTGTGTTCGTACATACCAGCAATTTGCTGTAAGGTACAAAGCAAGCGGGACTCCTGATTAACCGGCTACCAACTTGCCATCACGGTAAATGGGCAGTACATTGGCTCCATTGGGGGTAAGGCAGTAGCGGATATCTTTCTCCAGCCCAAAGCCGGTGAGTCGCTGGTAGTGGGAGGCATTCTTCGCTTTCATGAATTCGTACAGATCAGGCTGGGCCTCCTTGTAAAGGGAAAGGGCCATCTGGGAGGCGTCGCAATTGATATGGAAATGCTCGCCGATCCTGTCAATAACCGCCCCGGCAAATAAAGTGTCTTCCAGGTTAAAGCGATCCTTCCAGGCTGCACATCCCAGGAGTACGTTCTTCTTCTGGCTTAACAGGAAGGTGCAAACGGCGTCGAGGTTGGGAAATGAACCGGTGATCACGATGGGTGCACCATTGTTCAGGGCCATATGCAAGAGCTTGGTACCATTGGTGGTGGTAAGCACCAGGGTCTTATCACCGATGAAATCCCTTGGATATTCAAAGGGGGAATTGCCATATTCCAGTCCTTCCGCAACCTTGCCATCGCGCTCGCCCGCGGTGATGGCTCCCAACTCCTTGCCAAGCGCGATACAACCCGGAACACTGTCGACGGGTATCACACAGGCGGCACCGTTATACAATGCAGTGGCAATGGTGGAAGTGGCACGCAGCACATCAATGATCACCACCACGCTATCGCTAACATCATACAAGTGCAATAAGGCAGGTGAGATAGAGGTATAAAGACTGGGTTTCTGGCTCATTTCAAAAATTGTGGGGGCAAAAATAAGAAGGATTGGCGAATGCCATCCGGCAACTGATATCGGTAGCTTACTTAATGAATTGTTTCCATTTATCGGTCTCAGCACTTTGTTTAAGCGCTTCATTGCGCGTTTCCAGCAAACGGATAAGGTATTTGTTCAGGTATAAGCGGTCAACCAGTTTGCCGAGGGCGCCATAGGGCATTTCATAGTGCAGGAAGTCGATCATCAGGGTACCATTATCCACTTCCTTGAAGTGATGCTCATGCCGGAAGCTTTTGAAATCACCATCCATCATTTCATCCACAAAGCCTGAAGGCTTTTGGAATGACGTGATCTTTGATTTGAACACCCTTTGTTTGCCTAGGTGTTTGGCTTTCCAGGTAACCGTTTCATTGAGTCCGATCAACCCCATAGTGGTGCCGGCAACCGCTTCCTCACCGGTATGGGCCATGGATTTCCTGTGCAGGTCTATGCTTCGGGCCAGGTCAAAGACCCTTTCGATAGGCGCCTTGATGAATACGGTCAGGTGGATAGTGGGCATAGAAGATCACTGATTGGTGAGTGGTGATGGAACCGGGCCAAAATCGTTCCAATTTATTTGATCCGGCTCCTTCTTTCCATCAGTTCCCGCCAGGTAGTGAGAATAATGCCTTTTTCCCTGATATAATTCTTTAACCGGGGATCGAGCATGGCGAGAAGGTCCGCCTTGCGTGTAGGACCGCTGTCGCTGATATGTGGGAATACCTCAGTGGGCTGGGTGCAGTGCATGATGATCATGGTAAGACCCGGCTTGCATTCTTCCATGGCGGTGATGTATTGTTGGGTGCCGAAATCCTGCAATGCCTTATCGGATTTCTTGGCTGACTCGGGGATCTTCCAGCCATAACTATTATTGTGCAGGTCATCGAGCACCGGCAAACCGGATTTCCATAGCATCTGGCCGATCATCTTAGCCTGTTTCAGCGCATCGGCCTTTTCGGGCATATCCCGGGATACGATGGTGTTATGGCCTCCGGGAACCATTACCGGTATCTTGTGCTCGATACCGGCAGTGATGTATTGCATGGTGAAGGCCGGGTTAGCATAGACCGTGCCCATATGGGTATCGAGGTGGGTGGGCTCAAATCCCATCTGCCGGGCTTTCTGGATCTGCGCCCTGATCTCCCTGCCTACTTCCTCTGGTTTGGCCGATTTATCCACTGCTGCCACGGTAGCATACATGCCGCCGGTGAGCGTGTCCACGAGACCAGGTACAGCCGGGCGACCACTAACGGGGCCCCATTTGTAATTGTCCCATTCTGAAGTAAGGGTAAGGTGTAAGCCGGCATCAACCCTGGGATGTTGTTTCAGCCATTGAACAAAGTGGGGAACCCATGGGCAGGGCATCATTACACTGACAGAACTGGCCACCCCTTCTTCCAGCGCCTTGAAAGCGCCAATGTTGGAATCATAACTCATGCCCGCATCATCCACATGGAGGATGATCACTTTGGCGCCTTTTGGGTAACCTAGCCTTTCTGCAAAAGTGGTATCAGTTTGTGCCTGCGCAGCAGCACCCAACAATAGAAGGGAGAGTAAGTTTATGGCCCGCATCGTTCAGAATGTTTGGGATAAATGTAGCAAAGAAATGCGTTGATGCAGGCAGGGACAGTTAAAGAAAAAGCCGCAATGGGATGCGGCTTTCTTTTATCAATATAGTTCATCAGTTATTGAAAAGGGATCTTTACCACTTTTGCTTTCAGTTGTTTATCGCGCACTGCAACAAAGATCTCACTGTCGATGGCGGCATGTGAGGTGGCCACATAACCCAGGCCAATGGCCTTACCCAGCGATGGGGATTGGGTACCGCTGGTTACTTTACCAATAGTATTTCCTTCCGCATCCTTGATCTCGTAGTCATGGCGGGGAATGCCACGGTCGATCATCTCAAAACCAACCAGTTTACGCGATACACCCGAAGCCTTTTGTTGCTCCAGGATTGGCCTTGCCGTGAAGTCCTTGGTAAACTTGGTGATCCAGCCCAATCCAGCCTCCAGGGGTGAAGTGGTATCGTCAATATCGTTTCCGTAAAGGCAATATCCCATTTCAAGGCGAAGGGTATCACGGGCACCCAGTCCAATTGGCTTGATTCCTGACGCCTTTCCTGCTTCAAATATCGCATCCCAGATCTTGTCTGCAGCGCCATCGCTATCTTCAAAATAGATCTCCACACCGCCCGATCCGGTATAACCGGTAGCACTCACCAGCACATTGTCAACACCGGCAAATTTTCCTTTCACAAAAGTATAATACTTCAGGTTTAGGATATCCATTTCCGTTAGTGACTGTAAGATCCTGGTGGCATTGGGGCCCTGGATAGCAAGGAGGCAGGTTTTATCAGATATATTGTGCATTTCCACGTTGCCGGTATTGTGCTGGCTTATCCAGTTCCAGTCTTTTTCAATATTGCTGGCATTAACTACCAGCATGTATACCTTGTTCTCCTCAATGCAATAAACGATCAGGTCATCCACGATGCCACCTTCGTTATTGGTCAGGGCGCTGTACTGGGCCTTGCCTGCAGTTAGCTTGGAGGCATCGTTGGTGGTAACACGTTGGATTAGGTCCAGTGCCCCGGGACCCTTAAGAATAAATTCACCCATATGGCTGACATCAAACACCCCGGCATTGGTCCTTACTGCCTGGTGTTCATCATTGATCCCTGAATAGGAAATGGGCATGTTATAGCCTGCGAAAGGCGCCATTTTTGCACCGAGTTGCTGGTGCTTATGGGTGAACGGTGTATTCTTCATATAGCTGCATTATTTCGGTCGCAAAAGTAGCGGAAAGCATTGGATCGACCACCTGCTATGAAAAAGCCATTAAAATAATGACTGCATCTTGCTGAAAACTAAAGGCTTAAACGAGGGCAGGCCGTCGTACTATTGTACGCCATCAGGGCTATGGCTAATTTTGGGCAATGTTTTTATTGGCAACAGACCTCGATGGGACTTTCCTTGCCGGGACCAATGCGCAAAGGGAGGAACTTTACCAGTGGATACGCTCAACTGTTGACATCCGCCTGGCATATGTGACCGGTCGAAGCCTTGATGCGGTCTCTCCCTTACTTATTGATCCTTTCCTTCCGAAGCCCGACTACATCATTGCTGATGTTGGGGCCACCATAGTAGCCGGCGAGACACTCCAACCCGTTCAGCCCATCCATGCTGAAATAGAAGCCCGGTGGCCGGGAGCAGAACTGGTAGAGAATATGCTTATGGGGGTCGAAGGATTAAGTAAGCAGGAAGTGCCTATGAACAGGAGGTCATCCTATTATTATGAAAAAGGCCACCAGCCAAACCAGGTTTATGGAAGGCTAAGCAGCCTGGGTTGTGAAGCCATCTATTCTGCCGGGAAATACCTCGATGTGTTGCCGGCGGGTATCAATAAGGGATATACATTGAAAAGACTAGCGGCAGTATTGGGAATTCCCAACCACCGCATTATGGCCTGTGGCGATACCATGAATGACCTGTCCATGCTGGATGCGGGATACCAGTCGGTGGTTGTCGGTAACGCAGAACCGGGCTTGAAGGCCTTGCTGGATAAAAAGGAAACAGTCTATTTCGCTGATGAGCCGGGTTGTGGGGGGATACTTGAAGGCCTGGACTATTTTAGTTGGCGCTGACCATCTGCTGCTAGTAAAGGAGTAATTAAAGCCTAGACCATGACGATACCATTCTTGATAGCGAAAAGGGCCAGACCCATCCTGGTGGAGATACCCAGTTTCTCAAAAAGCGAATCGCGATAGCTATCCACTGTCCGGGGGGAAACATTCAATTCCTCCGCGATCTCCCTGTAGGTCTTATCGGTACACACCAGGCGAAGGAAATTGAGTTCCCTCTCTGAAAGGCTGGAGACCTTTACCGCCTGCTTGAAGAAATCAGGCTCCTCTGCATTCTCTTCGTCCATTTCCTGCGAAACGATGGGCTGCCTCAGGTTCATCCTGCGGTTAAAGGTTTCGTTCAGGCAGAAGCCCGTCCTTCTTAATTGGTTCAGTGATTTTTGGAATTCCTTGGGATCGGTATCCTTACGAAGGTAGCCCCTGGCTCCCAGGTTAAGCATCCGGATAATCGCCAGGTCTGCATCCAGCATGCTCAGTACCACCACCTTGGTACGTGAAAGGTTTTGCCTGATCCATGCGGCAGTTTCATAGCCGTTCATTACCGGCATGTTGATATCAAGCAGGATGAGATCGGGGGCCGGGTGGAAGCTCAATTGTTCAATAAGCTCCTTTCCGTTGCCGGCCTCAAAAATTACTTTGAAGCCTTCAAACGAATTAACCATGTAGGCCAAACCACTTCTCAACAATTTGTGGTCGTCCACCATGGCTACTGTCATGGTATTTTTATCAGAAGCTTTCACCAACTGCAATTTGGCTGGAAAATCCAAATTAACGCTACCCACTTTGTGGAATTTTTTTCTGAATAGGTGATACAAAAAGGTAAATATCAAATAATTGCAAGTATTTATAATAGGCATCGGAGGTGGGATATATGGTCAAATGTTTAATAAATCATTTTTCGAATTGATGAAGGTCATGGTATGAGCTAGGGTGACAGGATAATTTTAAGCATCACCCTAAACCTTGCACAATGAAACAAAGTCATGTACTGTTTGCCATGCTGATTGGCCTCTTTTTATTGGTCGGTTGTTCGGTTGGTAGGAAAATGAGTTTTGAAGAGAAGAAAGTGGCTCCCGACTATGCCTCAGCCAAGTCGATGCTGGTCAGTTTCCAGGACCAGAGACCCGATGTCCTGAGTGGAAAGGAAAAGCCCAGTTTCTGTGGGCATATGAAGTCAACGGGACAGATCGAATACAATATGCAAACAGAGTCGGGTAAGCCCCTGGCGGAGGAGTTTACCAATGCCGTAAGTAAGGGCTTGACGGAAAAGCAGCTCAACAATAGTCCGCTGGTAGTCACGCACCTCACCAGTTTTGATTCGATAAGGCAGGCTTTTACCTCATCAGGAAAGGAAAGGTTGGTTTTCTTTACCATCAGGAAATGGGAAGCGGAAGAAACGCCCACCTTTACCACCATCAAGTATGAAGTGTTGTACGACCTCAAGCTGGATATCTATGACCAGTCCGGCCAATTACTGGCTTCGGAAACCACCCAGGATATTTTTGTGGACAAGAAGGGTGTGGCCGGAAGTGTGAAGGTACTGCAACAGTTGGCAGATGAGATCTTCCAAACGCAGGTAAAGGCGTTATTCAACAGGGAAAAGATCAGGGCCAGCCTCCTGCAATGATAAATAAAGGAGGGTACGGGAATTCCAGTTGTTTAAACTAAATTGGAATACCTAACTAACAATTATGAGAGTCCCATCGATCCTTGGTCTGCTCTGCCTGACCCAAATCTCCATTGCCCAAATGAGCGGCAATAAATCAAATGTCCTGTCTTCTGTTGACAAGCACCAAAAGGAATTGATCCAGTTAAGTGACCAGGTGTGGTCCTTTGCCGAACTGGCGATGAAAGAAACGAATTCGGCCAAAGTGTTGGCAGATTATGCAGAGAAGCAGGGCTTCAGGGTGAAGCGGGGAGTTGCAGCAATTCCAACGGCCTTTGTGGCAGAGTATGGTTCAGGCAGGCCGATCATTGGCATATTGGGTGAATTTGATGCATTGCCCGGCCTTTCCCAGAAGACGGAGCCGGTGAGGGCAGAATTGCAACCCGGGGGTAACGGTCATGGTTGTGGGCACAATATGTTTGGGGCCGGCAGCCTCGGTGCAGCTGTAGCCGTAAAGGAATTGATCGCCTCGGGTAAGCTCAAGGGGACTATCCGGTTTTATGGGACCCCGGCCGAAGAAGACCGTGCCGGCAAGGTATATATGGCAAGGGAAGGTCTTTTCAGCGACCTGGATGTTTGCCTCGACTGGCATCCGGATGCTGAGATCAGGGCAAATATGCAGAGTTCCCAGGCGGTTATTGACCATGAAATCATCTTTAAAGGGAAGAGTGCCCATGCTGCCTTTGACCCATGGAATGGCAGAAGTGCGCTTGATGCCGCGCAGTTATTCACCGATGGCATCAACTACCTCCGTGAGCATGTAAGGCCCAGTGTGCGCATGCACTATGTTTTCAAGGATGCCGGCAAGGTTCCCAATGTTATACCCGAGTCTGCAAGTGTTTGGTTATGGATCAGGGACAGCAAGCGTTCTGGGGTGAAGGCAGTGGAAGAACGCATGAGGGATATTGCCAAGGGCGCGGCACTTATGGCCGGTGTAGACTATGAGATCAAATTGAACAGTGGCCTGTATGAGCTCCTGGTCAATGAAGCGGGTGCAACTGCATTACAAAAGAACCTTGAGCTGCTGGGTGGTATCAGTTACACACCGGAAGAGTTGGCTTTTGCCGAGAAGATCATGAAGGAATATGGTGCACCTTACAAAGGCATGGATGCAAAGGTGAAACCTTTGGAGAAGACCAACCCCGATCCTGCAGGAGGTTCTACTGATGTGGGTGATGTCAGTTATATTGTTCCGGAGATCACCCTGATGGCCCCAACCGCGCCTGCTGAAGCACCTTGGCATTCCTGGGTAGTTGTGGCATGCGGAGGCATGAGCATTGGCCATAAAGGCATGTTATATGCTGCAAAGGCACTGGGCCTGACTATGGTTGACCTGTTTGAAAATGAAAAGCTGAGGACCGATATCCGGAAAGAATTTGAAGCCAGGAAAGGGAATGAGGTTTGGAAGGCGCAATTGCCGGATGGCCCGCCCAACCTGGACTAGAAGTTCACACCTTTAATGCTGACAATTGGTTCAATTTTTTTCTCTGAATCGGAGGTGGTGCAGGCAACAGTAAACAACTTGGCAATTGTTTGGCCATTGGCCAGTTTTTCGATTCCTATATAGGCGTGGATCCCCTGGTGCGGCCTTCCGTCCAGGCCCAACAGTTCGTTCAGTTCCTCCCCGGGCAATATTACTGCAATGGTATTATTGGTCTCAGGAATGGATAACCTTTCAATAACCTCGCGCGATGAAGGGCTGGGGGAAATATTGCTTAATTGTTCAGTTGGGTTCACCAGGACTTTCTTTACAACAAGGTATAAAGACACAGCAGGACAATAGAAGGTGTTTTACCAGTGGGAAAGGGGTGTTTTTCCCGTGAAGCCGGGCTAAAAATTGAATAGGCCACAGGATGCCAGGTGGCAGGCAACGGTTTTCACTTATACGATCCTGTTATATTGTTTAGGACAAATTTGGGCAGTAGCTTACACAAAGCGGGATACAATAATATTTCACCATTTACCCTGAAAAATCGGTAGATTAGTTGTCCTGAAAAATACTGTTATGGCATCCATTACACTGACCATTAACAACAAGTCCCACACCATTGATGCAGATCCGCAAATGCCCTTACTCTGGGCCATCAGGGACTTTATAGGATTGAAGGGAACAAAGTTCGGTTGCGGTATTGCCCAGTGCGGGGCATGTACGGTATTGCTGGAAGGCAATCCGATCCGCTCCTGCAGTACTCCTGTCACAGCGGCTTCCGGTAAGAAAATTACCACCATCGAAGGGTTGTCGGAAAATATTGATCATCCCGTTCAGCAGGCATGGATCGAATTGCAAGTGCCGCAATGCGGTTATTGCCAGTCGGGCCAGATCATGTCGGCGGTTGCATTATTGAAGCGCAACCCCAATCCCACCGATGCACAGATCGATGCGGCAATGCAGGGTAACCTTTGCCGATGCGGTACTTATCCACGCATTCGCAGTGCCATTCACCGCGCTGCCGAACTCATGAAGAAATAATTCACCTCCATTCAACTATTGAACAATGGAAAAACAGTCTTCTAATCTTAGTCGCCGTAATTTCCTGAGGATGACCGGCCTAACTGGTACCGGATTCATCCTGGGCCTCTCTTACGTGAAGGGGAATATTGCCGATGCGGTTGTGTTGATGAATGATGCAACAGAGACCTACGAGCTTTCCCCATATATCATCATCGAGAAAGGTGGTGGCATCACCATATTCAATACGAAACCGGAAATGGGCCAGGGTACGTTCCAGTCCATCCCTTCCCTGATCGCAGAGGAGCTGGAAGTTTCCCTCGACCAGGTGACGATCAAACAATCAGGAGGGGAAAGGTCACTCGGGCCGGACCAGTTTTCTGGCGGTAGTTTTTCAGTAAGGTCCAGTTATGACAAATTAAGGAAGGTGGGAGCATCGGCAAGGGAAATGCTGGTGACGGCGGCAGCAAAGACCTGGAATGTTCCGGTGGAAGAATGTTATGCAGAACAGGGAAAAGTTTACCATCGCCCATCAGGGAAAAGCCTTGCCTACAATGAACTGGCCGAGGCAGCTTCCAAGCTTGAAATTCCCAAGGAGCCGAAATTGAAGGACCCCAGGGACTTTAAAATATTGGGTAAGAAAACGATGCGCCCTGATGTGCCGCTGAAATCATCAGGACGTGCAGTATTTGGTATTGATATTGAAGTGCCGGGTATGGTATATGCATCAGTTGAGCGTTGTCCCGTATTTGGGGGCAAGCTGGTCAACTTTGATGATAGCGCCGCCCGGAAGGTCAAGGGTGTAACAGATGTGGTTACCTGCGAAAGGATCATTGGTAAATACCGTTATACCGGAGTGGCAGTTATTGCCGATAATTATTGGGCTGCCTTACAGGGCAGGAAGGCATTGAAGGTGAACTGGGATTTCCAGGGTTATGATAGTTTCAATACCAAGGCCTATGAGCAACAGTTGCGGGAGCTGGCCAAGACAGAGGGTGTGGAAGACCATAAAGTTGGGGATTTTGACAAGGCTTTCGCCGATGCTGCTAAAAAACTGGAGGCGTTCTATGAAACACCCATGGTGTCGCACTCTCCCATTGAACCCATGAACTGTGTAGCCCATTGGAAGGAAGGGAACCAATTGGAGATTTGGACATCCACCCAGGTGCCCAGCGGCATCAAGCGCGACTTTGCCAAGGAGTACAACATAACCGATGAGCAGCTGAAGGTGAATGTAACCTTCAATGGCGGCGGTTTTGGCCGGAGGTTATATCCCGACTATGTACATGAGGCCGTTCAGGTATCGAAGAAGATCGGGAAGCCGGTCAAAGTGATCTGGACAAGGGAAGATGACACCCAGCAAGGACCATTCAGGCCTATGACCTTTTCTGCCATGAAGGGTGCCATAGGTGCTGACGGCAAGGCACTGGCCTTCCAGCACAAAGTGATCTCGCCATCCATAGACGCATCAAGGGATCCCAAGTACGACAAGACCAAATCGGACAGGGGTATGACAGAAGGGATCAGCGAACAACAGTATGAGATCCCCAATATCAGGAACCTCTATGTTTATGCCGACCTGCATATTCCCATAGCGGCATGGCGTGCCGTGACCAGTACCACGCTAGCCTTTTCACATGAATGCTTCATTGATGAGATGGCTGTTGCGGCAGGTAAAGACCCGATGGTATTCAGGATGGAAATGCTGACCAAGGACTCGGATACCAAGAAGGTATTGGAGAAGCTAAGGGCAGTGTCCAATTGGGATAAGCCATTGCCCAAAGGATGGGGAAGGGGCGTAGCCCAATGGGAGTTCTTTGCAGGGCTTTGTGGCCAGGTAGTGGAAGTGTCGAAGCAAGGCGATGGTGTGAAGATCGAGAAAGTATATGCGGTCATTGACCTGGGCACCATAGTCAACCCTGATACCATAGAAGGCCAGGTACAGGGGGCTGTGATCATGGGACTTTCAGCAGCCATCAAGAACGGTATCAGTTTTGACAGGGGAAGGACGGTTCAATCCAACTTCCATAATAACCCGGTGGTAAGGATGAGCGAGACCCCACCAATAGAGGTACATTATATAGCTGATGGGGGGAAGATCAAAGGGGTTGGTGAACCCGGTTTGCCACCTTTGGCGCCTGCACTTTGCAATGCCATCTTTGCAGCAACAGGCAAACGTATACGCAGATTACCGTTTGATATCAATAAGGTTTAAGAGGGTGTGCTATTCCAGGCATGTTATAAATCATACTTTTAAATCCTGACATGAAGCAAGGCTGTAGTGGCGGAATCCAAAGTTCAACACTTTGGATTCCGTATTGCTATGACAATTGTTACTACCTAAATATAAAGTTGTCAGCACATGTCATCATCCCTCGCACTTAGCAAACCAACCAAGCCCCTACTCCAGTTGGCGATCATCGCAATAGTTATCTATTTGCCACAGTTCCTGCCCCCCGGCATGTGGTTATCAATTGGTTCACTGGTAATATGCACACTTGCCGTATTCTTTTTTGCCTGGAATGATGAAAAGAGTTTGAAAAGGACGGGGGTAATCAATGCGGGCTCGTTTTTATCCACCCTCTTGCTGGGGATCCTGTATGGGGTGATTTTTTGGGTGCTAATTGACTGGGTATTTACACCATTTATTGAAAAACTGACCGGTCAGGTTACTGACCTAACCAGGTTTGATAAGCTCAGGGGAGATACAAAGGTTTTTGCAAGAATGATGTTGTCGATTTGGATTACAGCTGCATTCTGCGAGGAAGTGGTTTTCAGGGGGTTCATACTGGAAAGGATCAAAGTGCTAACAGGAAAAAATTGGTTGGCCATTTTGTTATCAGCTGTAGCATTTGCCCTGATCCATCTTTATCAGGGACCTAGCGGGATCACGATTACTTTTTTGGCAGGAATCCTCTTTGGCTGGTTGTTTATAAGGACCGGATACAACTTATGGGTATGTATCATAGCCCATGGGTTGGTTGATAGTTTATTCTTGTTCCTCGTATACAGTAACCTTGACCTGAAACTGAAAGCACTGCTAGGCTGGTAAAGTTATATCTCTTCTTTAAGGGGTCTCGACGAAATCAAGGTCTTTACCAAAGGTCTCTTCTGTTTTCCATGCTGCAATAACGGCAATACCCATCAGGATCACGCCGGTTACCCATGCACCGGTAACATAGGACCCAGTGATCTCCCTCATTCCTTTGAAGAGCAGGATGATCAGGGGTAATGCCCCACGAACCATATTGGGGATGCTGATGGCGGCTGTGGCCCTGAGGTTGGTGCCGAATTGTTCTGCACTCATGGTGATGTATACTACCGTAAATCCTGTTCCATAACCAAGTCCGGCGCAGATCCAATAGAACCGTTCAGCTGTTCCGCCATCCTGGTTGAAGTAGAGTATAATAAAAAGGGCAGTGATCGCATAGAAAATGAACAATGCTTTCTTCCGGCTTTTCAGGTAGTTGCTGAGTAACCCAACGGTAAGGTCGCCAAAAGCAATGGCCATGTATTGGTACATGATGGCCTTACCAGGATCAATTCCTTCGATGCCGAACTCCCTCGCAAACTGGTCAGAGAATGTAACCAGCACGCCAATGATATACCAGGCGGGGATGCCAATGAGGATGCAGCGCATGTACCTGCTGAATCTTTCCCGGTTATTGAAGAACATCAGGAAATCACCCCGTGATAAGGATGATTCTTTGACCTTGTTGTATAATCCACTTTCGGCTACAGATATCCGTAAGAGCAATAAAAGGATGCCCAGGCCTCCGCCGATATAGTAACAGGTTCTCCAGTGGAACCATTCCTTCATGAAGAAGGCCGTAACGGCACCCAGGATACCGAAGCTGGCCACCATGGCAGAAGCTATCCCCCTTTTCTCTTTGGGAAGAAGCTCGTTAACAAGAGTTATCCCTGCCCCCAGCTCGCCGGCCAGGCCAACCCCGGCAATAAACCGGAGGATGATATATTGGGGAATTGTGGTGACCATACCGTTGAGGATATTCGCCACCGAATACAATAGGATGGAGCCAAACAATACACTTAACCTTCCCTTCTTGTCGCCCAACATTCCCCATAGAATACCGCCCACCAGTAGCCCGATCATCTGGATACTGATGATGAATTCGCCTTGCGTCAATACTTCCTCGGGACCTAATCCCAGGTCGGTAAGACTTGGCTTGCGGATGATCCCAAAAAGGAGGAGATCATACACATCCACAAAGAATCCCAGGGCACTAACGATAACGGATAGGTGAAATATGGAGGGTTGCTTGGTGGTCATTCCCAAATATAGGTACTATTGGAAACTGTGTCGGGACAGGCAGGGGCATAAAAAGGCCCCGGGTATAAGACCAGGGGCCGTTCCAACTTCAACCCCGCCAGGGTTCACTATAGAAAACCGGCGGCCGGGTTGGTGATATCTTACCTGAGCAGGGTGCTCAGTATCAGGAAGGGTGAATGGTTGTCAATGGCCGCCTGCTTGAGCTGGCGAAGGCTGCTTAAGGTGGAATTGGACTCGGTTTCTTCTGCGTCCTGTTCCTTATCGATCGCATCTGTTTGTGAGATCTTGCCTTCTATCTTGATGGTAGTGGAATCCTTCTTGTCTTTCTTATCCGGTCCTTTGTATTCATAATCACCGTCCTTATTTTCCTTGAACTCTCCCTTACCTTCAATGATCACACCGTTCTCATCGATCTTCATCTTGAAATCCCCGTTCTTCAGTTCCTTTTCAGTGGTCTTATTGGTCCTTTCCAGTCCTTCCCGGGTCATGATATATTCGACATCAGAGTCCCAATCGTAGCTATCATCCCAATTCTCGTCCCAGGTAACATTGAATCCTCTCCTGCGGTTAGCATTTACATTGAACCATTCGTAGTCTTCGAGGCTGCCGTCCAGTTCAATCTTCTTACCTACCGGTACTTCGATCACCACCAGTACCTGCTGGTTACGGAACTTGTCCTTGTTGGTGATCACAAAGCCACGGGGCAGTTGGAGAATGCTGTCTTGCTGGGTGATCGGGAACTCGATATGTTCAGCCAGTTCTTTAGCCCTGATGTTATCGTTGCTCCTGCTGAAGCGGATGGTGTACACATGGAAGGAAGAATCCTTGCTCTTGACCACATTTACCCTGACAGTCTTCAGCATCAGGCTATCGCGGTTGATCCCATAGAAGGGGGCATTTTCATCCCATTCGATCCCGAACCAGTCATCACCATAGTAGCGGATATTGTTACCGATAGCATCAACGAAAAGCTTGTCCTTGGATGGCTGGGCGATGGTAACCGGGTTCTCTACACCAGCCCTGTTCTTGAAGTTGCGGGCAACCATGCCGGCAAGGAAAACAAAGCTGAACAAGCCTAAGATCCACAGTCCACCGAAAATGTAGCCCAGGTAATTATTGGTGCTTCTTACACCCATGATCCTGCGTACTACCCAGGTGAGCAGCGCGATGGCGGGAACACCCAGGAAAAGGAAGAGGCTACTCCAGGCCAGGGCATTTTGCCAGAAACCTTCCAGGAAGAAATCCTTCAAGGGATACACGGCCATACCGCTGAACAGGATACCCATCAGGGCGGCGAACAGTGACAGGGCAATGATAGCAGCGATGAAGAGGAAGAAAGCCTTGAAGAGGATACCGATCACATTGCCGATCCCACTGCCTGCCCTCCTTGCTGTTGGGGCCGCCTCATAGGCCATGCTACGTCCTTTCTCACCTAATTGCTGGGCTGTTTCTTTCACTTCAGCGCCCCAGCTTTGCGCCCTGTGCTTAAAATTTTCCAGGTCACCTTTAACAGTGTCGCGGATAGAATTCAGGTCAATGCGCTCACCCTTCATTTCAAGCTTTTCGGCTGCAGTATTGGCATAGGGTACTGCGATCCAGAGGATCAGGTACACTACGAACAGGGTACTACCCAGTCCGCCGGAGATGAATCGAGGGCCGGCCATGAAGTCCCAATCCCAGAAGAAAGCGTTGAAGCTTCCGCCCACAATGCCAAGGATGATGGGCAGGGCGAAGATCAACCTGGGGATCCAGGGCTGGAGGTTAAAATAGGCGGCGAGACCACCTGCCACACCGGCGATCACCTTATCGTCGGGGTTGCGGTACAAACGCTTGGTAACGTTTGACTGCAGGCTCTGCGATGGAACGATGATCCACAGCAGGATGTATACCCAGAACAAGGCACCAAAGAGGAGGACAAAAATGATCCTCATGATCACGGGGTCGATGCCCAGGTAGTTGGCCAGACCGCTACATACACCACCGATGATCTTGTCATCAGCATTGCGGTAGAGTTTACCACGGCCAGCGGGACCGGTATAGCCACCAGAGGTAGCGCCGCCGCCACTGAAGCCGGTACCCGAAGTTGAATGAGTGTTAGTATAAGATGAATTTCCTGAAGCACTGGAGGTTTCGGCCTCTGCAGCTTCAAAATCTTCCGGGCGACCCATGCTGGCGATGATGGCATTTACATCCTCATCGGTGATGCAGGTGCTGCCTTTCTTCAGCCTGTCGGAGAAAAGCTCGGCAATGCGCCCTTCAATATCATTGATGATCTCGTCGCGGCCTTCTTCATTAGCGAAGTAGCGACGCAGGCTCTCGGTATAGTGCTTCAACAGGTCGTAAGCGGTCTCCTCGATCGGGATCACCCTGCCCTGGAAGTTTATGTTGATTACCTTTTTCATAATTCTCGTATTAGCTTGGTTGAAGTTTAGTTGGTTGTTGGGTTTTCAGGGACAGTTGGAAGTGATTCTGACTTGCTGGTGAGTGCTTTCACTCCGTTGGCCAACTCATTCCAGGTAGCTTCCAGTTCCTGGTAAAAGGTTTCTCCTTTTGCGGTGAGGGAGAAATATTTCCTCGGGGGGCCGGAGTTGCTTTCTACCCAACGGTAGGTGAGCATGTCTGCGTTCTTCAGCCTGGTGAGTAGTGGATAAAGGGTGCCTTCCAGGATCTGCAGGTTGGCCGCCTTCATTTCGTCCACGATATCACTCGGGTAAGCCTCACCGCGGCGGATGACGGACAGGATACAGAACTCCAGTATCCCCTTCCGCATCTGGCTTTGTGTGTTTTCTATATTCATGGCGATTCTAGTTTTTATGGCTGGTGGCAGTGTCAGCGGCGTGGATAAGGTTTAATTCGGATAAGGTTATAAGGATAAGGTTAGTTCCGCCGTTTCGCTGGCCTTGCCACCAGCCTGTTCAATTACTTTGACAACACAAACATAGATAATGTTTCAGTACTATGCAACACAAAGTACCTAATTATGGGAGGTAATTTTTATAAAAAGATAATAGGTTTTGGTTGGAATGCAGTTCTGAAGAGGATTTCAGGAATTCGCTCACATAGAAAAATTTTTTCACAGATGTTGCGAATGGTAAAATTCAAGTATGAACGGTATTTCTGCTGATGGGATGTCAATGGGTGTTAGACCTGGCCCCAACTATCCTTTTTAAACGGTTGATTATTAATGGCAAAAGGCCGTCTCTTGACGGCCTTTTGCTGGGAACTGGTCCTTAAATGCGGATTAAACTGCTATTCCGTGATTCCGGTATTGGTTGGTGGTTTTTGCTGGTTCCACTCGCTCCTATCCAGTTTCCTGGCCTTGGGATAGACCTCATCACAGGTATTTCCATCGTAGAGGCGGCCATTCTTCATCACATATTGTATGGCATTGCTGTTACGGATATTCTCCAGGGGATTCTTATCCATAATGACCAGGTCTGCCAGTTTGCCGCTTTCAATGGATCCCAGGTCCCTGTCGAGCCCCAGGGTCTTTGCGCCCAATATGGTGGCCACTTTGAGGGCATCATGGTTCTTCATGCCACCACTCTTCATGGCCCAGAGCTCCCAATGGTAACCCAGGCCCTGGAACTCGCCATGGCTGCCGATACCTGCCAGGCCTCCGCTTTCCACGAGCGCCTTCATGCTCCTGGCATGTTTGGTAAATACATGTTCTTCCGGCATGAACCATCCCTGCACCCTGCGTGTCTTTTCCGCGAGCTCCTCATAGGGCATGAAGTACTGCATCTTTTTATCATGATAGGGATTTTCGGTCTGGAAGTAGTAGTTCTCGGCAAAGGGGCCTCCATAGGCGACCAGTAAGGTGGGGGTGACTGCCATTTGGGAGGTTGCGATCGTTTGGGTCACATCCTTGAATAAGGGGTAAACAGGTATAGCATGCTCATGACCGGGATAGCCATCCAGCAAGTTGGTCATGTTGAGCTTGAAATTCAGGCCTCCTTCGGTAGTAGGATGCAGTCCCTGGCGTTTGGCCGCCATGATGATCCACTGGCGCTGCTGGCGGTTGCCGGTCAGGTACATCTTGATGTACTTGGTATTATAATACTTGCTGTACTGCTGGAGAATAGTTTCGGCCTGTGCAGAGTCTTTCACATTGTAACTCCAGAATCCAACTCCCGGTCCGGTGGAATAAACCCTTGGTCCAACCATGGCACCCGATTCAACCATATCGCCATAGGTCAATACATCCGTTGTACTGGTCTGGGGATCCATAGTGGTGGTTACCCCATAAGCGAGGTTGGCTGCATAAATCCAGATCTGGTTCTTATGGATTCCCCAGTTTGGCCACATATGCGAATGTGTATCAACAAAGCCGGGGGTAATGGTCTTGCCGGTACAATCAATGGTTTTCACCCCTGCGGGAACAGTAAGGGTACCGGTCTTACCCACTGCCTTAATGCGGTTATTGACTACGAGGATATCCCCATTTTCGATCACTTCCTCACCTTTCATGGTAATGATCCTGGCGTTCTTCAACAGAACGGTACCTGCCGGGAGGTCACGCTCGAAATAGACCTTGATGGCTGTTTCTTCCGGACTGTACTTAGGCTCTTCTTTTTTCTTTTTCGCAAGGCTGTCTGCTTTGGCCTTGGAAGTATCTGCTTTTGCCAGGGCGCTATCCAGTTTCGCTTTCAGGGTGTCGGTGCTGGCCCTGGCCAATGAATCGGCCAACTTTTTCGCTTCCAGTTTCTTGGCTTCCTTCAGGCTGTCTTCAAACTGCCTGGCAAGATCTACATCGTAAACAAAATGGGCATTGCCCAGGCTCCAATGGGCCCTTTTGCCATTCCCTTCCCATGCAGGGAATTCACCTCCCACTTCAGTAAGCTTCCTGGCAGGGAAAATGGCATTGCCGGCATCTGCTACATTGATGTTAACTGTTTTACCGGTCATGGGGATATTGATCACATAGATCTCGTTGTTGATCTGGGCCAGCGCCCTGTTGCCTGATGGTGACATTTTGATGAAGGCGGCATTGGACGGCATGGTGAGTTCCATGGCCTCAGCCGAAGCCTCGGTAAGGATACATTTATCCATTACCGGTCTTCCATTCTGGAAATTGCTCATGCCATAGGTAGTGATACCGGTGATCTTGGCATGTACCTTCTCATCCGTACCATCCCATTGAATGGAGACCAGGCTTCCTGCATTATTCAGGTAGATGCGGTTGCTGCCTTTCACGAAATGGGGGTTATAGCGTCCATTGGCTTTATCAATGATGCTGATATCACCACCATTGGCAGGTACCCAGCTAAGGTTATCCTCGGCTCCATTGTAAAAAGGTGAAATAGCGGTTTTATAGGTCTCAGTGTTGCTTTGGAGGAACACCACCCTGTCTCCCGTATTATTGAATACAGGATTTTGGTAAAGTCCTGCAACCCTGGTGAGTTGTTGAACGGGTGTTTTGCCATTCAGGTAGGTCCTGAACAAATGCCCGCCCTCAGGTGTCCAGGTACTGAACACGATGCTGTTTCCATCTGGTGCCCAGGTTGGCATGGCCTCTGTGAAATTATTACTGGTAACCCTTTTGGGTTTACCATTGGGGTAATCCATCACATACAGCCTGTTCAATGCAGTGAAGGCCAGTTTCTTCCCATCCGGAGAAGGAACGGCATCACGGATCTGGGTGGTCAACGCATGGGAGGAGTCTGAAATGGGGTATTGGAAATCGAGTTGTTCGCCCATTTCTATTTCCGTGTCAACGGTGAAGGGAATTTCGGTAATGGCACTACCATCAATGGGTATGCGCTTTATCTTTCCGCCAAAGGATGCAATAAGGGCTTTGCTGTCTGGCGTAAATGCCATGGCTGGCAATACACCCATTGTGGCGATGGATTCCTGTTCATCTCGTTGTACGGGATAGGCCAGCCATTTTTCCTCACCTGTAGCCAGGTTCCTTAGGACCAGCCCGGTCTTCTCTTCAAACCTGCTGCCGTAGGCCAGCCATTTACCGTCCCTGGAGAGCACAGGCCTGAAAGCAGAACCGTACCGGCTGGTAATGGTAGTGACCTTGGCGTTCTCCCTGTCATAGACACCCAGTTGGTATTGGGGCATCGTTGCATTGTAGTTCCAGGGACCAAAGCGGCGGGAGAAATAAATGTACCGTCCATCTGCACTTACTGCAGGGTCAATGGTCTTCAGGGTGGGTGGTGCATCGATCAGCTGTGTACCGCCCCCACCATCGCGATGTACCATGAACAACTGCACATTCATCCTTCCCTTGGCATACACCACATATTCACCATCCGGTGTCCAGCTTGCGCCCGGGATATTCTGGCTGGGATCCTTCGTTAATTGTACTGTGTCCTGTTTTTCTGTATCGATGTACCAAAGGTTATCGCTTCCGCTACGATCGGAAATGAACAGGATCCTTTTCCCGTCCGGACTGTATTTGGGATGGACATCAAAGGCGATGCCCTTCGTTACCTGCGTAGCCTTGCCGCCGGCTATGGGAATGGTATAGATATCACCCATCAGGTCGAAGAGCAGCGACTTCCCATCCGGGTGCACATCTACCGACATCCAGGTGCCTTCACTGGTGTTAAGCTTAATTTTTCGGTTAGGCTTAAGCGGTAGTGACTTGAATTCGGTGAATTTGCTGGTATCTTTTTTAGTGGAGTCAGCAAATGGCTTGAAGGAGCGCAAAGGGGAATAATGAGCTTCTGTCTGGAACAGAACTCCAAGTAGCAGTCCCCCCGACAGCAGCTTAAGTGCTGCTGAAGGAATGGTTGTTGGCATAAGTAGAATGGTTTGGAATGTAGAAATTAAGGAGGAAAAGGGGAATTTGGAAGCCGCTGGTCAAAATACCGTGAAAACACTGAAGCACTTCCGGGGCAAGGAAAGGGGATAGGTGTTGTTGAAAAAGGGGCAACCGGGGGGTGGGAAGTAAAAAAGCTCCCCTGGAACTATTGGACCAGGGGAGCTTTTTGTATTTATGAAGGTGGTTCGCATAATCATAAGAACCACCCCGGGCTATTTTTTCAAGCCGATCTCCCTCAGGCGTTCATCGAGATATTCCCCGGCAGTGGCATCGGGATAGGCCTTTGGATGCTGACCATCGATACAGCTTTCGAGGCAGGCAAGGCTCATGGCACTCTTGGGATGCAGGAAAAAGGGAATGGAAAAGCGACTGGTATGCCACATTTCCCTCGGGGGATTTACCACACGGTGGGTAGTAGAGCGCAGTCTGTTATTGGTCAGTCGCTGCAACATATCCCCCACATTCACTACGATCTGCTCCGGTAGGGAGGTTACGCCCACCCATTCGTTCTGCTTGGTCAGGATCTGCAGGCCATCGGCGCTGGCACCCACCAGTAGGGTGATCAGGTTGATGTCCTCATGTTGTTCAGCCCTGATGGAAGATTTGGGTTCCTGGGTAATAGGAGGGTAATGGATGGCGCGAAGGATGGAATTCCCATTATGGATATGGTCATCGAAATAATGTTCATCAAGCCCGAGGTAAAGGGCTATGGCCTGCAACAAGGATTTACCTGATTTTTCGAAAGCCCGGTAAGCCTTATTGAAGGTTGGAGTAAAGCCGGGTACTTCTTCAATACTTACATTATCGGGATATTCAGCTTTCACGGGATCAATATCCTCTACGGTCTGCCCATGCTGGTAGAACTCCTTCAGGTCCGGCGCATCACTGCCCTTGGCGTGTTCCTTTCCAAAAGAGGTATATCCCCTTTGTCCCGCAAGTTCAGGGATCTCATAGCCTTTTTTCTTTTCCAGCGGCAGGGAAAAGAACTGCTGGACATATTTGTACAGGTCCGCGATCAGGTCATCGGGGATGCCATGGTTCTTTACTGCAACAAATCCTACGTCTTCATATGCCTTGCCCAATTGCTGGACGAATTGTTGCTTCCGGGTGGGGTCGTTGCTAAGGAAATCAGCCAGGTCAACTACAGGAATGGCCATACACAATCGTTTAACAGTGAGGAAATGTATTATTTTAGGCCGTGAAATTAACCAAATCCCTTTATTTAAGCCTATTGCCGTTGATAGGCGGCCTGTTGCTGTCGGCCTGTTCCTCCGGGCCCAGGCTTTCCGTTCCAGTAAATAATGATATAGAACCGGCACCTGATTATTCCCAAATTGCCTATTGGGCCGCCCATCCAGGGAAGCAGGATCCCTCTGACCTGGTGCCGGCAGCTTTGCAAAAAAACTATGTAAAGGATAGTTCCGTTGATGTATTCTTTATCTATCCAACGATCTATACCCACAAAAAGGCAAAACGTTGGAATGCGGCCATTGATGATGCGGAGCTCAACAACAAGATAGATGGGTCGAGTATCAAGTACCAGGCTTCTGCATTTAATGAATGCAATGTATTTACCCCCAGGTACAGGCAGGCGCATATCCAGAGCTATTATGACAAGGATACTTCTCAGGCCTTAAAGGCATTTGATATTGCCTACCAGGATGTAAAAGCTGCCTTTGAATACTACCTGGCCAACGAAAACAAGGGAAAGCCTTTTGTGATCGCTTCCCATAGCCAGGGAACCACGCACAGCAAGCGACTGATCAGGGAATTGGTTGAAGGCAAGCCTTTACAGAAGCAGTTGGTAGCAGCCTATATCATAGGCATCCAGGTGGAGCCGGATTACTTTACCTCCCTCCAGCCTTGCCGGGACTCAACAGCAACCGGATGTTATGTGGCATGGCGTACCTTCCGGCGAGACTATGAACCGGATTACAAGCCTTCGTCAAGGCGTTCAGTGGTAGTGAACCCGCTAAACTGGAAGACCGATACCAGTTATGCGTCAGTTGGGATGCATAAGGGAGCGATCCTAAGGAATTTTGATAAGTTGGTTCCTGCTGTCAGTGATGCCCAGGTGTATAAGGACCTCCTATGGATCAGCAGGCCAAAGTTTCCCGGCAGTTGGTTGTACACTTCCCGGAATTACCATATAGGCGACATCAATTTGTTCTATATGAACATAAGGGAAAACCTTTCGGTCAGGATCAAAAGTTATAAGAACCAGCGATGAAGGATATTTTGACCCGCATGGATAAGAGCCTTGATTCCTTTGTGAAGCAATTTGCACCGGGATGGCTAGCGCTTATTTTCATACTGCCATCCATGGGACTAACTTATGTACTGGACAGGTGGCTGTGGAAGGACTTCAAAATTTCCAACGGGGAAGAAATGCTTGCCTTTTATGTAGGTCCTATGACGGCTGTACTCCTGGCTTTTTGTCTATCCTATTTCGGGAAGATGTCAACATCCAGGGTAATGATTGCGGGATTGGTTGCATGCCTGGCGATCCAGCTTCCTTTGTTCCACCATATTCCTGAAGTGTACGATTATGTTAGCGGAACAGATAGCCACCTTTATCAAAGGGCGGCCAATTACATGTATGAGCATAAGACCCTTTGCTCTTACGATGGCCACTTATTGGGAACCAACATTGGGAATCACTACCTGTACCAGCCGGGTTATAAATATTACCTCGCTGCACTTCTTTTCCTGACTGATGGCCAATTGTTCAGGGTGATTCAATTCATCGGGGAGTTGTTCATTCTGATGACCATGATTTCGCTGGTTTGTACTTTAAGGAAAGAAAGGGAAATTCCGGGAGGCCCTGTCCTTGTCTCCTTATTCTTTATTGGTATGGTACCCAGTCTACTGAAAAGTATGCTGATGGGATTGACCGAATGGCTGGCCATCCTGATGATGATCCTATCATTCTTAACCTACCATCGCAGATGGTATGGCGCTTGTCTGGTATTTCTCGGCCTTGCTGCATTTGTCCGTCAAACCTTCGTACCCGTTGCGCTGGTATCCTCCTTCTTCGTTTTTCCTGTGATGGAGAAGAACAAAGGCTGGAATGCCCTGGCCTTTTCCCTTGTATTATGCCTTCCATTCCTGCACAATTATTTTTTTGCAGGAAAACTTGTGTATTTCGCAGATTATTCCTGGTGGGCAGAACGGATGAGCATGACCCCGAAAGAATATTTCTGGTTTTCCATGGTGGAGCCCTATGAGCTGGTGTTCCTGCAGTATTTTGGAATAGATGTCGGGTTTTTCAGCATTACCAATGAAATCATGTCATTGCTGTTTATCCCATTGGGGTGGGTCGTTCTTTGGAAAATGGGCAAAGCGCTCTTACAGCATGAAACATTGGTTTTCTGGGGTTGGCTTTTCCTGGCTGCACTTTTGGTAATGCCCTCCCTTGCTTACAATGGAACAGCCTGCTTTCCCAGGTTCCAGATGTTCAATTTTTCAGCATTGATATTTTTAAGCCTTTATTTGATCGGTGCTGCATTATTTCATAACAAGGCAGATAATGCTACTCGTCTATTATGAAAATTAGCCAACATTCGATTGCAAATACGGGTCACAGTGTTATCGCTGAGAAATTTATAGTTGCTGGATTATTCTTATGTTGTATTTTCCTTAAAAGTCTTCTGCTTCAATCCTACCTGGTAATGGATGGGGACAGGGCACTTCAAATGACTGCAGCAATTAATTGGGCAAAAGGCTTTGGCTATACGATTCCTGTTATTCATTTGCCGGACATTAATACCGTGTACAACGATTGGCTGCTTGAGTGGCCGCCACTTTACAGTTTGTTGTTGGTCCCTTTTCTCTGGTTAACCGGAATGGACCAGGTATTGAGTGCCACCATCCTTGATGTGTCCGGGGCCGTACTTTATTTGTATGCAATCTGGAGAATAACCACACTCATAGGTTTTCCCATCATTTTGCAATGCATGGTATTAGGCTTTAAGGCGACTGAATTCAATGAAGGAATTCTATTTTCAATGCCAACCGATCATCTTGCAGCAGGATCACTTTTCTTAGGTGTTTATGTATTTCTTAAACGTTGGGATAGTAAAAGTGTTTCTTACATATTAGTGGTAGCATTTTGGTCATTGGCTGCATTTTACTTCCGGTATATGTACCTGCCGGTTATTGCAGTTTTTCCTTTAATGACTATCTGGAATGGGGTTATAAATAAGGAATGGTTCCGGATAAAAAACGGGTTGTTGTTAGGAGGGATATTGCTGTTGGGAACAGGGGGCTATTTTCTCATGAACTATCTGCTTGGTGAACAGGTTACGTATTTTGGGAAATGGGCACAGGGCTTTGATCTATCCAGGGCTATGGGTATAGCCCCATTATTCTGGCATGCGATAGCCCATCATGTTTTTATAGTATTACAATTGTCGTACCTGTTTAAGGTTCCTTATAGTGATGTTTCTGTTTATTTTTTCTATTCTTCCCTGATTGTCCTGGTTCCAATGGTCTGGAAAATGGTTTCAGGTGCATTTATTAACAAATGCAGGATGCCGGCAAGTGTATTTGGCCGGTTGGTCTATGTAATGTTCTTTCCTTCACTGGCGCTGCTGATTTTGTTAATGTATCTCTCTGCGAGGATACTGTTTGATGGCGGTCAGGGGACCGGAGGAAGTTGGACGTTTGTGTCCGAGGAAAGGTACTATTTACTGCCACTATTGTTGATCTTACTGGTGTTGATTCATTGGGCATTCATCAGCGGGGGAACATTTACCAGAGTGAAATACCTGGTGGGTTTGTTTTTGTGGGGATCACTGGCTTTCCAGGTCCTGCATGTAGGATGGATGCTTTTGAAGAGCAGGCGCGAACGGGCGGAGGAAAATATCTTTTATTCCATTTATACCGGTAATTCAAGAAAATACCTTGACCAGCTGAAAAAGGCTGCTGATAAGCATGATGCGGATATGGTGCTATTTACCAGTGACTATAGCAATATGTATCATGCTGCTATGCATAATATTAAATTGATGCGTCATGCCCAGCTATTGAACAGCCAAACCAGTTTAACAGCCACCAGGCCGTCATTATTGGTTTTCTTTACCTACAGGGAACCCAATTCGGCCCACCAGGCTTTCATTGACCGGTATGGATTCAAGAAGACTGCCACCATCGACACTGATTATAATTGTTATATTAGTTTTATTAACCCGCAGTAATGATGTGCCAAGTTTTTATAGTGATACCAGTGTTCAATGAGCGGGAGGCGTTAAAAGAAGTGCTTCAACGTTTTAATGATTCAGGTGAACGCTATGAGATTGTGGTGGTAGATGACGGGTCCGACCCAAAAATCCTATTGGATGAACTCAAAGGTCCGGTCCATTTATTGCGTCACCGCGTAAACCTCGGACAGGGAGCAGCTTTGCAAACAGGGATGGATTATGCATTACAATGCGGTGCAAGAATGTTGGTCACTTTTGATTCGGACGGCCAGCACCAGTTGGAGGATATACCGGCTGTATTGCAACCATTGATTAATGAGGAAGCGGATATAGTTTTTGGTTCACGCTTCATGGGCAAGGAAAGCAATATGCCTTGGTTAAGGAATCAGACTATAAGGCTTGCCAAGTTCATTCAGTGCCTCATGACGGGTATGAAAATGACAGATGCACATAATGGATTCAGGGGCCTGTCCGCCCATGCTGCAGCAAAGATCCGGTTGAGGGAAAACAGGATGGCACATGCCACTGAGATCCTTTTTGAAGTCAAGCAGCATCGCCTCAGGTGGAAAGAAGTGCCTGTACATGTTGCTTATACGGATTATTCCATTTCAAAAGGCCAGTCATCGTCCGCCGGTATCCGTATTCTTTTTGATGTGATGATGGGTAGGCTATTTAAGTGATATCTTGGATGTATTGGATTTCTTACAACATTACTATGAGTGGAATTCAGATAATATTATTGACAGGGATCCTTTTTATTGGGTTCTATTTTTATAGCAGGATGCAAAGAGCCATTGCAGATGTGCTATTGCTTTTGCTGCTGGGAACAGTTGCTATACTATTTGTTTTAATGCCTGAATTGGCCAATAAACTTGCCCATAAATTGGGAGTTGGTCGGGGAGCAGACCTGGTAATGTATGTTAGCATCCTGTTATTCTGGTTCATCCTGATCAAACTTTACGCTAAAATTCGCAAACTGGAAGCCCAGGTGACCGACCTGATCCGAAATCAAACTATCGCTGAAGTGGTGAAGAAGGAAGCCTGAACAGGGTTGACTCATTCACTGACCGTGATCCAGGCTTCAGCCATCCCAGTTGGGAATGGGAAATTCAGGTAGGAAGGCATTAACCTCCCAATGAGTGGCATGTTTAAAAAGCCTGCTACATAAGCTATTGGGTAGGGAATCTTTGTTGTGCTGGTATTGGCGTTTAACTGCATGGATGGCCTGGTGTGCGCCTCCCTTTGTAGCCAGTATTTTAAACCTTTAAGGGTTGGAAGATGAAGATGCTCCCCGGCAATAAGGTATGGCCAACGTTTACCCATTAAGTAAGACACCCAATTGCCGTAGACTGGTGTACTTAAGTAAACCCTTCCACCTGGCTTTGCCAGCTTGCAAAGTCCTTTAAGGAATGAAGTCGGATCTGATATATGCTCCATAACTGTTATGGAAAGGATAAGATCAGCTTTATGGGAATTGGCCAGTGTGTTGAAGTCGGGACCATCCAGGTTGGCTTGCAGCCATTCAATATTTGGCAGATCTTTTAATTTTTCAGGCTTTTCACCAAAATCTATGGCAATACCTTTACTAAGAGGAAACCTATTGGCCATCAAGACAGATAGATTTCCATTGCCAGCGCCAATATCCATCCAGGTGAATACTGATTTGGCATCAATTTCAGAAAAATCCTTAATAGCATGATCGATACATTGGTTGTACCAGCTCTTTAATGGGAATTGCTCCCTTAGTTGGGTGATCTTTGGGATCATTCCGTTTTGAAGGCTTTTATATAAGTCCTGGAGTTCTTGGTTTGATGGTAAGGGATGAATGACGAGTGATTTACAATTATTACAACACAAGTAGTCGAAGGGTCCGTATTCTTTTTTGTAAGGATGGTAAAGCCCCTTGAATTTTGGTTGCAAGGCTTCGCATTTACAAAAAGGACAGGATGGCTTCGATACAGTCATATAGCAAAGCTATGCCAGAAGTGGCCAATGCAGCATGCTGGATTTATATTTTATGTAGTTTTTGGAGAGTACCCGGATATTAATGATGGCCGATCATATCCAATAAAGCACCATCATCGCTAAAGCTGTATTTTTTCACATCATTAATCAGCATTTCATCCATTAGGTCAACAATATTCTTGTAGCTGCAGGAGGGAGTGGGGGTAATGATGACAAAGAGATCATTGAGCTTGCCGGTTTGGGCAAGCATTTTCTTCTTGGTCCTTATGATCTCACCGATACCAGTTTCCCAATGAAAGCCTGTTGTGCCATATTGTTCTTGCCTGAGTGCAGTTTCCAGTTCCCCGTGGAAATAAAATAAACTGTCATTGGCCATTGGAATGATTGTAAGAGTTGTTGATTCTCCTGTTAATAATGGTGAGCCGTTCGCAGGCAGGTTGAACTTAAGTACGGCCGGCTTGCTGAGCTGGGTAGTGAAAATGAAGAAGGTAATCAGCAGGAAACCCAGGTCAACCATTGGGGTAAGGTCTACTCTTGTAGATAGTTTTTTGCTACGGGTAATAGCTCCCTGTTTGCCACTGGAAGCGGCATTTGCCATCATTTCTGCCATATGTTTGGGGTTTGATAATGAGATGGCGATGCCTGTGTTTTCCATAATGGTGCTATAGCAAAAAAATCAATGAATCATGGAGGACAAAAAAGACCGAAGCGATGGGCTTCGGTCTTTTTCATTTTGAATCCATAGTATAGATTAGAATTCAGCTGTCTTTGGGGTGCGGGGGAAGGCGATCACGTCCCTGATATTGCCCATACCGGTAACAAATTGAACCATGCGCTCAAAGCCCAGCCCAAATCCCGCATGGGGAACGGTACCAAACCTCCTGGTATCGAGGTACCACCACAATTCATCTGCGGGTACATGCATTTCCTTCATCCTTGCTTCCAACACCTCCTGGCGTTCTTCCCTTTGTGAACCACCTACGATCTCGCCAATGCCGGGAGCCAGGATATCCATCGCCGCAACGGTCTTACCATCATCGTTCAGGCGCATGTAAAAGGCCTTGATGTCCTTAGGGTAGTTCCTGACGATCACAGGCTTCTTGAAATGTTTCTCTACGAGGTAGCGCTCGTGTTCACTCTGCATGTCAATTCCCCACTTCACATCGTATTGGAATTTCTTCTTCTTGTAGGCAGGTGATTGCAGGAGGATGTCGATAGCTTCTGTATAAGTGATGCGTTCGAAGTCGTTATTCAGGACAAACTCAAGTTTCTCGATCAGGCCCATCTCGCTACGCTTATCCTGCGGCAGTTGCTTTTCTTCTTCTGCCAGTCGCTGTCCCAGGAACTCCAGGTCCTCACGGTTATTGTCCATGGCGAAACGGATGATGTATTTGATGAACTCTTCTGCAAGGTTCATGTTGTCTTCGATGTCATAGAAGGCCATCTCCGGTTCGATCATCCAGAACTCAGCCAGGTGGCGTGTTGTATTGGAGTTCTCCGCACGGAAAGTTGGACCGAAGGTATAGATGTCACCAAAGGCAGTGGCACCCAGTTCGCCCTCCAGCTGTCCGCTCACCGTAAGGTTGGTGCTGCGTCCAAAGAAGTCTTCCTTGAAATTGATGCTGCCATCTTCATTGCGTGGCGGGTTGCCCAGGTCAAGGGTGGTTACCCTGAACATTTCACCCGCACCTTCTGCATCACTGGCCGTGATGATAGGAGTGTGGAGGTAAAGGAACCCTTTCTCATGGAAGAATTTGTGTACAGCAAAAGCCAGGCTATGCCTAACCCTGAAAATGGCCCCGAATGTATTGGTCCGGAAGCGCAAGTGGGCTTTCTCCCTGAGGAATTCAAGGCTATGCTTCTTGGGTTGCAAAGGGTATTTTTCAGGATCGCTGTCTCCCAGGATCTCCACAGCGGATGCTTTCACTTCAAGTTTCTGGCCTTTTCCCAGGGAAGGGATCACTACACCGGTAACTTTCAGGGAAGCACTGGTGGTAATGCGCTTGAGGAACTCGTCATCGTACTGGCCAAGTTCTACCACCACCTGGAGGTTGGTATTGGTAGAGCCATCATTCAGGGCAATGAATTGGTTGTTCCTGAAGGTTCTAACCCATCCCATTACGGTAACTTCCTGCTGGGCAGGTTCCCAGGTCAGCAGCTCTTTTATCTTGGTTCTTTTGTTGAACATATCCTGTTTATTAAGGTTGGCAAAGATAAGCCTATTCGGGTTTTTACTGTTTAATGAAAGCTGTTCGTGGCATTTCGTGCTATTTTAGCCAAAACTGCAACATGAGGATAGCATTTTTCTCCACCCAACCATATGACCGCCAGTATTTCAATCGCTACAATGAAAAGCATGAGATCACCTACTTTGACCTGCGACTGAACGAACAAACAGTCAACCTTGCAGCCGGTAATGAAGCAGTTTGCGTTTTCGTGAATGACAAACTTGACGAAAAGGTGCTTAAGCAACTTAAGGAGCTGGGAATCAGATTGGTAGCCCTTCGTTGCGCCGGGTATAACAATGTTGACCTCATAACAGCAAGGTCCCTTGGCATGACAGTTCTACGCGTTCCGGCCTACTCGCCGCATGCTGTGGCGGAGCATGCTGTGGCCCTCATCATGGCACTGAACCGCAAGACCCATAAGGCCTATAACCGGATCAGGGAGGGTAATTTTTCCCTTGATAAGCTTACCGGGTTTGACCTCTATGGCAAAACGGTAGGGGTAATAGGAACCGGGAAGATCGGGGAAGTATTTGCTTCCATCATGCTTGGTTTCGGCTGCAGGGTCATTGCCTATGATGTAGCCAGGAACAGGCTTCTGGAGGAAAAGGGTGTTGAGTATGTTGAACTTCCTGTACTTTTTAACCAATCCGATATTGTTTCCCTGCATTGTCCCCTGAACAGTCACACCCACCACCTCATCAATGCGGCGAACCTTGGCCAAATGAAGAAAGGGGCCATGCTGGTCAATACCAGCAGGGGTGGATTGATCGATACCCCGGCGGTGATCGAGGCCTTGAAAAACGGGCAATTGGGTTATCTGGGAATGGATGTTTATGAGCAGGAAGAGAAACTGTTCTTTTATAATCTTAGCGAGGAGATCATTGAGGATGACCAGATCCTTCGCCTGATGAGTTTCCCTAATGTTATGATCACTGCACACCAGGGCTTTTTCACAGATGAGGCGCTAACCCAGATCGCTACCGTTACGCTCCGGAATATAGATGATTTTGAAGAAGGCCGGGAGCTGGAAAACAGAGTAGAATAAGGGCTGGCTTACCCTGTTAAGAGGGGGTTCGGCAGAAATATTTTTTAAAAAATGCCATTTTTGACCTAAACTTGCATTGGAATCAAGCTGATTAGTTCTTATCCTCTCGCTAACTCATCACTTGCTGCCACCCAATCAATCAATTATCATTTCGATTTTTTTCAACTAACAAGACTGATTGAAATCTTACAAAAAGCACAAGTCTTAGTATGTACGACATTCTGCAACTGAACGATATGCTCGTTCCTGAGTTGCTCGATATTGCGGAGCAACTGAAAATCCCTAATGCAAAGAAACTTGACAAGCAGGAGCTGATCTACAAGATCCTGGACAAACAGGCTGTTCTGGCCAGTGAGGTAAAGAGTACCGATTCAGGTGAGAAAACCAAGAGGAAACGAATTGTAAAAGCTACTACTGCACATACCACTGAGGAGGCTGTTGTGGAAAGCGAAGAAGAAAAGCCCAGGAAGGTTGAGCAGAAAAAACCGGTAGTAAAAAAAGAAGAAAAGCCGGCTCCCAATAAGAAGCCGCGCAAGAAACCCCAGGAATTACCTTTGAACGAGGAAGAAGAAGTGATGCCTGTTTTGCCTGTAGACACTGCAGATGAAGAACTTGGATCTGTGGTAGCCGAAGCGGAAGTTGGTGACCTGATCAGGCAGGAAGCAGAACCTGCTCCGGTTATGCCTCCCGTTGAACCCCAGCAAAGACCCCAACACCACCAGCGCAGGGAGAAGGATTATTTCAACATAGAATTTGATGGGGTTATTCCCGCGGAAGGCGTATTGGAAATGATGCCTGATGGGTATGGTTTCCTGCGCAGCAGCGACTATAACTACTTATCTTCCCCCGATGATGTATATGTATCTCCTTCCCAGATCAAGCTCTTTGGCCTGAAGACCGGTGATACTGTAAACGGTACGGTTCGCCCTCCAAAAGAAGGGGAAAAATATTTTGCACTCTTGAAGGTAGAGACCATCAATGGTAAGCTTCCTGAAGAAGTGCGTGACAGGGTTCCTTTCGATTACCTCACCCCTCTGTTCCCATTCGAAAAGCTGAACCTGTTCACCGAGCCAAATGGTTACAGCACAAGGATGATCGACCTCTTCACCCCTATAGGAAAGGGCCAGCGTGGACTGATCGTTGCCCAACCAAAAGTGGGTAAGACCGTCCTGTTGAAAGAAGTGGCCAATGCCATTGCTGCCAACCACCCCGAGTGTTACCTGATGGTAGTGCTGATCGATGAACGTCCGGAAGAAGTGACCGATATGGAGCGCAGCGTTAGGGCTGAAGTGATCGCTTCTACCTTTGACGAACCGGCGGAGAAGCACGTGAAAGTGTCTGCCATGGCGCTCCAGAAAGCGAAGCGTTTGGTAGAATGCGGTCATGATGTGGTCATCCTCCTGGATTCCATCACCCGTTTGGCCCGTGCCCACAATACCGTGGCGCCTGCCAGTGGTAAAGTGCTCAGCGGTGGTGTGGAAGCCAACGCCATGCAAAAGCCCAAGCAATTCTTTGGTGCGGCCCGTAAAATTGAGAACGGTGGATCATTGACCATCCTGGCAACAGCCCTCATTGATACTGGTAGTAAAATGGATGAAGTGATCTTTGAAGAATTCAAGGGTACCGGTAACATGGAATTGCAGCTGGATAGGAGATTGGCCAACCGCCGTATCTTCCCGGCCATCGACCTGGTGGCATCGTCAACCCGTAGGGATGACCTGCTGTTGGATCGTGATGTTTTGCAGCGCATGAACCTGCTGCGTTTGTATCTGAATGATATGAATACAGAAGAAGCTATGACTGAATTGCTTAAGCGTATGCGTGGAACCAAGAGCAATGAAGAGTTCCTGGCCAGCATGAATGGATAATCCAGATGTAGATAATTGAATGCCCTTCGGACCCGAAGGGCATTTTTTATGAAAGGAACAGAGAGTAAAATCTGCACTAATTTGCAGCCATGGCAGTAAAACCACTGGAACTACAAAAGTTCATGGAGTTAGCTGAAGTCTATCCCGTCCTGGACGTAAGAAGTCCCGGGGAATTTTCCCATGCCAGGATACCAGGTGCGTACTCCCTCCCCCTTTTCTCTGATGAAGAGCGAAAGGTGGTGGGAACGGCTTATAAACAACAGAGCAGGGAGCATGCCATCAAAATAGGGCTTGACTATTTTGGGGTGAAGATGAGGAAGATGGTGGAAGAGGTGGAGCGGCTACTGAAGGATTGGAAGAAGCAAGGCAGGCCAGGTGCCGAACACCAAACTGTCCTGGTCCATTGCTGGCGGGGCGGTATGAGAAGTGCAGGGGTTGCCTGGTTACTGGACCTGTATGGCTTTAAGGTGTACACCCTCATTGGCGGTTATAAGGCCTATCGACGCTCTGTGTTGGATGCCTTTGAAATGGAATGGCCCATTCATATCATAGGTGGCTATACAGGGGCGGGAAAGACTGACATCCTGCAGAAGCTTGAGCGTTTAGGCGAGCCCGTTATAGACCTGGAAGGGCTGGCCCATCATAAGGGTTCGGCATTTGGTCACCTCGGACTCTCTTCCCAACCCAGCCAGGAGATGTTTGAGAATTGCCTGGCGGGTGCACTGAGGAATGTATTGAAATCAGAACAGGAAAAGACCCCCGGGAAGGTCCGTCCCATCTGGATGGAAGATGAAAGCCTGCGCATAGGGCACCTTTTCATTCCCCAGCCCCTTTATAAACAAATGCGAAAGGCACAATGCTACTTCATTGATATCCCATTTGAGGCAAGGCTTCAGCATATTGTGAAGGATTATGGGGTAGCCGACAGGGAGAACCTGATCCAGGCCACACTTCGCATCCAGAAAAGGTTAGGCGGACTGGAAACCAAACAGGCGATCAATTGCCTGATCGAAAATGATATTGAGGGGGCATTCACCATCTTGTTGAAGTATTACGATAAATGGTATGGGAAAAGTATCCATACGCGTGAGCCTGGTGCGCCACCGATAAGGATGTTGAACAGCACGGCAGTTGATGAGGCCCGGAATGCCCAGCTATTATTGACCGCAGCCGGCAGTGGATTTGTACAAGAAAATAATTAACCAGACATGTCAGAACAAACGATACGATTAACACAGTTTTCCCATGGCGCTGGCTGTGGTTGTAAGATAGCACCGCAGGTATTGGAACAGATCGTTCACACCACTTCGCCAATGGCAGTGAACCCAAAGCTCCTGGTAGGGAATGAGTCAAAGGATGATGCCGCAGTGTATGATATGGGAAATGGTAGTGCATTGATCACTACTACTGATTTCTTCATGCCCATTGTAGATGACCCCTTTGATTTTGGAAGGATAGCCGCGGCTAATGCTATCAGTGATGTATATGCGATGGGAGGAGACCCGATCGTTGCGATAGCGATCCTGGGCTGGCCTGTGGAGAAATTACCGGCAGATATTGCAGCAAGGGTGCTTGAAGGGGGACGTGCTATTTGCGCGGAAGCTGGCATACCATTGGCAGGGGGACACAGCATAGATTCTCCAGAGCCCATCTTTGGCCTTTCAGTGAATGGGTTGGTCGACATAAGGAACCTGAAGCAGAATAATACAGCCCGCGAAGGAGACCTTCTTTTTATTACCAAACCCTTAGGGGTTGGGGTGCTTTCCACAGCACAGAAAAGAGGCGAGCTGCTCCCGGAGCATTATGATGCCATGGTTAAGCAATTGACCACCCTCAATAAGATCGGCGCTTCTTTGGGAAATATCCCAGGGGTAACTGCCATGACCGACATTACCGGTTTTGGATTGATGGGCCACCTGATAGAAATGGCAGAAGGGAGTGGTTTAACCGCCCAGCTGTTCTACAATAGCATTCCCGTGCTGGAAGGGGTTAGGGACTACCTGGCTAAAAGGATCGTTCCGGATGCCACCTACCGTAACTGGAATAGTTATAGTAATAAGGTGGCTTTTGAAAAAGGAGTGAATGTAATGGAAGCATTTAGCCTGTTGCCTGACCCACAAACCAATGGCGGTCTACTTTTCTCCGTTTCACCCAATGCAATGGATGAGGTGGTTGGTTTATTGCAGTCAAAAGGAATGGATAAGTTCATCGAGCCTATTGGCAAATTGGAGGAAAAGGGGGAAAAGCTGGTAAGGGTCTCAGCATAAGCAAGACTGTTTTCTTTTATAGCCGGCCCGGGTGCCGGCTTTTTTATTCCTTTTCCGGAGCGAAGATCTCGGCCATCATACACCTCACGCTACCGCCGCCAATCGTTTCGATGGTAGGGATAGGTATGGGTAGTAATTCCCCGTGTGCTGAAAGCTTCCTACGTTGCTCATTGGTCAGGCTATCGAAAGCAGCCTGGCTCATGGCAATGAACGGTTGCCCCTTCTTGTTTTTTACTTCCAGCATATTGCCTGCAAAGGCATCCATTTGGTCGAAACTGATAGCAATAAGTTCATGGCCAGTTTGCTCAAGCGATCCAATGAGCCTGCTTCTTTCATCCTCATTTTTTATTGCGCTGGTGCAGAGAATGGCAAAGCTGGTACCCAAAGCCATTAATACATTGGTATGATAGATGCTTTTTCCAAAGCGGTCAGCTGCCTGGAATGGAAAGGCGCGGTAACCTGTATATGATGCATAGGATAACAGCAATTGCTCATCCGTCCGCGGGGAAATAGCCGCATAAATGATTTTTTCCTGATGGTCCATGATCATGCTGCCCGTTCCTTCCAGGAAAGCTCCATAGGGGTTCTCCCTCCAATCCTTTATCTCCTTTACCTTGAAATGCCCGGATAATTCTGCAAGCAAATCTTCCCTCACTTCAAGTTGCCTGGATGCGGCCTGCATGGGATAGATATGCAAGGTCCCATCAGGGCCAAGACTGAACCAATTGTTGGGGAAAACCGCATCTGGTTTCTTTGGTTCAGGATCGTCTTCCAACACCAATACATGGATATCCTTGTTTCGGAGAAGGGAGACCATATGGTCAAATTCTTCCCTGGCAAGGCTCGCCAGCTTTTCAGGGTCCAGTCCTGTTTGTTTCTGGAAAGCATTGGTAACAGCGGTGTCCGGGTTAAAGCCAAAAGAGGCGGGACGGATCATGGCAATAGAAGAAGCAGCCTGCATACATTATGGTTGGGCCACAAATATAAGGGAGGCGGGCATGCCGGTCTCGGGGTGGATCGGCTCCCTGATGTCAGTGATGGCATAGCCGCAATGGTGAAGTAGCCTGAACCATCCATTGAAGGTGCGGAAATACCATGGGGCCGGGTCATTGAAATCTGGTGAAAAACCATTCCAGCTTCCTTCCCGCCATCCATCCCGGTAAGGCAGATCACCACAGCTGCTATAAGGATGTAGGGTCTGGATCACCAGTTTGCCTTTCGGTGAGAAGAAAGGAATGATAGCCGTTAACAGATACCCTACCAGTTCATTGCCAAAAAGGGAGAAGTTGAAGCTGATCACATCATAACTCCTGGCTGGTTTATATTGGCCAGCAATAATGTCCTGGTAGGAGGCTATAGTGAAATGGGAAGCCTTGAATTTTTGGCCTGCCATAGCAACCAGGTTAGGTATGGCGTCAGCGCCTTCGGCAACAACACCGGGAAGTTTTTCGTTGATCGCACGAACGAGCCAGCCTTCGCCACAGCCCAGGTCTAGATAAGTTGAAGGAGATAGTTCTACAATGTTATTTACAATAGCTTCATTGGTCACCAGCACCCTGCTCCGGATCGCATTGGAATCAATGGCTGTATTCCATGCTCCGGCATTGGTATGCCAGCTCCGGAGGATATGGTCTTCGTTTGGGTTGCTCATGATAAGAGTTGATCGATCCTGGTAGCCAGCTGCCTGTCCTTATCAGTAACGATATTGCCGGCGTCATGTGTGCTTAGCCAGATCTCCACCTTGTTCCAGACATTGGACCAAAGCGGGTGATGGTTCATTTTTTCAGCTTCGATCGCGACCCTGGTCATAAAAGCGAAAGCTTCGGAAAAGTCACGGAAACGAAACTCTTTATAGAGCTGGTTATTGATTTCCTGCCACATGGTTGAGGATTTTTAAACGAAACCTTTTACTTAATAGGAACAAGCAGGAACCGAAATGGTTGCTGTCTCAGACAGTATTGAAGTTCGCAATGCATATTTTCTTTTTCCCCCACCAAAGCGTACACATTACCTTGCGGTCCTCTTTGAATCCAACTTTTTCCCATGATCCCCTGGAGGCCTTATTTTCCCTGCGGATGATGGAAACTGCATAATCCTTTTTGTTATTGATAAGCTCCTTTTCTCCATAGTGGACCAGGTAGGCATTGAGTCCTTTCCTTCTATGAGTGGGATGGCAGAAACTGTCAAACTGGTACCCTTCATTTGGCTCCAGTGGTAAATAGAACCCCTCGTTGAAAGGGTTGGGTAACTCAATATTGGAGTAGGAGATCCAGATATAGGCTGCCAGTTCATCACCTTTGAAAATGCCATAGGAATGGTAAGCGGGGTTCTCTAGTTGCTTTTTGAATAGTTCCAGTTTTGAGTCGCGGAAAAGAAAATGGGTTGCGGCAGAGAAATCCGATAGTGCAAGTTTTTTCAGGTGGTAGCCTTCTGGTAAGGTAATGGATGAAATGGTTGCGGCATTGCATTTCTTCTTGTAGACCAAGTAGGTATGCTTGAATATGCCTAGTTTTTCCAACACTTTTTTTATCATCAGGGTGCCGGCATTGGCATAGCCAAATTGCTTGATTTTATCACTAAAGTTTTCTACCTGAGGCATATGACGGGCTTGGTTTACAAATCGGTTTATTCAAAAGGACAAAAGACCCATACAGGCGCCAGCCTTCTAAACAAACGAGATTAATTCGCCGGTAATTGTTGTTCACCGGGTAAAATGCCAAATAGGATAAGATACTCGGATATGAATTTGATATGTATCAAATTGATTATAAACACAATTTAGCGAATTGTGTTTAAACTTCATGTTTTTTAATGTGACTGGGTAAAATGGTTGGGCTCAAAAGATCAGGTGGTCCTTATGCTTGATCTTTTCATTCGTCAATTCGGTTACCAACTGTACAGCACTAATGGACCTGATGGATTGTATGATTTCCTGCAGGGCTACCTGGTCAATAACATCGCCTTTGACCAGCCATAGGAAGTCCAGGTGCTTGAACTCCGGCAACAGGTATTCCCCGTCATGGTGGTTGTTGTATAGATAATGGATAAGCGAGGAATTAGGCTCTGGATATTGGTAAATGGGGAAGAAATAGTTCCGTTGCTTTTTACTGAGCTGGATCTCAATGTCATTGTTCAGGCGGAACCTGAACCTGAACCTTTGGTTCAGCTGCCAGCAAAACTGGTAGTCCTTCACCTTGGCCACAATACCTAGGAGCTTTGAGTCCTCAAAGAACTCCTCCGCCATTTCCGATACGTCCAGTTTTAGTTTCATGCCCCTAAATTATCACCAAAAAAAATGCCGGGAAAAATTCCCGGCATGGATATGATCAAAATTCAATATTGCCCTCCAGTTCGGATTCACCTCGTTTATACTTCACCGTTGTCTTATCCCCTTTCCTGAATTTTCCGAGCGCCTGCATATACTGCTCAACTGAACTTACCGGGTAGGTGCCCAGTTGTACAATGATGTCACCTGTCTTTACCCCTGCCTTGCTGGCCGGCCTTCCGTCCGTTACACCATCCACTTTAACACCATTGCCACTGAAACTGTAATCGGGCATTATTCCCATGCTCACGCTGAACCTTGCAGAAGTGGTCGTTTGCTGTTCCCTTGTCTTGGTGAACACCAGCTTTTCCTGTTCATTGGCCTGTTTGATGACTCCCTGGACCAGTTTCAGGATCTGCAACTGACCTGTTACATTCACTTTTTCTGCGTCATCGCTGGGTTTATGGTAGTCGGTGTGCAGACCGGTAAAGAAGAACAACACCGGCAGGTCCTTCCTATAGAAGGAGGTGTGGTCACTTGGACCGGTACCGCTGCTATCATACTTGATATTGAAGTAACGTGCATCACTAACCGAATTAAAAATACTTCCCCAGGAAGGCGAAGTGCCAATTCCCCCAACGGTTATGGATTTGCTGCTGTCGTTTAGCCTTCCCACCATATCCATATTGATCATATAGTTGACGGTATTAAGGGCTATTGTAGGGTTCTCGGCAAAATACTTCGACCCAAACAGCCCCAGTTCTTCCCCTGAAAAGGCTAGGAACAGGTAATTGGTGTTTTTCTGCTTATCCTTCTTTAAGCTTCTGGCCAACTCAATAAGGGTAGAAGTTCCGCTGGCATTATCATCGGCTCCATTGTGGATGAGGCGTTCGCCGTTCCTCAACATGGAATTGCCGTCTTCGCCAAATCCAAGGTGGTCGTAGTGTGCCCCAATGATCACTGTCCTGGCCGCCCCATTGTCAAGGTAGCCCACTACGTTATGTCCCTGTCTTTCATTCTTTTTGAAGCCGGTCTTGAGTTTGACCTCAACCATGGCGGTTTCATCAACCAGGTATTTTTTAGCGATGGCATCTGAGAGGCAAAGCACCGGAATGGGAAGTTGATCCCCTTTTTGCTTGGGGTTAAACTTGATGTCCTCGCCTATATTGTAAATAAGGAGGGCTGTTGCGCCTTTGGAAGCATACTCCTTTATTTTGGCTTGCAAATGTGCATCCAGGTCGAAATGGGGGTTCCCGCTATTGGCCTGTTTTTCAGCAGCCAGGTCCATGAACCATGGCTGGCCGCTTTCCTTCAGTGCAACCGAAGGCATGGCTTCCAGGATCTTCTCGGGCGACAGGGCCATTGGGAAGAAGTCCTTGTCCTTGATTTCATTTCCCTCGATGAAAAGGTAACTGTTCCCCTTGTATTCCAGTCCGTCATAAATACTGAATGCCTGGAACCAACTGTTATCGGCACCTTTAGGTGTAAGGCCGATCTCTGCAAATTGCTTGCTGATATAATTCCTTGCCAGTTCTTCCCCCCGGCTTCCTGCCCGGCGACCCTCTAACTTGTCGTCCGCCAGGTAGTTCACATGGGCCTGGAGCTGTTGGATCACCTGCTTATCGGATTTTTTCAATTTCTGGGCATAACCCATTTGGGTCAGTAATAGGGCCGCGGTTAAGGCAGCTTTCTCAAAAGGATGCATAAAGAAAGGTTTCATCGTGGGGCAAAGTTACCGATGTGAACACTAATACCGTGCCGCTTCAAATATTTTAGGAAGAAGTTCCGGCCAGGGGATCATTGGGGTGGATGTGATCAGCGAAACCTGTAAAGTTCCTGAATTTTCGGGAATAATTCCCGGTTTTGGGAACATATTATATAATATGGAATTCTGGCCATCTTTCCTTTACTTTTGCCAATTGTCCTTTTCGTAAATGACCCTTTGCCGTAAGTGGTTGGGTAAAGAATGCCACAACCAGGAAGGGGTGAAATATTATAGTTGAATGGCTTTACCGCACCTTATCAAGTATGTGTATACCAATGGCACCGAGGAAGTGATCAGACGTGGGAAGAAGATCCATGCTATTGGTTTCGTGGAGTTGATCGAATACGACGAACTGCTGGGATCCGTTACCTTCCGGGTAAAGGACGATAGCTATTCTACCTTCTACAAGGTTTATATCCAGAAATTCCAGGATCCCAAATCCCTTTCTGTCAGGTGCAGTTGCCCCTATAACCTGGGTGATATCTGCCGCCATGAAGCTGCCGCCCTGATCCAGTTGCAGGAGCTGCTGGACAAGAACCTGCTCAAGGCCGAGGAAGTGGAATACGACCAGCGCCATACTGTGGTCAAGATGAAGACCATTGACCTGAAAACGATCAAACTACTGAGTGCGCCCCAGTCCATTGCCGATGCGGAGAAATACCTTCGGACCAACAAGGCAACCATTGAGCATGCTGCTGATGAAGTGGTGAAGGCTTCGGTTGACCTGGAGGGTAAGACCTACCAGGTGGTCATCAGGAAGAATGAAGAAAGGAATTTTGATACGAGCTGCGACTTTGTTGACACCAAGCATCCCCTCTGCCTGCCCAAGGTGATCGTCTTCATCCAGCTCCTGAATTCATATGGCGCCAATTATTTTGATAGTATCCGGAACTGGGACAAAGAGAAGAACAAGTTACTGGAGGCCTATGGCTATAGCCTGAATGATGACCTCTCCGGAAAATTTGAATTCGCCTATAAGGAAGGGAAGCCTTACCTGCGTGTATTGGACACCTCGATCAAGCGACTAAACCCTGTCCAGCTTTCTTCCAAACCGAAGCCGGTGGAAAAACCGGTAGAAGTGACCGAGACCCCGGTGTTGGAAGCAGAAGAGGAAGCCGCTGCAAAAATGCGGGTAGGTATTGTCCTGAACCTGCACAACAAATCCTATCCTGGTTTCTTTGTTGAGGCAGTACAGGGGGAGCCGGAGGAGTCCATGGAGCGATTTGTGGGGAAAGTAGAGAAAATTGACCTGAGCAAGTATGTGGATACGGAATCCTTCCCCGAGAATGATAAACAACTGATACCAGTTATCAGGAGGATGCAGGAGTCGGAGTTGACCAAGTACCTCAACAGGAACTCTCCCTTCAGCGGGATATGGGAGAACATCATCCACCAGGATACAGAAGACCTGCCAGCTGAAACCAAGCACCTGGTAGTGGAGTACCTGCATCCCAAGCTAAAGAAGATGATGATAGAGCAGGCGGAAAATCCTTTTGTCTTCTACCTGCCGTCGCATAAGGTGTTCAAAACGGAGAACCTTCAGCCTCTGGGCATCAGTAATGATCCTCTTGTGCCCTATTTTAAGGTGCAGCCCAGGAAAAGCCAGTATGAGATCACCTGCCATGTAAAGATCAGCGGGGTGGAGTTAAAGGTGACGGCCAATGAACTTCAGAGCAATGTGCTTTTCCTTTACCAGGATAACCTATACCTCTGGCGTAATGAAGAAGATGTGAACAGGGTGGAGACCTTTATGCCCAAAGGCTCAATGACCATCACCAAGGCTGCCTGGCCAATGCAATTGAAGCAGCTTGTGCTTCCCCTGGCCAAGCATTACCATGTGGATTTTGACCCAGCCCTTATCTCCAGTTATAAGGATGGGGATCCGGAGCAAAGATTGGTGTTGCAGGAAAAAGGTGATTACCTCGTATTCCAGCCTGTATTCAGTTACAAGGGATTTGAAACCAAACCCGGTGACAAGGACGAGATCATTGTGCCGGATGGCGATAAGGTGATGATCGTTCACCGCAACAAGGAGGTGGAAACCCAATTCCTCCAGAAGCTGGAAGCCCTTCACTCAAATTTTATCCGTCCTGAAGGTTCCCATAACCTTGTCCTCAAGGGCAATGATGTGTTGCGCAATAACTGGTTCTTCCTCTTCGTGGATGCCATGAAGGATATGAAGGTCCCGGTATATGGATTTGAGGCCTTGAAGAACTTCAGGTTCAATACGGCCAAGCCACAGACGAGGATACAGATCAGCAGCAATACCGACTGGTTCGATGCGAAGGTGGATATCCTTTTCGGCGACCAGAAAGTGACAGTAGCCGAAGTTAAACGGGCATTATCCAATAAGCAACAATTCGTTCAGCTGGGAGACGGCTCACTGGGTATCCTTCCGGAGGAATGGATCAAGAAGTACTCCCTATTGTTCAGGATAGGTGAAGGCAAGCACCAGCACCTCAAACTCTCGAAATACCACATGAGTGTGATCGACGAGTTGTACAATGAACGCAATGAAGAGGAATTATTCCTGCAACTGGAAGAGAAGTATGACCGCCTGAAGGGGTTCCAGACCATAACGGAAGTGGATCCCCCCAACCATCTTGCGCCTATCCTGCGTCCCTACCAGGTATTTGGCTTCCAGTGGTTGAACTACCTGAAGGAAGTAAACTGGGGTGGGATCCTGGCCGATGATATGGGTCTTGGTAAGACCGTACAGGCATTGAGTTTCCTGCATCATTATAAGAGTTCGGAAGGAACCCTGAAAGCCCTGGTGGTTTGCCCGACCACGCTGATGTTCAACTGGGAGAATGAGATCAAGAAGTTCACCCCTGCGCTTACCTACCATATCCATCATGGTGGGGAAAGGACAAGGAATAAGGCCATGCTGGAAGGGAAGAATGTGATCATCACCACCTATGGCACCCTCAGGAGTGATATCAAGCTGCTGGTGGATATGGAATTTGATTGTGTAGTGCTGGATGAATCACAAGCCATCAAAAACCCCTCGAGCAAGGTAACGAAGGCGGCTTCGCTGCTCCGTTCCAAACATCGTATATGCATGAGCGGTACCCCGCTGCAGAACAATACTTTTGATATCTATGCCCAGATGAATTTCCTGAACCCGGGCATGCTGGGCAGCATGGAGTTCTTCCGCCAGGAGTTTGCCATTCCTATCGATAAGTTCGGGGAGCAGGACAGGAAGGAGCATCTGCGGAAATTGCTTTATCCCTTCATCCTGCGCAGGACAAAGGAGCAGGTAGCGAAAGACCTTCCGGAAAAAACCGAGACCATCTTATGGTGTGAAATGGATGAAGAGCAGCGAAGGATCTATGATGCCTACCGCAATGATTACCGTGACAAGATCCTTGGCACTATTGATACCCAGGGTATGCAGAAATCCCAGTTGACCATTTTGCAGGGTCTTATGAAGTTGCGCCAGATCTGTGATTCGCCCGCGATCCTTAATGAGCAGGAAAAGTTCGAGAACCATTCCATTAAACTGGAGGAGCTCAGCAGGGAGATAACCGAGAATATTGGCAACCACAAGGCCCTGATCTTCTCGCAGTTCCTGGGTATGCTTGACCTGATCAGGCAGAAACTGAAGTCGCAGGAAGTTGATTTCGCCTACTTCGATGGAAGTACGTCTGCCCCTGACCGTGAGAAGGCCATCCAGCGTTTCCAGAACGATGAGAACTGCAGGGTATTCCTGATCTCACTGAAAGCCGGGGGTGTAGGTCTTAACCTTACCGCGGCCGATTATGTGTACATCGTTGATCCCTGGTGGAACCCAGCCGTAGAGCAGCAGGCCATTGACCGGACGCACCGTATTGGCCAGACCAAGAATATCTTTGCGTACCGGATGATCTGTAAGGACACCATTGAGGACAAGATCCTTCAGCTCCAGGAAAGAAAGCGGGTACTCGCGAAAGACCTGATAGCCGATGATGAAGGCTTCGTGAAGAACCTGACGAGGGAAGACGTGGAATACCTGTTCAGTTAAGGAAGGGCAGCATTGGCAAATTCTTGATGTAAGGATATTTGCTTCCCCTTAAATTATGCGAATGGAATTGATTCCATTTGAAAGCAATAAGCAAACCGTTATTACGACAATCGCTTATTGCTTTTTTCATGAAAAAAAGCCCCGCCATTGGCGGGGCAGGCACGTACAAAAGTGGTTTCAGAGGTAAGTGCCAGATATGTAATATGGGTTAGTAACGATAATGCTTACGCAGGCTTTTCCTGGTAGCAAGAGGGGACTCGCCGTTTAGGATGACGAACCAGAGACATCTGAAGAACCTGGTAATCCTGAATCCGGGACGGAAATCATCCTTGTTGATCTTGATGGCGTTCGTGTCAAAATACATGGAGTTCCTTTCCATTGATATTGGTTTTTTGGATAATGTAATACGATGACTAACGAATATACTAAACTTTTATTGCTGTTTTTTCTTATAAAAATCCTAATATCCGGAATTTCGTAGTTATTGTTGCGGCCTGTTTGGGTCCCGATGGCAAGGCTTCAATCATTAAATTTGCGTTCGCAGAAATTATATGGCAAAAAGTATATTCAACAGGAAAGGAGGCAGCGAGCAGGCTGAAATGTCATTTATCGACCATCTCGAAGCATTGCGCTGGCATATCATGCGCTCTTTGCTGGCTATCCTGATGGGTGCTATTGTTGTTTTTGCGAACATGGATTTCTTCTTCGACCAGGTGATCATGGGTCCTGCACATAAGGAGTTCCTGACCTACCGGATGCTTTGCGCTTTCAGCCATAAGGTTGGGCTGGGCGATGCCATGTGCCTGGCGGATATTAACCTGAAGCTGATCAGCACCGAGATGAGCAGCCAGTTCATGATGAGCTTTACCATTGCTTTTGTTGGAGGGTTTGTTATCGCCTTCCCTTATATATTCTGGGAGTTCTGGCGTTTCGTAAAGCCTGCCCTCACCGAAAAGGAATTGCGCAAGACAAGGGGTGTGATCTTCTGGGTGTCCCTGCTTTTCTTTACCGGGATCGCCTTTGGCTATTTCCTGATCGCCCCTTACACCGTGAATTTCTTTGCCGCCTATACGCTTAGCCCGCTCATCCAGAACACCTTTACAGTAAGTGATTATATCGACAATATCGTATCGCTGGTGGTAGGCACCGGTGTTGTATTCCAATTACCGCTGGTAGTGTTCTTCCTGGCCAAGGTGGGCATTGTGACTGCCAACTTCCTTCGGACCTACCGTAAGTTTGCAGTGGTGGTCATCCTGGTCATTGCAGCGGTGATAACGCCACCCGATGTGATCAGCCAGCTGATCGTTACCGTTCCCCTTTGGCTCTTGTACGAGATCAGTATTACCATTGCTGCAAGGGTTAACCCTGGCGAAGAGGCTGTTGCTGCCCCTTCTGAGTGGAGCTAGGGACTAGCTTGTTTTTTCACGAACTTTATACCAACTCAAACTATTGTTATGTCAACCTTTTCAACTGCCAGGCCCGTAGCCATCGGCTGCGACCATGCCGGATACGAATACAAGGAAGCGATCAAGTCGCACCTCGAAAAACTTGGCTGGACCGTTAAGGATTTTGGCACCAATAGTCCCGCATCAGTTGATTACCCTGATTTTGCCCACCCCACAGCAGCATTTGTTGAGTCTGGTGAGGCAGCCTTTGGTATCCTGATCTGCGGCAGCGCCAATGGCGTGGCCATCACTGCCAATAAACACCAGGGGATCCGGGCAGGCCTTAGTTTTGACAATGAAGTGGCCAAGCTGATCCGGCAGCATAATGATGCCAATGTCATCTGTATTCCGGCGAGGTTTGTTGCCCTTCCTTATGCGATCCAAATGATCGATACATTCATTGCCACCCCTTTTGAAGGCGGTCGCCATGCCAACCGTGTAAACAAGATTGCCTGCCAGTGATCCTCTTTTAAGTGGGAAAAATAGCAATCATGGTTATATTGCTGTTTTAACCACTACACATGAGAATAGCCTATTTGATCTTGGGCCTGTCGGTACTTGCCGGTAATGTCCATGCCCAGAAGAAAAAAACGGCAGGCCAACCTAACCCTGCCCCCTATGCTGCCACCATTACAGAAGCAGACCTTAGCAAACACCTGTATATCCTTGCCGGTCCTGCAATGGAAGGCCGGGAAACGGCAACACCGGGCCAGCAGGCAGCTGCCACCTATATCGAGCAGTACTTTAAGGGAATCGGGTTGAAGCCCGGTTTCAATGGCAGCTACCAAATGCCATTCCCTGTTTACCGGGATACCCTCTTGTCCTCAAGGATCATGGTTAACGGTAGTGCCTATGCGCTTGATGCTGAATTCCAGCCCAATTTGCGCATTACCCGTTCCGGCAGCCAGTACTTCTCGGAGTTCGTATTTGCCGGGCATGGCATTGTGGATTCCCTACAGGATGATTATGCCGGAGTTGAAGTTCGGGGAAAAGCGGTCGTCCTGCTTGATGGTGCTCCCGATAACTATAAGAACTCAGACCGGGGCATGATGGGGCCGGCTGCCCCGATCGGGAAATACAATAATGCGCTCAGGAAAGGCGCGGCAGCGGTTTTGATCGTGGCCAGGGATTTCCCACGCAAACCGTCTGTTGCCCCCGGTAATATGTATGTAAACCTTTACAGCCCGGAACACCCGTCACCACTGTATTCCATCTCCGGAAAAGTTGCTACTGCATTACTGGGATCTTCCTATGATACCCTGGTGATGGTGGGAAAGACCACAAGGCTGGCGGCCACCACCGTTAAAGCCAACCTGATGCTGGAGATCAGGAAGGAACTGCAGGAACTCAGCAGCACCAATGTACTGGGGTATATTGAGGGTACTGATAAGACAGATGAGTGGTTGGTGATCACTGCACATTATGACCACCTGGGGATGCGTAACGGCAAGATCTATTACGGCGCTGATGATGACGGATCGGGAACTGTAGGTATAATGGAGATCGCCGAAGCGTTTGCTAAGGCTAAGGCAGAAGGTAAGGGGCCGCGCAGGAATGTAATGATCATGGCGGTGAGCGGTGAAGAAAAGGGACTTTGGGGCTCGGCCTGGTTCAGTGATCATTCCCCCATTCCACTGGAAAAGATCACCGCCAACCTGAATATCGATATGATCGGCAGGGTGGATACGGAAAGGAAAACCCCCGATACCCTTAACTATGTGTATGTGGTAGGGGATAATAAGATAAGTACCGAATTGAAGGCGCTGAGTGAAGGCATCAACAGTAAGTATATCAAGATGACCCTGGATTACAAGTACAATGATGATAACGATCCCAACCGCATCTATTTCCGTAGTGACCATTACAATTTTGCCCGTAAAGGCGTGCCGGTGATCTTTTACTATGATGGTATGTTGAAGGCCGATTACCATGCGCCTACAGATACCCCCGATAAGATCAATTATGCCCTCTGCGCCAAAAGGGCGAAGCTGGTTTTCTTTACAGCATGGGAAATGGCCAACCGCGACAAAATGATGGTTCGCGACCTTCCCATTCCAACCATGACCAGGTGATTAATTTTTTTTGAAAAGGAATTAAACCCGGCGCATTTGGTGAGGTCTATCTATTGTAAACCCCAATGAAAACAATAGAAAACTTACCGTTATGAACCGTAAACCTATTATGAAGATCGCGCTGGCAACCGCTTTGTTGCTTTCAACCGTACTGGTATCCAATGAACTGCAGGCTGACCCCGGCAAACGCAAGAGGGCTGACAGAAGGGAAGATGTAAGGGATCGCAGGGAGAATGTGAGGGACAGGAAAGAGGATGTTGCTGACCGCAGGGAGGATGTGAGGGACCGCAGGGAAGACCGTCGTGATGTAAGGGAAGATGTACGTGATGCCAGGCATTTTGGCGGAAAAAAGGATATCCTTGAAGATCGCCGTGATGCCAGGGAGGATGTAAGGGACAGCAGGGAAGATGTTCGCGACAGGAAAGAAGACCGTCGTGACCGCAGAGAGGACAAGCGCGACAGAAAGGAAAACCGGATAGACCGTCGTTTCTAAACCATAGGCCGGCTCTTTTTTCAAAGGGCCGGCATTTTTTTGATCGTACCAAAAAGCAAGGCCTGCAAATGAGCAGGCCTTGTTCGTTTATGATTATCCGGGTTTAATAATTACCAGCCCAGGATATAAGCGAAGATGAGGGGGGCTACGATAGTAGCATCACTTTCAACAATGTACTTGGGGGTCTTGATGTCCAGCTTACCCCAGGTGATCTTCTCATTAGGAACAGCACCGGAGTAAGACCCGTAGGAGGTGGTGGAGTCACTGATCTGGCAGAAATAGCTCCAGAATGGAACATCATGCCATTCCAGGTCCTGGTACATCATGGGAACCACGCAAATGGGGAAGTCACCGGCAATACCACCACCGATCTGGAAAAAGCCTACGCCCTTTCCACCGCTATTGTGACGGTACCAATCGGCCAGCCATACCATATATTCAATTCCACTCTTCATGGTAGAAGCCTTCACTTCATTCTTTATCACATAGGAAGCGAAGATATTACCCATGGTACTGTCCTCCCATCCGCCTACAATGATCGGGATGTTGCGTTCTGCGGCAGCGATCATCCAGCTATCCTTGGGATCGATCTCGTAATCATCCTTCATTACGCCGCTCAGCAATAATTTGTACATGTATTCATGCGGGAAATAGCGCTCACCGGCAGCATCAGCATCTTTCCAGATCTTGGCAATATGGTGCTGGATCTTACGGAATGCCTCTTCTTCAGGGATACAGGTATCGGTAACGCGGTTCAAACCGTTTTCCAGCAATTCCCATTCCTGCTCAGGGGTCAGGTCGCGGTAGTTGGGGATCCTCCTGTAATGGGAGTGAGCCACCAGGTTCATGATATCTTCTTCCAGGTTGGCACCTGTACAACTGATAATATCCACTTTACCCTGACGTATCATCTCAGCCAGGGAAACCCCTAATTCTGCAGTACTCATGGCACCGGCCAGGGTTACCATCATTTTACCACCTTCCAGGAGGTGCTTTTCATATCCTTTGGCGGCGTCCACCAATGCAGCCGCATTAAAGTGGCGGTAGTGGTGCTGAATAAACTGCGAAACAGGACCTTTACTCATGATAATTTATTTTAAAGTGAAATCTTGACTTGCAAAGGTAAGGGGATTGGCAATTTTGAATAGTGAAATTTGGGGAGGGGAAAGAGGGGAAGGTATGGGGTTTAAGGGCTGCCTTGATTGGGAAAAGGAGGATTCCGGCTAGCCCGGAGGGCCTGGACTTGGGATGGCCAGAACTTTGTTGGATGAAATGACCGTCCGGATCCCTTGCCAATTATTGGCTTTCCTGGTAGTAAAACCCAATAAAAAAACAGGTCCCGCCGGATGGCGGGACTGTTTCACTTTCCAACAAAACCTCAGAGAAAAAACGGTTGATTATTTTTTAACTTTTGAGTAAACGTACCAGTCTACAGAGTTTTCGCTTTTCAATACCACGGTATGGTCGGCATTTTCAATGGTAACATAGTAGCCTGATCCTTCGCTCTTGGCCAGTTCAAACAAGTTAGAGATCCAGTAATCGGGATAATCTTCTTTCAGTTGGGTCTGCAGTGTAATGGGCAGCTGATTGGAAAGGATGTTGCGGTAGATTCCTACAACTTCACCATCTTCATTCAGGAATGCGAACATTACCTGGCCATTCATGGAGAACTGGGCTTTGTAAAGGTCATTTACCTTGCTCCAGGATGTTTTTTCGGCAGCAGCGAATTCTTTTTTAAAGGATTTCTCTACGCGATCGGTAACACCATTTTCATTCTTCTTAGTGTTTGCAAATGTGGTAGTTAAGGTCAGGAGTGACAATACCACAAAGCTTGTGATACTCTTTTTCATTGTTATAAGGTTTAAGTGTTTGTTTGTTTAGAATAGGACGCTGTGCCTGTAAAAAGGTTACAGCTTATTTTTAATTTTTTTGAATACGCTTAATTGGCCTGATGGTGTAGCGGTTACCATCATTGAGCTCTTAGGGCTTGCCAGGGTTACATGATAAGTAGTTGTATTGTTCGCAATATGCTCAATTACATTCTTGATCACGTGCTCAGGATAGCTTTCCCTGATCTTTTTGGTAACCATGATGGGAAGGTTGTCCTGGGAAACATAACGAGCGGTGGCCACCAGTTCTCCTTCTGCATTATAAAAGGCGCTGAGCTGGCTGTTTTCATAATTGAATGTTGCCTGGAACAGGTCAGTGTCTTCAATGGATTTCCATTCTACATTCTTGGCGTTGCCAAAATCAGCGCGGAAGGCCTGGAGAACTACTCCCCTTATTGGGTCAACGTTTGCGAAACTGGACAGGCTGATCACTGCAGCGGCTGCCAATACGATAATCTTTTTCATAGCTTAAAATTGATAGGTTTAATGATTAATGTGCGTTTGATAAGTATGACGATGTAAAAGTAGAATGGTTACAGGTGCACGTCAAGTAAATAGTGACTGGTGGCAACAAACATTAAGGAATAGTGAAGTACAGGAGAATTATAGCTTTTACAGCTTCTCGATTATCCGTTGAAAGCAGCCACTGCACTGCATTTGAGAAAAAGTGTTAAATAAACAATAAAGTGCGGTTAAGCCATGGTTAAATTAGAGAAGTGGAATTAACATTTGACTATTTTGTGACCATTCATTGGCTTTTGCCTTTACAAAATAAGTAGTAGCTCCATATACCGCTTCGCTGTTTATACTACTTTAGTGGTACGTTCCTGATAAGAAAACCGAATCTATGCGTTCTATTTTCCTCACCTTGTCATTGTTCTTTTCCTGCATTGTAAACGCCCAGGTTAAATCTTCCTTTATTGGCAGTTGGATGGGGAAACTCAATGTGGGTCCGGGTTTGCGTATCGTGCTCCATATAGAACCAGCCGGTGATGGCCAGTATTCGGCAACGCTTGACAGTCCTGACCAGCAAGTGAATGGGATTAAAACAGAAGGTGTTATTGTTTCAGGCGATAGCATCAGGATCAACATACCCTCGATAAATGGTCGTATTGCAGGAAGGATGGTAAACGATTCAACCATCAGTGCGAGTCTTTACCAGGGTGGCCCTGTACCCGTGAGTTTTCGCCGCATGGCAAGGGGAGAAGCGGTGCAGGGACCAGCCAGGCCCCAAACACCCCAGCCTCCATTTCCTTATCGCGCTGATAGTGTGGTATACAAAAGCAGGGATGGGAAATTGACCTATGGGGCAACCATCACCATACCCAATGGTAAGGGGCCATTTCCATCCATCATACTGATAACAGGTTCCGGTGCGCAGGATCGTGATGAGAATATTCTTGGTCACAGGATGTTTGCCGTACTATCGGATATGCTTACCCGAAACGGTTACCTGGTACTGAGGGCTGATGACAGGGGAGTGGGCGTTTCCACCGGTGACTTCAATATGGCTACTTCAGCCGACTTCGCTGCCGATGTAAAGGAACACCTGTATTACCTGCAACAACTCCCGCAAGTGGATACCAAAAGAATCGGTCTTCTTGGCCATAGTGAGGGCGGTATGATCGCCCCGATGGTTGCAGCTGAAAGGAAGGACCTTGCATTTCTCATCCTGCTGGCAGCCCCGGGAGTCCCTGTAGTACAGCTCATGGCGGAACAGAATATTGCAGTTTTAAGGTCGGCAGGATTGGATTCCAATGCAGCCACAACTTATGGACGATTTTTCCGCGATGCAGTACCCGCATTGGTAAAGGCACCGACGAAGGACAGTGCGGTTTCATTGATGGCAAATGCTTTAAAAGAATGGCGCGCCACTACCCATCCCAATATTGTTATGGCTGCAACAGGCGTGAGAAATGATAGCACCGCAAAGGGCTATGTGAATACCATGGTCAATTCCCTCTATACTCCCTGGTACAGGTATTTTATTTCCTTCGATCCGCAGCCCTGGCTGGCCAGGGTAAAGACAAAGGTGCTGGCCCTGAATGGGGAAAGGGATATACAGGTACTCGCCGCTTCTAACCTGGAAGGAATTCGCAAGGGGTTGGGGAAAGCCCGCAACAAAGACTTTACGATCCGTTACCTGCCGGGGTTGAACCATTTGTTCCAAACCTGTAAAAGTTGCAGCCTGAACGAGTATGGCCAGCTCACGGAAACCATTTCCCCCGCAGCCCTGGATGTCATCAGGGAATGGCTGTTGGAAAAGGTGCCACCCGTTAAGCAATAATATTTATCTTACCGGTAATGAACTACCTGGCACATGCATACCTTTCTTTCAGGCAACCCGAGCTGTTGCTGGGTAACATGATCAGTGATTATGTAAAGGGTAAGGCCAGGTTCAGTTATCCCGCCGGGATCCAGGATGGGATAATGTTGCACAGGGCAATTGATACTTTCACCGATGAACATCCGGTTAATGTAAGGGCCAGGCAAATCTTCAAGCCAGTGGTAGGCCTATATGCCTCCGCATTCGTGGATGTGGTGTATGATCATTTCCTCGCTACTGACCCTATTGCATTTTCAACGCAGTCGCTTGGGCAATTCAGCCAGTGGGTGTATAAGACACTGGAGCCTTTCCAGTCTTTATTTCCGGAAAGGTTTGCCGGCATGTTCCCTTTTATGAAAAGCCAGGATTGGTTGTTGAATTACCAACACAAATGGGGTATTGAAAGAAGTATGGAAGGATTGGTGAGAAGGGCAAAATACCTGGAAGAGAGCCAGCCGGCCTTCCAGGTATTTGAGCAACATTACAACTTCCTGGAAGGCTGTTACCAGCATTTCTTCCCCGAGCTGATGTTGTTTGTCAGTAATTATTACCGCGAAAAGATCATTGCCCGGGGAAAACCTTGAATCTTTCATGACAAGCCCTTTCCAGCATTTCCCGGTCATCGGGATGCGCAATATCGATCAAGGCCTTTGCCCTTTGGCGAAGGTTCTTCCCGTAGAGGTAGGCTACCCCATATTCAGTGACCACATAATGCACATGCCCCCTGGTAGTAACCACCCCTGCTCCCTGTTTCAGGAAAGGAACGATGCGTGCGATACCTTTCGCGGTCCTGGAAGGCAGGGCAATAATGGGTTTGCCCCCTTCGCTGAGTGCGGCACCCCGCATGAAATCCATCTGGCCGCCAATCCCTGAGAACTGAAAGGTGCCGATGGAGTCAGCGCAGACCTGCCCGGTAAGGTCGATCTCGACTGCACTGTTGATAGCGACCATCTTGGGATTCCTCCTGATCACACTGGTCTCGTTCACATAGTCGATATCAAGGAAGGCAAAGGCCGGGTTATCATTCACATAATCGTAAAGCCTTTTCGTACCCAATGCAAAACCGGTTACCGTTTTATTGGGGTGTATCTTCTTGTATTTGTTGTTGATAATGTCGCGTTCAAAAAGATCAATGATGCCATCACTGCACATTTCGGTATGCACACCAAGGTCCTTATGGTTGCCCAGGCATTTCAACACTGCATCAGGAATGGCCCCGATGCCCATCTGGAGCGTACTCCTGTCCTCGATCAGTTCTGCAATGTACTGGCCTATCCTGGCCTCTTCCGGGCTCACGCTTCCACCAAAAACAGCTTCATGCAGGGGATCCTCACAATAGACCATGGCATGGAACCTGTTTACATGGATCATGCCGTCGCCATGGGTCCGGGGCACATTGGGGTTAACCTGTGCGATCACAATCTTTGCTGTATTCACCGCAGACCGGGCAATATCAACCGATACACCCAGGGAACAGTAGCCATGCCTGTCTGGTACCGACACCTGCACGATGGCCACATCCAGGGGAAGGATGCCCTGCTTGAACAATTCGGGGATCTCGCTCAGGAAAACGGGTACATAATCGGCCCGGCCCTCTTTAACAGCATCCCTGATGGATGCCGAGACAAACAGGGAATTGATATGGAAATGTCCCTGGTATTCTGGCTTGTCTACGACCATATCCCCGTATACACTGATGTTCACCAGTTCCACATTACGGAGGCGGTCCTTCTGCAAGGCAAGGTGTTGCATCATGAATGAGGGCGTTTGGGCACTTCCGTGAATGAACACCCGGTTGCCGGATTGGATAACGGACAAAGCTTCAGCAGGGGAAACATATTCAATAGGAGGGCGCATGGGCAAATTTTTAGCAAAACTACAAACAAGCCATTTGTACTAATGTTGAGGCTACTCATGTAAACAATTGACAACCGTTAGCCCTGCTTACTTAATTTTGCACCTTAATCATTTTATCTATCATATGAGAAACTTGTTGTTACTGGCTTTTTCTGTTTTCCTTTTCCAGTCTGCATCGGCCCAGAGCAAATTTCCCACAGTTGATAAATCGGGAATGGATGTGAGCTATTACCCAGCCAACTTCCCCATCCTGAAGATACAGGACAAGGCAACTGAACCCCTATTGGCCAGGGTGCTTTACAGCCGTCCCCAAAAAGGTGGCCGTGTTGTATTCGGCGAACTGGTGGAGTTTGGTTCTGTATGGAGGCTGGGCGCCAACGAAGCAACAGAGATCGACTTTTTCAAGGATGCGAGGATTGGAAATACCAAGATCAAGAAAGGCCGTTATACCATTTATGCCATCCCAACTCCCGGTAAATGGACCATCATCCTGAACCGTGATACCGATACCTGGGGCGCTTTCAAATACGATGTAAAGAAGGATATCCTTCGTACCGAAGTTCCCGTGAGTAAGCTATCGGAGCCATTGGAAGCCTTCAGCATGTTTTTTGAGAAAAGCAATGGAAATGTGAACCTGGTAATTGGCTGGGATGATTCCATGGTTAAACTGCCTATCTATTTTTAATAAGTAACTGGTACAGTACTATAAGCAGGCGATGAGCCTGCTTTTTTTATGCCCGCTTTATCCCATCTTTACAGTATGTGCGGTATAGCAGGCATCCTTCAACCTTTCCCCTCACCCGAGCATTCGGTTAGGGATGAACGTTGCCTTGAGCTCATGACGGATGCATTGGCGCACCGGGGGCCAGATGGCGAAGGCCATTGGCAAGACCCTTCAGGCAATTGTTGGCTTGGGCACCGGAGGCTCGCCATCATTGATACCAGCAGCGCTGCCGCCCAACCCATGCAATACCTCGACCGCTATTCCATTACCTATAATGGGGAGTTATACAATTACATTGAATTAAAGGAACGGTTGTCCGGTATTGGCTACCGGTTCAGGACCCAATCGGATACAGAAGTGATCCTGGCTGCCTATGATCATTATAAGGAAAAATGCCTCCAACACTTTGATGGCATGTTCGCCATGGCCATTTATGATGTGCAAGGCAAAAGCCTTTTCCTGGCCCGGGATCGGTTTGGGGAGAAACCCCTATTCTATTGCTGGGATAAAGAGGAACGATTCTTCTTTGCATCAGAAATGAAGGCGCTGTGGGCAGCAGGTATCAAGAGGGATCCTGACCCATCCTTATTGCTGTTGTTCTTCACCACCGGCCAAAGCTTTATGCCGCTGGAACCGGAACGCTCCGGCTACCTGGGAATATGGCAGCTTCCACCCTCCTGCTACGCTAAGGTAAACCTGCATGCGGGAGCGGTGAATGTTGAGATCATCCGGTATTGGGACCTTGATAAACTTACCGGTGAAGGGATCAGTGAAACAGAAGCCCTTGGTCATATCAGGCAGCTTTTGGCTGTTTCCGTGCAGCACCGTTTGAGAAGCGATGTGCCATTGGGTATTTCCCTGAGCGGCGGCATTGATAGTAGTACCATTGCGGCATTGGTATCAGGATTTAGTAAGGATGGCCATGGCCTGAAAGCCTTTTCAGCTGTATTCCCGGGATTTGAACGGGATGAATCGGCGGCTATTAACCAGGTTTGCAACCACTTGGGCCTGGAGTCTTACCTGGTAACGGCAGATGCACCAGACCTTGGCCATGACCTGCAAACCCTGATCAGGCATCATGAACAGCCTATTGGTTCTGCCAGTGCCTGGATCCAGCACAAAGTATATGAGAAGGCTAAGGCCGAAGGGGTGAAGGTGCTTTTGGATGGCCAGGGGGCGGATGAGGTTTTTGGTGGCTATCCAAGGTATTTCCATTGGTATCTGCAAGAAACCTGGCGTCGCTTGCAATTCAGGAACTGCCGGTCAGAGCGCAAGGCGCTTCAAGCCAATGGATTCAATTTTAATTGGGGCATTGCCAATCAACTGGCCTCCCTTTTCCCATTTGCAGCCCAACGACAATTGGAGAAAAGGCAAGCCCTGCAAACCATGGGGACTGGTTGGGTCCATCCTGATTTTGCACAGGAGACCCGGAAGGGGCTTAAGTTCTATAAGCCTGTGGTCCTTGGGTTGAACGACATCCTTTACCATGATACCATGAATGGTTCCCTGCAGGAATTATTGCGCTATGCTGACCGCAATAGTATGTACCATGGTCGGGAGGTAAGGCTGCCCTACCTGAACCATTTCCTGGTGCAGTTTGCCTTTACCCTTCCCTCCACCCTCAAGATCAACAGGGGCTTTGGGAAGATGATATTGCGCCGGGCTGCGGAAGGCTTATTGCCGGAAAGTATCTTATGGCAGAAGGGGAAGATCGGCTTTGAGCCGCCACAGGAAGATTGGATGGCCTCACCGGGAATGAAGGACCTGGTGATGGACTCCAGGGGCAGGTTAGTAAGGGAAGGGATATTCCTTCCCGGTGTAATGCAAAAAGATATAGTAGCAACCCCTGCCCACGATGCCCGGAATGCTGATTGGAGGAGCATTGTCTGGGCTACCCTCCTGCATTAGAAAATAATGCGCAAATTTGCTTTTCTTTTATTGATCATACAATTGAATATATGAAGCTTGCGACTAAGATCATTCATGCAGGAATGGAACCAGATCCCAGTACTGGTGCGATCATGACTCCTATCTACCAGACCTCAACCTATGTACAGGAATCACCTGGCCAACATAAAGGGTATGAATATGCGCGTTCCCAGAATCCAACCAGGAAGGCGCTGGAAGAAGCCTTCGCCCAGATCGAGAATGGAAAGTTCGGCCTGGCCTTCAGCAGTGGTGTTGCCGCCACTGATGCGGTGATCAAGTTATTGCAGCCCGGTGATGAGGTGATCGCCGCCAGCGATATGTATGGGGGCACCTACCGTTTGTTCACCAGGGTGTTCGAAAAGTTTGGCATCCGTTTTCATTATGTTGATACCACTAACCCCGAAAATGTTAGTGCTGCCATTACGGAGAAGACAAGGTTGATCTGGCTGGAAACCCCAACCAATCCCCTGATGAATATCACAGACATCGCTGCAGTATCAGCCATTGCAAAGAAGGCTGGTGCATTGCTTTGCGTTGACAACACATTTGCCTCTCCCTATTTACAGAATCCACTTGATTTTGGTGCGGATATCGTGATGCACTCTGCCACCAAATACCTGGGTGGCCACAGTGATGTGATCCAGGGTGCCTTGATCATGAATGACCCTGCTTTAAGGGAGCAGCTGTACTTTATCCAGAAAAGTTGCGGTGCCGTTCCCGGCCCAATGGATTGCTTCCTGGTACTGCGAGGTATAAAAACCCTGCACCTGCGTATGCAAAGGCATTGCGAGAATGGGGAGAAGGTCGCCAGGTGGTTGCGTAACCATCCCAAAGTAGGAAAGGTTTACTGGTGTGGCTTCGAAGACCATCCGGGTTATGCAGTGGCCAGCAAGCAGATGCGTGGCTTCGGTGGCATGATGAGTTTTGTTTTGAAGGATGATAGCGTAGAGGCAGCAAAGAGGGTATTGTCATCAACCAAACTCTTTTCCCTGGCAGAAAGCCTTGGTGGCGTAGAATCCCTCATCAATCACCCGGCCTCTATGACGCATGCTTCCATACCTAGGGAAGAACGCTTGAAGAATGGCCTGACCGATTCGCTGATCAGGCTGAGCGTTGGTGTTGAAGATGCGGATGACCTGATCGAGGACCTGAACCAGGCGATCGGTTAAGCTGAAAACTGATCCCATTAGAATTGATATGAATCCTCTTTTGCAGGCACGATAATGAAGCTGTCAACTGTCCATGCAGGTGAAGGGTTTGCCCTAATTTTGCCCTGCATGGCAGTTAGCAGCTCGAAGAAGGAAGCATTAAAACTGATAGAGTTCCTTAACCGGAAGGTGGAGGAGTACGACAAGCCTGAATTTATTCCGGATGACCCCATCTGTGTTCCCCATCGCTTTACCAAAAAAGCGGACATTGAGATAGCCGGATTGTTTGCTTCCATTTTTGCCTGGGGCAACCGTACCACCATCATCAACAAGAGCAATGAACTGATGAAGCGGATGCACGACAGTCCGCATGATTTTGTACTTCACCACACCGATAAAGACCTCAGGGACCTGCTGGATTTCAAGCACAGGACCTTCAATGCCACTGACCTCTTGTACTTCATCGATTTCCTGAACCGGCATTATTCAAGGTTTGATAGCCTGGAAACCGCTTTTAGTCAATGGATGGATAGTGGAGCAGAAGATATCACCCAGGCATTGAATGGCTTCTATACTTATTTCTTTACCGGGGAGGATGTGCCCTCCCGAACCCGTAAGCATATTGCTGCACCCATGCGGCAGTCGACCTGCAAACGCCTGAATATGTACCTAAGGTGGATGGTACGCCAGGATAGGTCCGGGGTTGATTTTGGCATCTGGAATACGATCAGCCCTTCCCAGTTGATCTGCCCGATTGATGTGCATGTAGCGCGGGTGGCAAGGCGATTTGGTTTGCTGGACCGCAACCAGGTGGATTGGCAGGCTGCCCTTGAGCTTACTGCCTATTTGCGTAAGATGGATCCTGCTGATCCGGTGAAATACGATTTTGCCCTTTTCGGCCTGGGTGTTGTTGAAAAATACTGATGTACCTTTCCCCCATGGAAGCCAATACCCCAGATCCATCCATCATCAAGGGGATCAACGACAGCCTATCCCTGGCTTTGCCCGAGCAAATTTCCTTCGAGGAGTTGCGGACACAGCTTGCCGCAAAACTCAATGAACTGATCAGTAAGGATTTTAACCAGTTGATCAGTATCCTCTATAGGGTTGATGTGAGTGAACCCAAACTAAAATACCTGCTCAGGGAAAAGGTGGGCGAAGACGCTGCCATGATCATGGCAGACCTCATCATTGAAAGGCAGATCCAGAAAGCCAACACCAGGAAGGCTTTCAGGGACCTGGCCATGGATGATGATGAAGAGAAATGGTGAGTGGAGATTTAGGACGAGCTTACCACTTTGGACTTGAATTTCTCAATTGCATTCTTTGAATAATCGCTTAAGATCAGGCGGCCACTGATGGCAGCCCTTTCAGCCAGCAACTGGTCCCAGTTCTCAGTTCCTTTCCAGAAAACCTTTTTCATTTCCAGCATGGCTTCGGGTGATGAAGCGGCCAGGGTGTTGGCCAGCCTGTTGATCGATTCTTCCATACTGTCGAGATTGGGATGCAGTTCAGCATAGAGCCCTTTTCTCCTTGCCCAATCGCTGTTGCGCCACATGGTGGCATCAATAGCGATCTGTGAGAAGGCAGATGTGCCGATCTTCCTTTCCACGGCAGGTCCTACAACAAATGGCCCGATACCAACGGCCAGCTCACTTAATTTAACATCAGCTCCTTCAACAGCAATGGCATAATCAACTGAAGCGGCAAGTCCAACGCCGCCACCCACGCATTTACCGTGGATACGACCGATGATTAGTTTGGGTGCCTTGCGCATGGCATTGATCACCTGGGCAAATCCACTGAAGAAGGCCAATCCTTCCTGTGCAGTACGGATATTACTGAGTTCATCGAAGGAGGCGCCGGAACAGAACACCTTCTCACCAGTGGAACGAAGGATGATCACCCTGGTATCCGGGTCGTTACCGGCATTGGTGATCTCGTTAGCCAATTCCTGCAACAGTTTGCCGGGCATTGAATTGCTCTGTGGATGGAAGAATTCTATTGAAGTGATGCCTTTGTGCGTTTCGGATTTTACATAACCGCCTTTTACTTCATGTATCATAAAAAAGGATTTGGGAAGTGAAAGAAATTCCTGTTGGATGGGCTTCAATAAAGTTAACCCCGGAGGACTATTTTATCAAAGCCAAATTGCTTATTTAAGGTTAAAACAGGGGATACACAATAGCCAGAAAGAAGGCGATTCATTCTACTGTTGTGTATCCCCGGATAATGCGACCTGCTTTTAAAATATTAACGACTAGTTCCGGATGAAAGTTGTGTTAGTCCTTTTTTTTCACCATGGTCAGGATGGTGCCGATGGCTACATGTTCGCCGGTCTGGTCCAGCACTTCCACGTACCACTTCACAATGCCCTTGGGAATATCTTCCTCCGTTTTCTTTTCCTGCTCAATTTTTTCCTTGCAGGTAAAACGTACCTGGATGGTATTGCCCGCGTAAACAGGTTTGACAAACCTTAACTCATCGAGCCCATAGTTCAGCAATACCGGTCCTTTACCACTGCCATCAACAAAGAGTCCGGCCGCTGCTGAAAGGATGAAATAGCCATGGGCAACGGGTTTTTCAAATAGGGTGCCTTCCAGCGAAGTATGGTCGGTGTGGGCATAGAAATGATCCCAGCTGAGGTTGGCGAAATTGACGATATCGCCTTCGGTGATGGTTCTTTTACCGGTCAGTAATTGGTCGCCCACCCTGATCTCATCAAAGTGTTTCCTGAAAGGATGCACCACATCTTCATTTCCTTTGGCAAAAGGCTGGTAAACATTAGTAACAGCGGTTAGCATGGTTGGTGAACCTTGTACCGCCACCCTTTGCATATAATGTTTCACGCCCCTAACACCGCCCATTTCCTCTCCACCACCTGCCCTTCCTGGCCCGCCATGAACCAATAGCGGGAGCGGTGAACCATGGCCGGTAGATTCCCTGGCGCATTCGTTGTTCAGGACCAGGATGCGGCCATGCCAGGCACCTGCACCCAGTACATATTCCCTGGCAATGGCAGGGTCAGCGGTTACGATAGAGCTGCACAGGGAGCCTTTCCCCATCCTCGCCAGTTCAACCGTTTCATCACGGTGTTTGTAAGGCATGATGGTACTCACGGGTCCAAAGGCTTCCACTTCATGCACGGCCTGGCTGCTGAAGGGTTTATCATTGACCAGCAGAAGCGGGCTGATAAAGGCTCCTTTTTCTGGGTCTGCATCAATCAACTCAACACTATCAAGAGACCCATATACCAACTGGGAGCTGGCCAGTAATTTCTGTACCTGCTCCATCACTTCGCGTTGCTGGGTCTTGCCTGCCAAAGAGCCCATCCTCACTTTTTCATTCAGGGGATTGCCGATGGTGGTTTGCTGGAGGGCAGCGGCAACAGCTTTCCAAACAGCTTCCACCTTATTGTCCGGAACAAAGATGCGGCGGATGGCCGTACATTTCTGGCCGGCCTTTACGGTCATTTCCTTACGGACTTCCTTCACAAATACATCCCATTCGGGCATGCCGGGCTCAACATCTTCGCCCAGGATGATACAGTTCAGGGAATCTGCTTCCATATTAAAGGGCACTGACTCCCTAAGGATTGCAGGATGGGATTTTAGCATCAATCCGGTTGAGGCAGAACCGGTAAAGGTCACCACATCCTGCGACTGTACATGGTCAAGCAGGTCGCCTGCGCTACCACAGATCAGTTGCAATGCCCCTTCAGGAAGAATGCCTGATGCGATGATCTCCCTTACTACAGCTTCTGTGAGATAGGAGGTGACTGTTGCGGGCTTTACAATGGCGGGTACGCCAGCCAGCCAGTTAACAGCAACTTTCTCCAGCATGCCCCAGACAGGGAAATTAAAGGCATTGATATGGATGGCCACACCTTCTTTGGGGACCAGCAGGTGGGTGCCCATGAAACTGTTTTGTTTGCCCAGGTTATGGCTTTCGCCATCCACGCAATAGGTTTCATTCGGGAATTTTCTTCTCAGGGAGGCATAAGAGAAAAGATTGCCGATCCCTCCTTCGATATCGATCCAGCTATCGGCTTTTGTGGCACCGGATTGGTAGCTGACCTGGTAAAATTTTTCGAGATGGTTGCGCAGGTGCAGGGCCAGGCCACGGAGCATGAGGCCCCTTTCCTGGAAGGTCATTTTCTTAAGGTTGGGAGAGCCTACCTTCCTGGCATATTCCGCCATGGCTTTAAAATCCAGTCCTTTTGTACTGGCAGCGCCGATCGGGTCCCCGGTAACGGCATTGAATAGGGTTTGTCCGTCACCGTCGCCGGTAACCCAACGTCCACCCACATAATTTTCTAATTTGGTCATAGCAAGCATTTGTCCTGCAATTTATATAATCTGGATGGCCTCCATTTTATGTGTAAACAGAAATGAAGATTTTAATCGGGAATTTGAATTCTTACAACCAAATTTGTACTCTTGCCAAAACAAGTTGTATGAAAAAACTGGTCTTTTCTGCCCTGGTCTCCATAGCCATGATTGCTTGCCAGGGCGGCGGTGAAGAGAAGGTACAAAGGAAGGATGGGTTCTCTGCATTGCCTTCTTCACCCGAGGACAGCCTTTTCCAGTTGGTGATGGATGGACATGATATTGGGATGGCTAAGATGGGGCAGCTTAAAGGGCTTCAAAAGAGAGCACAGCAGGCACTCGACAGCCTGAACAAGCTGAAATTGACACCTGCAATTGAACAACAGCAGCAGGCATTGATGGATGTGCAGGAAGCACTCAATTACGCTGAATATAGTATGAATACCTGGATGGAAGAGTTTAATCCTGACTCATCAAAGGAGGACCTGGAGTCCAGGTTGAACTACCTCAAAGTAGAACAGGAGAAGGTTGAAAAAGTAAAGAACTCAATACTGGAAAGTTTAAGGTTCGCAGACTCTGTAATGAAGAAATAAGATTCAGGAATAAATTGAAAAGGGCCGCCCAACTCAGGGCGGCCCTTTTATTATGCTGTTTTAAGAGGAATTTTAGTGCTCACAGATACAGCAGAAGCTGGGGATACAAATTTCTCCGCAACCGGTATTGCGGCCAGACTTATAATAAGCCTTGGAGAAGCGGTTAACAGAGAATTTCTTATTTACAACCAACTTATAGTAAGAAGGTGTGCTACCACTAGTACCTGCATCAAACTTCAGGATATCGGGGGTAGTAAAGCCACAGGTGTTCGCAATACTTGGATCTGGCTTGTAGCTGGGAGTGAACTCGGTCCAATTCACACCATCATAGCTGTAGGCTGCACTTACAATATGTTCAAACTTGGCGCCGTTATTGGGATCATCTACGCAAGCTTCCAGCTTAAGCCCCCAATGGCTCAGGTCCTGGGCGGTACCATTCTTTCCGTTGCCCGGATTATTATTGGTCCATTTCCAGATCCAGGTGTAAGTACCATCTCCATTGCCGTTCACATCCAGTACAACTTCATAAGGGCTCTTACAATCAGGATGGCTGGGGATAATGTAGGATCTTTCCGCATCCAGGGTAACAATGGCCTGGTTGTTATCTACGGTTTCACTGGGCTTAACTTGCTTTTGGCAGGCTACGAAAACGATGGCTCCAATTGCCAGGGTGGCAACAGATAGTAATACTCTTTTCATGATCGGTAATAATTTGACAGTTAAAAATGTGTTGTGGTGGATACTGTCTTTAAGGCGCGGTTTTTAAAGGAGGGAGAAAGCTAAATTATAATGGAAAACCATTAGATGCAAGTTTCCTGAAGTTTTTTTTGTTTGTTTAAACAACGAAAAGCAAGGCGGTACGGTAGTTTTCCAGATGACTCGATCAAGGATAAAGCTTGAATTGGGTGAGGTGATGAATGGCATGCTTGTGAAGCAAATGGACTTGTCCTGCAAAATCCAATTCACCGAAAAATGGGTTCATGGCCTTTTTTCCTGGTTCTGCGGTAAAGGTGGCGACCAGTTCCTTTAATGCCCCTTCCAGTTTTGCGACGGCGGTGGCCATATCAGGGTATTTCAGGGGTGCAGGGGTTTCCCCCATCAATGGGTTTTTGGTATTCTCCTTGAAGGGTATATCGCTAAGGACAAAGGCCTGCATCTTCCCGAGGTTTTCAGGGGGAGTGAGCAGCCTGGCAGGAATCTTTCCATAGGCCAATTCAACCGCATCAATAAAGTGCTCTACCATCTGCTGGCCATTCATGCGGCCCCAACTACCTGCCGCATCGGCTTGCAGGCTTTTTAATTTGGCAATGAAATCCTTTTGCAGAAAATCCAATTTTGACTGGTCCATATGAAAAGGGCAATAAAAATCCCGTACCTGAAGATACGGGATCGTTGTATACAATCATTATTCTTGTTAAGCTGCCTGGCGCTTGTTGATCTCAGCACATAGGGCATTGAAGATATCGTCAATGCTGCCTTCCCCTTTGATCATAACCACTTTATCGAACTTGCGATAATGATCGGCAACTGCTGAAGTCTTCTTGTGGTATTCCACGATCCTTGCCCGGATTACTTCTTCATTGGTATCATCGCTCCTGCCACTGGTCAGTCCCCTGTTGAGCAAGCGCTTCACCAGTTCCTCCTCGCTTACTTCGAGTGCCAATACCACGTTAATGGCTTCATTGCGTTGGGCCAGCAAGGCATCCAGTGCTTCACTCTGTGCCTGGGTACGCGGAAAGCCGTCAAAGAGAAAGCCCTTGGCTTGTGGATTGGCATCCAGCGCGCTGCGGATCATTCCAATAACTACTTCATCGGGTACCAGCTCACCGCGGTCCATAAAAGCTTTGGCTTCCAATCCCAACTGGGTTTGGTGGGCAATTTCGCTGCGTAGCAGGTCACCAGTAGACAGGTGTTTCAGGCCATATTGCGCAATGAGGCGCTCCGATTGAGTGCCCTTCCCACTACCGGGAGGACCAAATAAAATTAAATTGAACATGATTGCTTGCTAACCTTGTGAACGTCAAATTTAATGCATGGGAGTTAAAAATGCTCGATAAATTGGGTTCAGTAATTAGATATTATCGAAAAACAACATGGGTCGGGCCTGCTTTTTGTAATTCAATAACAAGTAAACACAACCAAGGCAGCAATGGCGTTGTTATTTAAACATGAGAAAAATCGTCCATAAACTGTTTTTCCTGCTGCTGGTCATGAGCCTGCAGCATTGTAGTTTCTCCCAGCATCCTCCCAAAAAAGAAAGCACAACAATGGATAGTTCAAAACCCAATCCGGTCTATTCCCGGACAGCCAATGAAAAGGTAAACCTGAGTGAAGCGGAATGGAAGAAGATCCTTCCGGAAGAGGTGTATTATATTGCCAGGATGAAAGGAACGGAACGTCCCTGGACCAGCAAGTTTGAAGATTTTAAGGAGGTGGGTACCTATTACTGTGCCGCCTGCGGTAACCCTTTGTTCAAAAGCGATACCAAATTTGACAGTGGCTGTGGTTGGCCCAGTTTTTACCAGCCCATAACCAAAGGAAGCATCATTTATGCCCCGGATCATTCCCATGGCATGAACAGGACAGAAGTGATGTGCGGCCGGTGCAAGGCCCACCTGGGCCATGTGTTTGAGGACGGCCCCCCGCCAACCGGATTGAGGTATTGCATCAATGGGGTAATACTGGATTTTGAGAAAGCAAAAGAAACAGAAAAGAAATACCAGGAGAAAAAGGACCAGTAAGGTCCTTTTCTCATATTAGACTTTATGCGTATTTTAAGTATCACTAAATACCAGTCAAATGCGCATTTCTCCCTTACTCCTTCTCCTTATTCCGATAATCGGAACGGCCCAGCAGCGATCAACGGCGTCCAAGGTAAAGCAATACACCATAGAACAGTTCTACAAGACCGTTAGCTATGGAGGTGCAAGTTTTCACAAGGATGAGCAGAAGATCATCCTGAACCATAATGGTACAGGTATTTTTAACCTGTACTCCATTGACCTGTCTACCAAGGCAATCCAGCCCCTGACCCAATCGGCAAAAGAGTCCTTCTTTTCACTGGGGTATCTTCCCGGTTCCAACGACTTCCTGTACACCGCTGACCAGGGTGGTAATGAGAACAGCCATATTTACCTCCAAAGCGCTGACGGGAAAATAAAAGACCTGACGCCCGGGGAGAAGGAGAAAGCGGATTTCAATGGTTGGAACAGGGAGGGGACTACCTTCTATTATTCCTCTAATGTCCGCGACCCAAGGATGTTTGATGTTTACAAGATGGACCGTAGCAATTGGCAGCCCGTCCTTCTATACAAGAATGAAAAAGCGCTTACTCCCGGTGACCTCAGTCCGAACGAACAATACCTCGCACTTAGCCAACCCATCACTACGGATAAAAGTGAACTTTACCTGGCCGACCTTAAATCTGGTACGGAGGTAAAACTCTCTGCTGATACGGGCATTGCTAATTACTACTCAGGTGGATTTGAAATCGATAATTCAGCCTTCTATTATATCACCAATGAAGGCAATGAATACGCTTACCTGGTGAAATACGATATGGCGTCCGGTAAAAGATCAAAATACTTTTCAGCCAACTGGGATGTGGCAGGTTTCTATATTACCATGAATGGCAAGTACCACGTGATCACCCTCAATGAGGATGGCAGGAATAAGGTCATGGTATTTGACCATAAGTCTGGCAAGGAGATCAGTTTGCCAGCCCTGAATGAAGGAACCATCCAGAATATCAGCTTCTCCCCCAGTGAGAACAAGATGTTGTTGTATGTTGGCGGCGACAGGAGCCCTAATGATATCTGGTACTATGAACCAGCAACAGGTAAGTTGCAACAGTTGACCAGGGCACTGAATCCGGAAATCAACCCGGCTGACCTGGTGGATGCCCAGGTGGTTCGCTTCAAGTCTTTCGATGGCGTAGAGATTCCCGCCATCTATTACAAACCCCACCAGGCAAGCAAGCAAAACAAAGTGCCGGCATTGGTATGGGTGCATGGCGGTCCGGGTGGTCAAAGCCGTGCCGGGTACTCCCAGGCCATCCAGTATTTCGTGAACCATGGCTATGCAATCCTTGCCGTCAATAACCGTGGCAGCAGTGGTTATGGCAAGACTTTCTACAAAATGGATAACCAGAACCATGGGGATAAGGACCTGAAGGACTGTGTATGGGGTAAGAAATGGCTGAACTCCCAGGATTATATCGATGCCAATAAGATCGGCATCTATGGCGGAAGCTATGGCGGCTTCATGTGCCTGGCCGGCATCATCCAGTACCCGCAGGAGTTTGCTGTTGGGGTGAACCTGTATGGGGTAACGAACTGGATCCGCACCTTAAGGAGCATTCCTCCTTATTGGGAAACTTTCCGCAAGGCCCTGTATGATGAAATGGGGGACCCTTCGACGGAAGACAGTGTTCGGCTGAAGAGTATCTCACCACTGTTCAATACCGAAAAGATCAAGACGCCTTTATTGGTGTTGCAGGGTTCAAATGATCCCAGGGTGCTGCAGGTGGAAAGCGATGAGATAGTAGCGGGCGCGAAGAAGAATGGGGTTCCGGTGGAATATGTATTATTTCCTGATGAGGGCCATGGGTTTGTGAAAAGGGCCAACCAGATCAAGGCTGCTGAGGTAACCCTGGCCTTCCTGGATAAATACCTGAAAGGGAATAAGTGAGGATCGGTCATCACAAATAATTAAGAGGCCCCGCTATTTGGCGGGGCTCTTGTATTTTTGGGAACGACAAGCAATGCAGATGAAACCAGAAGATTATTTAGCCCGGATCTTACCGCAGGAAAGGGTAAAGACCAGTTTAGTAGACAGGATCGCCTATGCCAATGATGCAGGCTTCTACCACCTGATACCCAAGGCTGTTGTGCAGCCGGTTGGGGTGGACGAGGTCAGGGAATTGTTCAGGATCTCCAGGGAGCAGCAGATCCCACTCTGCTTCCGGGCAGGGGGCACCAGCTTGTCGGGCCAGAGTATTACCGATGGCATCCTGGTTGACCTGAGCAAGCATTGGCGGAAGGTGGAGCCTCTGGAACAGGGAAGGAAAGTGAGGGTGGAACCAGGGGTGACAGGCGCCATGGTGAATACCTACCTGAAGTCATGGCAAACCAAGATCGGCCCGGATCCCTCATCCATCAACGCGGCCATGATGGGTGGGATACTTTCCAATAACGCATCTGGAATGTGTTGCGGGGTGGCCTATAACTCTTACCATACCCTGGCTTCCCTAAGGTTTGTGCTGCCGGATGGGAATTGTTTCGATACGGCTAACACCGACGACTATGCGCGATTTGAGAAGGAAGAGAAGGTCCTGCATGATAAGCTGGTCGGGTTAAGGGAAAGGATCGCCGCCAATCCCTTACTGGAAGAAAGGATCAGGAAAAAGTACCGCACTAAGAATACGGTAGGCTATAGCCTTAATGCGCTTGTAGATTACCTCCACCCCCTCGATATTTTTGCCCACCTCCTCATTGGGGCTGAAGGCACATTGGGCTTTATTGCGGAAGCGGTGCTGCATACCATTCCCAACCCGGTTCACAATGCCACTGCCATTTTGTATTTCGATACCATCCGGAGTGCCTGTGCTGCCATTACCCCACTAAAGGATAGCGGTGCGGCAGTGTTGGAATTAATGGACAGGGCCTCCCTGAGGTCGGTGGAGAACCTAAAGGGCTTGCCTGCCTTTTTCCGTGAATTGCCGGAATCTGCTGCGGGTATCCTGTGTGAATACCAGGCCTCCAGTCCGGAAGAGTTGGAAAAACAGCTTGCTGCCGTTCAACCTTTGTTACAAGAATTGCCATTACTGCACGCTGCAGATTTTACCCGTGATCCCTATACCCGGGAGTTCTACTGGAAGATCAGGAAGGGGATGTTCCCCAGTGTAGGTGCGGTAAGGGCCAGTGGAACAACAGTGATCCTCGAGGATATTGCCTTCCCGGTTGAACAGCTTGCCGATGCGGTCATTGACCTGCAGCAGTTGTTCAGGGACTTTGGCTACGATAATGCCATCATTTTTGGCCATGCCAAGGATGGGAATCTGCATTTTGTGGTGACCCAGTTGCTGGAAGAACAAAAGGAGATAGACCGTTATGATAGGTTCATCCGCGCCCTGGTTGAACTGGTATTGAAAAAATATGACGGCGCCTTGAAAGCCGAGCATGGTACCGGCCGTAATATGGCGCCATTCGTGGAAGCGGAATGGGGTGGGGAGGCTTATGCCATCATGAAGGAACTGAAAGCCTGTGTTGACCCCGGGCATCTCCTGAACCCCGGAGTGATCATCAACCAGTCTGCAGAAGCCCATATCCAAAACCTCAAACAAATGCCTTCGGTAGAGGCGGAAGTGGATAAGTGCATTGAATGTGGCTTTTGTGAGCACCATTGTCCAAGTAAGGACGTTACACTTACACCCCGACAGCGCATCCAGGTAAGGCGGCAACTGCAACTTTTCCGTAGGCAGGGAAATGAAAAGGATCATCGCCAGTTGTTGAAAGAATACCAGTATGCAGGCCTGGATACCTGTGCTACCGATGGCCTTTGTCAATCAGACTGCCCGGTATCCATCAACACTGGGGAACTGGTCAAAAGGCTGCGAAGGGAACAGCATGGAAGCTTTTCCAATGGCGTTGCCAACTTCCTGTCAAGGAACTTCTCCCTCACCGAAACGATGACCCGTGGACTCGTAAGGGCGGGCGTGGGATTGAACAAGGTGTTTGGGCCATCCTTCATGGGAAAGATGACGGGCATGGTCAAGCGGGTGCTTCCAAAGGATGCGGCAGTACCCCAATGGTGGGATGAGATAGGTGCTGCCCCCAAACAACTGGTCAGTGAACCCTCCCACCCCCAGGTCGTTTATTTTACCGCCTGCATTCACAGGGTGATGGGTAACCGCAACGGGCGTTCGTTGCAGGAAAGCTTCATCAGGGTGAGCCGCGCTGCCGGCATGGAGGTGTTATTGCCCCGTGATATCCAGGGCCATTGCTGTGGCCAGCCTTTCAGCAGCAAGGGTTTCAAGAAAGCGGCAGGCATGATGGAAGAGAAGACCATTGATGCTTTGTTGCGCTGGACCGATAACGGCAGGTTGCCGGTGGTATGTGATTTTACCTCCTGTACCTATACCCTGCTGCACAATGCAGACTATTTTTCTGCTGAATACAAGGAGAAGTTTTCAAGGCTCAGGTGGATGGATATTATCCAGTACCTTGAAAAAGAGATCGTTCCCAGAATAACAGTAAAGGACAAGCGAAAAGAAGTAGTGCTGCATCCGACCTGTTCCACCAGCAAATTGCTGCTGGGGTCATCCTTGCAGAAAGTTGCAGCGGCCTGCGCCGATCAGGTAGTGGTTCCCGTTCACGCGGGATGTTGCGGGATGGCGGGTGACAGGGGCTTCCTGTTCCCTGAGCTGACCAATGGCGCTACGAAGGAAGAGGTAGCTGAGCTCCCGAAAGGGGCAGGGTCTTGTTACAGTACCGGCCTGACTTGTGAAATGGCATTGGAACATGCGTCTGGCAAACCATATGAACACTTGCTTTTCTTGTTGGATGACGTGATCTGAACCAGTATCAGTCCGCCTCCTGATTAATATCAATTTCCCTGGTATGGGACTACATTAGCTTTATCCTGTAAACGATTGTTATGAACAAGGATTTCCAGGGCAAAGTGGTATTGGTTACCGGTGGCAGCTATGGTATCGGACAGGCAACAGCCATCGCTTTTGCCAGTCGAGGTGCAACGGTGGTCATTGCTGACAAGGTAGAAGACCCCCAGCAGCAAACCCTCAGACAGGTACAGGAGGCTGGCGCTAAAGGCAGGTTCGTCAAATGTGATGTATCCTCAGAAGAACAGGTTGTGCAACTGATTCGCCTGATCGTTGAAACTTATGGCCGGCTGGATTTTGCCTATAATAATGCCGGTATTGAAGGGGAAATGGCCTCTACCGACCAGTGTACCGAGCGCAATTTTGATACCACCATTGCCATCAACCTCAAAGGGGTATTTCTCTGCATGAAGCACGAGTTGATCCAGATGCATAAGCAGGGATCCGGTGTGATCGTGAACTGTTCTTCTGTAGCTGGCTTAAAAGGCTTTGCTAACCTTCCCGCCTATACGGCCAGTAAACATGGCGTAATTGGATTGACCAAGTCTGCCGCTATTGAAAATGCAAAGAAAGCGATCCGCATTAACGCGGTTTGTCCGGGAGTGATTCATACGCCAATGATCGAAAGGGCCACCGGTGGCGATCCGGAAAAGTTAGCTGCTTATGTAGCGATGGAGCCCATTGGCAGGATGGGCGAACCCAAAGAAATAGCGGAATCCGTTTGCTGGCTCTGTTCGGATGCGGCCAGTTTTGTTACCGGTGTAGCCTTACCGGTAGATGGAGGATTTTTGATGTAGGTATTTCAAGTAAAGCTTAAATAGTTTGCCATGACCATAGAGTTGCATACCCCGCATGAAGGAGTCCAGGACCATGTTGTCCAGCACCTGAAGCAGTCAATGATAAAATTGTCGCAAAGGCATAAGACCATATCCAGGATAGAAGTGATCCTTAGGGAGGATTCAGCAACCGACCTTGCTGAGGACAAGATCTGTGAGATAAGGTTGACGATCTATGGTGATAGTTTATTCACCCATTCCCGCACAAATGATTACCTGGCTTCTGCACAGGAAGCCTTAAAGCATGTTGAAGACCAGGCCATACTCCTTGAGCAAAGGAATAAGGACCTTCCTGACCAGATCACCAGTACCGTAAAAATTTAGATCCTGGGGAGGATTAAACTAAAAGAGGAATGGCGCAGACCATTCCTCTTTCTTTCCTTATCAGAAGGGGAGATCTTCATCGGGGAAGGAATCAATCGGACCTGGCGGTGGAGGCGCAGCACTGCCGGCACCCTGACCCACAACCTTCCAGGCTTTCACGCCGGTATACCAGCGACCATTGTATTCCCTGCTTTCCACATCGAATGAAACCTGGATGTTTTCGCCAGGCCTGAACTGGTTCATATCGATCTTATCGCCCCATATTTCTATACAGACTTTCTTTGGATAGCTATCGCCATATTCAATGATGAATTCCTGTTTTTTCCATGTTCCGTTCTTGCCCTGCCCTGTCTGAACCGGTAACAGCTGAACGAGTTTGCCAGTTAATTCCATGTCGCTTTTTGCGCAAATAAACGTAAAAAGGTCCTTCCGGGAAATGAATTTTAAGAATGGGGTGATAAAACCCGGGCTTACATAAGTTCCGGGCCCTATGAACCGAAAACGACCGAATAGTCGTACCTTAATAACAACCATTGCCAAATGAACCGAGAACTACTGCTGGAAGAGTTGTTGCAAGCTGCCTATGCCAATAGTCCCTTGCCGGTATATGACCTTGCCCTTGAAAAATGGGGTCAGGATTCTGAGGCTTTCCGCTCCACCAAATCATTGGTGGATGAACTGGTGGAGGAAAAACTGCTGCATTTTAATGATGCCCAGCGGACACAAGTGCAGATCACCAATTATGGCCGTTACTGGATGTCGCATGGTGGTTATATGGAATTCCTGAAGGGCGGCGAAAGAAAGCAAAAGGAACACCATGAACATAGCCATCATGGCTCCAATCATAGTGCCCATGAACTGCAAATGAGGGAGGAGTTACGTGAGGCCCGGCTTAAATTCACCCGTTACCGCATCGTTACCTATTGGTGGAGCTTTGGTTTATCATTGATCAGCTTCTTCCTTTCATTATTGAGCATCTTCCTGATCGTCACCAACAAAAAGTAACGAGCTATCAGTTGTTCATTCCCTTGATCTGGACCTCGCCACCGTCCTTGTGGGCGCAGGGATAATTGAATTCCATCTTTGCCTTTTTAGGATTGTCGATCAATTTGTAGAAATCATCAATGAATCGAAGGGTTGATTTGATGTAATTATCGGAAAGGCCCGGCTGGTTTTGGTAAAGGGCCTCTACCTGAGCTCTTTTTTCCTTGAACATTGCAAAAACGGGAGCCAGGTCCTTAGCATAATCGTCCAGGCAATAGCCCCTGTACCTTCTCACCCTTACCGATGGGAGCCTCAGCTCTTCGGCCGGGTAGGCATAAGATGCATTGACCAGTCCGGTATGATCGAAATCGTAGGGGACTGGGATCGGTGGAAGGGTTGTATCGTTACCCATGAGTTTGATGTTGTGCAGGAAGGGAAGGGACCAGTCGGTATTGCCGGCAAAGAATTGGAAAACGGCCATCCTATGGAATTCGGAGGGAACGATATAGCTGGAATTAACCCCCTTTTTCTCGTATAGGTCAAAACCATTGCGCTTCGCCATTATTTCTTCCGGCTCAAGGAGGATACCATAGAACCTGTCCGGCTTGTCCAGCCTGGAAGAGTCGCGGAAAGTAATGTTCACCAACCTTGCCCGGAAGCTGTAGGGGGTGAAAAGATTGTAGACCTTATAGACCATATACTCCCTGACAATGTATTCCGGATCGGTACATGGCATGACCAGCTTGACCTTGTTCAGGTTCGCAAATATGCTGGAGGGGGAAATACTGTCCTTGGGCAGGTTGATCCAAAGGGGTGGGTATTCACAATTCGCCCTGCTTCGCCGGAAATTACCCCTGCTCCTTACCCTGATCCTGGTTGCTTCCATGTTGCCCGCAGTGTCCGGTGCCAATAGGTCGACATAGTGGTACTCGGCATCATCTTCCCTGTCGCGCATCACGGACCTTAGATTTCCCCTGATCTCCAGGTTAAGGATACTATCGCTTTCAAAAAGCGGGTATTGCTTCACCTTTTTTTGGGGTGAAGGTGCCGGTTGGCTCATGCAAAAAAAACCGGCGATCAGGGCGGAAGAAACTAAAAGGCAGGTCCGCATGGAGGTGGTTTGATGAACAAATTAGCGAAAATTTGTATGATTGAATTTAGCGAAGCCTAACTACATGGTAGTTAACCGTAAACCAAGTGTTAAACCCCCGGGCGGTTTTTGGGGCCACCGGGTTAACAATCCTTTGCCACCATTTTCCTGAATTCGTCCTAACTTTGCGCCTTCAATTGTTACCATGAGCGACGCAATCAAACACGAATGTGGCCTTGCCTTCATTCGTTTACGCAAGCCTTTTTCATATTATTTGCAGGAATATGGTACGGTGATGTATGGGCTCAACAAGCTGTACCTGCTTATGGAAAAACAACACAACCGCGGCCAGGATGGAGCCGGTATCGCGGCGGTGAAATTGAACGTAGAGCCCGGTTACCCTTTCCTTCACAGGCTGAGAAGCAATGCTACCCAGGCCATTGCGGACATTTTTAAGCAGGTTGGTGAAGAAGTACAGGAACTGGAGAAGTACCAACCAGATATCAAGAAACACCCCGGTTTGCTGAAAGGCCATGTTCGCTTCATGGGCGAACTTCTCCTGGGCCATCTTCGCTACGGCACCCAGGGTAAGAACAATGTGGAATTCTGCCACCCCTTTATCAAAAGAAATACGATCCAGGCAAGGAACCTGGCCCTGGCCGGCAACTTTAACCTGGTGAATACGGAAGAACTGTTCAGCCTGGTGAATATTGACCCCGGTGTATTCCAGCGACAGAGTGATCTCGCTGCCATGATGGAGGTCGTACACCATTTCCTGGTGCAGGAAGACGAGCAGAACCCCGGCAACCTGGATATCGCCAACGTATTGAAAAGGTCTGCAAAGCTATTTGACGGCGGTTACCATATAGGTGGTCTCGTAGGCAATGGCGACAGCTTTGTGATGCGGGATGCCCATGGTATCAGGCCATCTTATTACTATGTCAATGAGGATGTGATCGTTGCCGCTTCCGAGCGTGCGGCCATTCGTACCTCCTTTAATGTTGGCGAGAATGAAGTGAAGGAACTGATGCCAGGCCATGCATTGATTGTACGGGCTGATGGTAGTTATAGTATAGAGCAGATCCTGGAGCCAAAGGAAAGGAGGGCCTGTAGTTTCGAAAGGATCTATTTCTCCAGGGGAAATGACGAAAAGATCTACCGTGAACGCAGCCAACTGGGTTATAATCTCAGCGATGCGGTATTGAAATCCATCAACTACGATTTAAAGAATACCATTTTTTCCTTCATTCCCAATACGGCGGAAGTTGCCTTCTACGGCCTGCTGAAGGGTATGGAGGATTACCTTAATACAATCAAGATCCAGCGGATCATGTCATGGGACAAGGATTTTGATGAAGAGAAACTGGCCGAGATGGTCAACCGCAGGATCAGGGTGGAAAAGATCGCTATCAAGGATGTGAAGATGAGGACCTTCATTACGGAAGATGCCAGCCGTAATGAGATGGTGCAGCACGTTTATGATATCACCTATGGTACAGTAAACAAGCATACTGATACCCTGGTGGTGATCGATGACTCGATCGTTCGTGGTACCACACTGAAGGAAAGCATTGTGAGGATGCTGGGTCGTCTCAAACCCAAAAAGATCATAATCGTATCCTCCGCCCCCCAGATCAGGTACCCTGATTGTTATGGCATTGATATGAGTAAGCTGGGCGATTTTATTGCCTTCCGTGCAGCCATTGCCCTGCTGAAGGACAATGGGATGGAGGGGCAACTGCAACAGCTCCACGAAGAATGTAAGGAACTGGCCCGTGCAGGCCAATTGCATACCCGAAACCTGGTGAAAGAGATCTACAAGCCCTTTACAGCAGAACAGATCGCTGCAAAGGTTGCGGAACTGATCACACCGCCCGATATCGACTTCGAGGTAGAAGTGATTTTCCAGACCATCGAATCACTGCATTCCGCCTGTCCCACCAATACCGGCGATTGGTACTTTACAGGTAACTATCCCACCCCGGGAGGAAACAGGGTGGTTAATAATGCCTTCCTTAATTATATGGAGGGTAAGAATGTTAGAGGTTATTGATTGTGGTCAATTGTTGAAGAATTCAGGGTAAAATTTTCCGATTACCGCTAAGTTCTGGCAACATATTTGCAAGATAACAGCACCGTCCGTTTTTAATTTCCAACCTATGAGTGACCGCTCTAAAGAAGTCAGCTCTAATTTGGTACCTTATTGATTTCGGTTAAGGATTCACTGATTACCAGTTACCTTTGACATATGAAAAAGTTGTTACTTGTTCGTCATGCAAAAAGTAGCTGGGGTGACTTAACGATTTCGGACTTCGATCGTCCGTTAAATGATCGTGGGCAGCGAAATGCGCCAGAAATGGCGCATCGCTTGCTTAAACGCGATATCAAGATCGACCTCTTTATCACCAGTACGGCCAAAAGAGCCGTTGAAACAGCCACCCATTTTGTTAAGGCCTATGACAGGCCGCTCAAAGAACTGGTCCTCAAGGACGAGTTATACCATGCCCCTCCCCATGTATATGCTAATGTTATCAGTGAGGTGGATGACGAAAATGATACCATCATCATCTTCGGGCATAATCCAGGCATCACTGAGTTTGTGAACCAGCTTACCAACACCCGCATTGATGATATGCCTACCTGCGCTATCTATGCGCTGAAGGTGGATGCCAAACACTGGAAGGATTTCGATACTGCGAAAAAGGAGTTCTGGTTTTTTGATTCCCCCAAAATCGGCAAGGACTGATATCCCTATCTTACTGACGCAGTGCTCACATACTGCAGGTGAAGCATCCGGATAACCTCATACACGCTGGTTGCCGGTTTTCTTTCCCACTAACCAAACTCCGCTGACGATCAGCAAGGCCGCCAAAACCTTAGGCCAGGTCAGGTGTTCGCCCAGGAAAAACACGGCGATGATGGTGGCGAAGATGGGCTGGGTATAAATATAGCTACCGGTAATGCCGGCCCCCAGCTTGCTGATGCCATAAATATTGAAAAGGTAAGCGAAGAAGGTTGCGCCCAATACGATCAGGGCTAAGGCTGCCCATTCCTTTTCCTGGAAGCCACTCCATTGCACTGCCTTGAATTCTTCCCAGCCAAAGAAGACCATGAATGGAAGGCCAAGGGTGAATACCCACCTGATCACATGGGTTGGGCGGTAGGCCTTCATCAGCGGTTTGACCAGTGCAAAATAGAAGGCATAGGAAATAGCATTGATAATGATGAGTATATTACCGACCAGGATATTATTACCACCCCCCTTTGACTCTTTGCCGGCTACCAGTAAGGCAGCACCCCCGATACCGAGGGATAATCCCAGGATCTTCCAAATTGTTAGCGACTCCTTGTCTAGCCATGCGGCCACGAAGGTGATGAATATGGGGGTAACCAGGATCAGCAGGGCCGCGTGGATACTGAGTGTCATGGATAAACCCTTGATGAAGAGCAGTTGGTTGATGACCACCCCCGTGAGGCTGCATAAAAAGAACCTTGGGAAATGCTCCTTCCTTATCCCGGCCTTGGATGGATAGAATAAAAGGAGCAGCCAGAAAAGGATCACGCAAATACCCACCCTTATCATATTCAGGCCGAAGGGCTGGATAAATCCCCTGGTGATATGCTGGACCGCACTGAAATTGATACCGAAGAATACGTTGGCTGCCAGGACAGCCAGATGGGGTTTAAGATCGCGTTCCAATTTTTTGCCGCAAAGGTAGGCGAAAGCGGATTCAACCACTGCCCCTTGAGCGAGATGGTCAGGAACCGAACAGACTTACCAGGTCTAATTGATCCTGGTGGAAACTCCTGATACGACCTGTTGAACTATGAAGTTTGGCCAGGTATTCCTGCTCGGTTTGGCCAGGGGTGGGAACCATGATGCAATCCTTTCCTAGTGGCAGTAGGTCCATGATGGTGCTATAGCCGCTTCGGCTTACTATACTCCTGGCATTGGCTATTTCCCCAATCAAAGCTGGGGTGGCCAGGTGGTTGAATACCTGGATATCGGGGCCGGTGGGCGGAATTTGGCTGGTGCCGGGCAGGCCGCGCACCAGAACAACTTTCAATCCGGGTAATTTCTTCAGTTCCTTGAGCACCTGGTCCTCGAGCAGACTGCGCTGGGGTTCAGGGCCCGAAAGCAATACCAACAGGTCGATAGAAGGCTTGGGTGGATGGACGAACGATCCGGGTTGGATCCTGCTCAGGGGGCCAAGGTAATGTATGGGTACGGAGGGCAATTTCGCAGGGTGCGACAATTCACCGGCCAGGCCCGGATAAACGGGGTCATCAGGCACCCAGCAGGAGCTGAACCTGTTGATGAACCGGTACAATTGCTTTTGCAGCAAGCGGTCAGCCCATGGCCCCAATGGGGTTTTGACCAGCAATTGATGGGTGATGAAATGGCAGGGAATGCCGGGATGGAAAAGTCCATAGCGGTTGTCACTGATCACCACATCGATACCGTGACTGGTCACAACAGTTCTTAGCCATGCGTGTTCCCTCCGGATGGCGCGAAGGATGGATGGGACACTTGCGGAGAGTTTGAGGATGGTTGCGGTCCGTTTTTTGCTGTAACTAACCTTGTAATCAGGGATCTCCAGAATCTTCAGTCCGGGAAAGGATTCAGCCAGCAAAGCCCTTTGGGGACCGTTGGCGGCCAGGATCACCTGGCATTTTATTTCGCTGGTAAGGAACCGGATGATCGGAATACAACGTGTGGCATGCCCTAATCCCCAATCCAACGGTGCAACCAAAACCCTGGAGTTTTGTTGAATATTGAGGATATTTTTTAAAATAGGGTTATTCACACATAATTTTTTTCCGGAAAAACTGTTTAAATTAGAAATCAAATCTATGAAGAAGACAGTAAGGTACATCGCCTTTATCCTGCTGATTAGTAGCATAGCAGTCGGATGCGCGAGTAGCGGTAGGTCCGGAAAGGGCTGTGGCTGTAACCTTCATAAAGGCTATGTAGGGTATTAAAATCTAATGACATGAAAGCGCCTAACCGCGATTTGCTTGTACTGGTTAAGAATCATCGCTATGATGAGGAAGCAATGGAGCTGGAGATAGCCCAGTTGCACAGGTTATTGATGGAGGTGGAAACTTCCAGGACCTTCTCCTGTGTCTATGAGATCATAGATATGAACAGGTATAAGATCCATACAGATGGGCGGAAAGTGATTCGCTACATCAATGAAGGAGAGAAGCCATTCATCTTCTTTAACAACAAGAACTAAAAACGCACTTCCAATAAAAAACCCGTCCTGTTTGGGACGGGTTTTTTTATTTATACTTCACGGTTATTTCAATTTCACCAATGCTGCCTTCAACAATTGCAGCATGCCGTCTATGTCTTCCTGCTTGCAGGTTCCAACACTCAAACGGTACCAGGGTGAATTCTTTGCCGCACCAAAAGCGTAGAAAGGAACAACTGCCAGCTTGGCCTCATTCAACAGGTAATCAGATACATCAGCCTGTGTTGCCAGCAACTTTCCATCTGCTGTATGCTTACCAACCAGGTCGATCTTGATGGTGAGGTAAATGGCAGCCTGTGGGGCAATGGCATCAACGTTCAAGCCTTCTGCCTTCAACGTCATCAGGCCATTGTAGATACCACGCAAACGGTCTTCCACTGCTGTTTTGAACTGGCTGAGGTAGTTGGAGATCGCGGGTTTGTTGTGCAGGAATCTGGCAGTAGCCTTTTGCTCTGCCATCGGCGCCCATGCACCCACATGGGTGAGGATAGCCTTCATCTTATTGATGATGGTAGCCGGACCAAAACTCCAACCCACCCTTACGCCGGTGGCGGCAAAGACCTTACTGATCGCGTCAATGAAAACAGTGTATTGACGCATTTCAGGACGCAGGCTAACCGGGTTGTAATGTTGGATATCACCGTAGGTAAGGTGCCAGTACATCTGGTCATACATGACATAGAGTTTCTTCTCTCCCTCACCGCGGCGGGCATTCTCTGCAAGGACAAGGTCACAGATCTTTTCCAGTTCTTCCTTACTGAAAACAGTACCGGTTGGGTTTTGAGGAGAACAGAGGGCAAGCAGGGTTGCACCTTTCAGCAGTGGTGCCAGTTCGGCAGCAGTAGGCATGAAGTTGGCTTCGGGGCCGGCTTCTACCACCACATGTTCTGCACCTACGAAATGGGTATAGTGGTTATTGTTCCAGGAAGGAACGGCATAAACCACCTTGTCGCCCTGGTCCACGATGGCGCGGAATAGCGCATAGATCAAAGGACGGCCGCCTGCAGCTACCAGGTATTCAGCCGGACTGTAATCCAGGCCTTCCCATTCCTTGATAAAGGCTGCCAATGCTTCGCGCAGGTCGGGATTACCTTCAGCAGAGGGATAGTTGGTGAAGTGCTGGCGATAGGCTTCAACGATCTCATTTTCCAATTCCTTCGGAATAGGAAACACCTTCGGGTCAAAATCCCCTACAGTAAAATTGTAGATCTTTTCGCCCTGGCGGATCTTTTCGCGGATCTCGCCACCCAGTTTCACGATTTCCGAACCAATCAGGGTTTCGGATAGATAACTCAGTTTCATTTCGTGGTGATTTGTTGAATCAGGCGCAAAAGTAAGGCTAATAGTTGTTAGTTTTTGTCATAAAAAGGTAATCAGGATGCTTAAATAGGGTATGGTATATGGGCGTCCATGGTTTTCCTTCCCATTGGGTTCTCCTGAAAAGCTACTGTATCCCAAATCTACTCACCTCATCAGGGTCTGCTTAAAGGGCTATCGTGTACCCCATCTTCACCCCATCAGGGTCTCCCGAAGGGGACCCTGATGAATAGATGGAGGGAGGTTTAATTTTCATTTTTTTAGCGCAAAGAGCGCCCACAACAGTGCTGTTGGGGCAGGCAAAAGGGTGGGTAAGCTTTTGAGGGGTTTTTGAGAACGCAAAGCATTGGCTGCGCCAATGTGAACCCATCCAATTTTCACCCCATCAGGGTCTCCCGAAGGGGACCCTGATGAATAGCAGGAAAGCTATTTATCGGGGACTTTAGAAGAGAATTCCTATGAGGTGATAAGATTTTATACCCCCCGTCGCCCCCGTTGTGCCTTATGACAAACGGATAATAACAACGAAAACAATTTCTAACCCCATCAGGGTCTCCCGGAGGGGACCCTGATGAATAGTAGGGTGGGTGTGCATCGGGGTCCCCATTGGGAGACCCCGCTGAGGAAAAAAATTTACTACCCCCGTCGCCCCTATTGTGTCTTATGACCAACGGGTAGTTGGAAGTTGAGCTTAGCTGTTGAAAGCATACATATTTCGTCTTGTATACATCGGGGTCCCCTGTGGGAGACCCCGCTGGGGTTAAAATATATGTGTGCACACCGTAGCCTCTATGAAGGACCCCAATGGGATAAAAATAATGTTGCGCCCCATGACCAACAGGCCCTTGGAGGACAGGGTGGGGAAATGTGATATTGTTCACATACAAAAGGAAGGCTATGGATTAGCTTTGCATAAAATTTTTCAAATGGCGACGATCAAAATGACCACGGCAGATTTTAAGGAGAAAGTTTTTAATTACGATACGGAAAAGGAGTGGAAATATGCGGGCCAATTACCAGCGATCATTGATTTTTACGCTGACTGGTGCGGTCCCTGTAAGATGGTAGCCCCCATTTTGGAAGAACTTTCTGAAGAATATGCCGGCAAGTTGCTGATCTATAAAGTGGATACGGAAGAAGAAATGGAATTGTCTGCTGCTTTTGGCATCCAGAGCATCCCGACCCTCCTTTTCATCCCCGTTGAAGGACAGCCCATGATGCAACCTGGAGCTTTCCCAAAGAACATTTTTAAAAAAGTTATTGAAGAGCACCTGCTGGCAAAGGTTGGTTGATCAATACCGGATGTGTTAGCATACTAGATCGTCCGGAGCAGTTTACTCCTCGCGATCAGGCATCCGCCGATTACACCGGCATCTTCCCCTAATACAGACAAGGCAAGGGTAGAATCGCTGTTCACCAGGCTAAGTGAATACTTGTTCAATGCACTCCGGATCGGGAGCCTGATATAGTCTCCCGTTTCGGCCATGGTGCCACCTAGTATCACCATTTCAGGGTTGAAGATATTGATGAGGATGGCAAGCGCTTTCCCGATCTTCTCGCCAATGGCGGCAATCAGTTCAATGGAAAGTACATCTTCTTTCTGGGCAGCATCAACGATATCCCGTAACCGAAGTTCATCCATTCCTTTCAGTTTCTTAAGTAGCACAGAAGAAGAGCCCTGTTCGATCTTCTCCCTGAATAGCTTTACCAGGGCCTGGCCGGAGGCCTCTGTCTCCAGGCAGCCCTTCTTTCCGCAATGGCATATGATCTCGTTGTAGAAAATGGGGATATGCCCGAACTCACCACTATAGCCCGATTTGCCATAGTATAGCTTCCCGTCAATGAAAATTCCCATTCCAATCCCGTAATCGAGGTACACGTACAACACATTCTTTTCAGTAGTAACCACGCCATTGCTCATCTCCCCGAATGCGGCTGAGCGGGCGTCATTCTCCAGGTAGGTGCGGATACCTAGTTCCTTTTCAAGGGTAGTACTCAGGGATTCCTCATGGAAATGGAAGAAGTTGAAGTTGAAACCGGTGGCGGTATTGATGCGGCCGGCAATATTGATACCAAGCGCCAGCACTTTTTCCTTGGCAACCGGCATGGTATTGATGAAGTTGCGGATGATCCTCAGCAGCTCCTGGTAGGATTCTTCCGTATTCTCCAGCTGGTAGGGAATTTGTTTGTTAACGGAGACCAGGTTCTTCTTGAAATCCAGTAAGCCAATATTGATATAATAGCGTTTGATGTCTACTCCAATAAAATAAGCCGCCTCAGGTGCCAGTCCATACAGGCTTGCCCTCCTGCCCCCTGTTGAATCGATCTTCCCATAGTCACGGATCAGCTCTTCCACCATCAGCTCATTGATCAGGCTGGTGGTCTTGGGTATACTGATATTTAGTTCCTGTGTCAGTTCCGTAATAGTGGTCTCCCCATGCTGGTCGAGGTAATTGATAATGGCCCTTTTTAATGCCTTGTTCTTTAAGGCAACCCCGGTGGCATTGTCCTCGGTGAAAACTTCCAGGATGGTAGAATGGGCTGACATGAACTGATTTTGTTGGTGGAGGCTAATTTAATCGATTAGCCACAAAAACTTAAATGTGTTCAACCAAACTTTGTTCAATTATTAATAAAGATGTGTTCAAACAAAATAATATTTTAAGAACTTAACTGCTAATTGCCCTAATAGTCAGTAGGAAACGCTGATTTCCCAATAATAAAATTGGCTCAATGGCCAAAATGAGTTACACCCGGCTCTTATATGTAGTTTTTAGGGATTTGAAAGCATATCAGCTTCATTATCAATAAGATCGTTTGTTGATTTATTGAAAAATCGGTTCTTGTTAAATGATCAACTTGATTTTCAGACCATTTGGATTAATTTATTACGTGCAATAAGGCAAGCTCCTATATAGCCAGCTTTTTCACCCAGAACAGATGTTTTCAGCTGGGAATCCGAATTTACCAGACTAAGGGAATATTTGCTAAGCGCACTTTTAACAGGCAAGCGAAGTATTTCCCCGGTTTCGGCAAGCGTACCACCAAGAATTACCAAATCCGGGTTGAAAATATTTATTACGATCGCAATAGCTCGACCAATTTTTTCACCAATATGGCCAATAAGTTCAATTGAAAGAACATCATCGTTATTGGCCGCCTCTATAATATGGCGAAGCCGGATAGATTCTATGGTTTTTACCTTATCCAGGATCAATGACGTAGAGCCAGACAACAGTTTCTCTTTAAAAGCTTTTTGGAGTGCAGAACCGGAAGCTTCTGTTTCGAGGCAGCCTTTTTTACCGCAATGGCAAATTCTCTCATTGTCGAAGATTGGAATATGACCGAGTTCGCCTGAGTAACCAGATTTTCCGTAATACAGGTTTCCATTGATATACATGCCCATTCCTATGCCATGGTCAAGGAAGATATACAAAATATTTTTATCCCTTTCCGTTGACATATTCATTATTTCACCATAGGTGTTTGCCCTGGCATCGTTTTCCAGAAAGGTGCGAATGCCTAATTGTTTCTCAAGCACCACTGTCAAAGGCTCTTCTTGAAAGTGGAAATAGCTGAAACTGAAGCCATTTGTATGGTTAATTCGACCGGAAAGATTCACACCCAGGGCCAGAAGATCATTTTTGTACTGTGGGAAGTCATCTATGAATTTTCTTATAATGGCAATCAGGTTTTGGAGGGCTTCTTGAGAGTTCTCAAGGTTATATGGAATACGCTCCCTAACTGAAACCAACTCCTTATTAAAGTTCATTAAGCCGATATTAATGTAGTCTTTTTTAACATCGACTCCTAAAAAGTAGGCGGCTTTAGCATTTAGTCCATACAGGTAGGGCTTTCTTCCGCCAAGGGTTTCAGTTTTCCCATAATCCTGGACAATCCCTGAATCAATGAGTTCACTAATAAGGCTAGTCATTTTAGGAACACTGATTGTAAACTCCTGAGCTAGGTCTGTAATAGTTGAATGTCCCTTTCTATCCAGTAGCTGCATTATTTGTCGTTTCAGCGCCTTGTTCTTATGTGCTACACCGGTTATTGTATCATCCGAGAACAAAGTAAGAAGGGTATTTGCTCCTACCATGTATTTAGAATTTTTGTCAATCAATAAAAGTAAAGACAATTAATCATTTTCCAGGCTGACTTTAAATAAAAACAGAACAAAATTTATTAAAGTAATTATTATAATAAATTTTTTAACTATTCAATTCCCTCTCTTATTCCTCTGGTTATTACATTTTTTCTAACTATTTCAAAATCAATTATTTAAAATACACCTTTTTGAGATCCTCATGATTGAAAAATAAAATATTTTATTACTAGATAAGTTTATGAGAAAAATTTTTATCAAATAGGCTATGATTTGAAAAAAGTTTTTAAATTTAAAAAAATTATTATCTAGACGCATATAGTATATTTTTTAATTAAATAGGCTTACGTCTATTAATTTTTTTTCTAACCAAAAGCTAATCTCATGAGAAAAGTTCTTCTGCTTGCTTTATTGCCATTGATATGGCTGGCAGCCTGTCAAAAGGAAAAGGGCGCTAGCCCTTATGATCCGGGGACTCCAGTCTCCGTTTCTTTGATTCCCAAGGTAAAATCATTTTCCCCGTCAACTGGTAAAACTGGAGATACCATCTTGATTAACGGATTCAATTTCAAGGAAGCATCAAAAGTGATGTTTGGCAATAAGCCAGCTGCTTCGTATTCAATACTATCTGATGAACTGATAAAGGCTGTTGTTGGGGACGGAGCCTCTGGGCAGGTATCGGTAGCCAATGCAAAAGGGGCAAGACCGTTGGCAGGATTTGAATATATACCCCCTGCCCCCCCAATCGAGAATGCAAACATGGCATTGAATAAACCTGCAACTTCCTCAGGCGGTGGAAATGCTGAGAAACTGGCCAATGATGGCGAGCTATCTACCCGTTGGTTCAGTGCAGTAGCAGACAACCAATGGTGGAAGGTCGATATGGGTTCAATTCGTTCAATTAGCAGGGTAGACATTAAATGGGAGGGTGCGTTTGCGGTGGATTATTCTATACAGGTTTCGACTGACGATATTGCGTATACCACAGTTTACTCTACCACCAGTGGTAGTGGAGGTGATGTAAGTCACCGTTTTAATCCCAAAGATGCACGCTATGTTAAACTGGTATTGAATAAGCGTGGCACCATCTATTCTTTCTCATTTTGGGAGGTTGAGGTCTATAAATAATCATTTCTAACCATCAAATAATTAATAAGATGAAGTATCGCTTCAACATAAAAAGCGTTCACATTATTATCATGTTACTTATTGTGCTTTCATTGGCTTCTGGTCAATATTCATTTGCTCAGAGCACAATTGTAAGTGGATATGTACTAGAGAGCGGGAATAAGCCACTAGCTGGAGTTACAGTAGCCGTAAAGAACAGCCAGCTAAAGACAGTAACAAATGAACGAGGTTTCTTTTCCATTCCTAACCAGACTAAACAAATTATCCTTGAGTTTACTATGATCGGATTTGAGGCGATGGAGAAGGTGGCTGAGCCAGGTAAGGAAATAACCATAACCTTGAAAGAAACTTCTGCTACGTTAAAAGAAGTGGTTTTTGTTGGCTATGGATCGGTAACAAAGAAAGAGATTACTGGTGCTGTATCAATAGTGAAAGGAAATCAGATTAGTAATATGCCTGTACGAAGCGCTGCAGATGTTTTACAGGGAAAGGCGGCAGGTGTAACTGTAAGCCAGAGCAGTGGAAGTCCTGGTGCTCCTTCGGTGGTAAGGGTGCGTGGAATTGGGTCAATAAATGGTAGCACCGATCCTTTGTATGTGGTAGATGGTTTGCCGCAGAATGAAATTAATTTTTTAAATCCAAACGATATTGAATCAATAGCTATTCATAAAGATGCTTCGGTCGCTGCTATTTATGGAGCAAGAGCTTCAAATGGAGTGGTAATCATTACCACTAAATCAGGATCAAAGAATGAGAAAGCAACCATTTCATTTGATAGTTACATAGGTGTACAAAGTCCATGGCGGGAGCCTGAAATGTTAAATGCAGCAGAGTTTATAGAATATAAGCAAAAAGCAGCAATAAATGCTGGCGCTCCTTTACAATTTGATTTCGCTACAAAGGAAAGAGTTGATTCAATATTGAGTTTCGTATCAAAAACAACAGGGCCCAATGGCACTGATTGGTGGGCTGGGATCACCAATAATGCAGCACCTGTGCAAAACTATAATCTTAGTGTAAGTGGAGGTGGGAAGCTTGCTTCCTATTTAAGTAGCCTTGCCTATATGAATCAGGAAGGAATAATAAAGGGCTCAGAATATGAACGGATTTCTTGGCGTAACAATTTAAATTCTCAGGTAAGCAAAAATTTAAAGATCAGTACCAATCTGGGAATTATTTATGAGAAAAGACTTGCTGTTGATGAGAACAATCCTTTTACTGGTACCATTTTTAGTGCGATGGCAGGTGACCCTATAACTCCTGTATTTAGAAACAGCCTTGTAGAGTTACCTGGATTTTTAGCAGGTATAATGAATGGATATGAGCCGAATAATTCATTCTCTCAATATGCCGGTTTTCTTTATTCCAACAAGCGAAACCCTATTGCCCAAATAGACCGTTTAAAACAGGGAAAGTTTGATCAGATATCTGTTAAAGGAGGAGTTACAGCAGAACTACGACTTGTGCAAGGTCTAATGCTACAAAGCCGTTTTGGTTTTGATGTATACAGGGGATTTTCTTTAGGGTTCATTCCAAAGTATTCACTAAATGCATATGATAACAGTAATTTCAACCAGGTTAGTAACAGTTCCTACAACACAAACTATTATGTTTTCGAGAACACACTGAATTACACAAAGACGTATCAAAATTTAACCCTTAATGCTTTGGCAGGTGTTTCAGCTGAACTAACCAAGTCTTCACAGTTTGGTGCTTCTATTCAAGGCATTGTTAACAATGATGAAGAGATGCGAATAATCAATGCTGGGACCGTAAATCCATCAGTTTTTGGCTATCCTTCATCAAGCGCTATCAATTCATATTTTGGAAGGCTAAGTTTGGATTATGCTGGGAGATATATAATTAGTGGAAATATTAGGCGTGATGGTACTTCAAGGTTCGCCGATGCTTATAGATGGGGGACCTTCCCATCAGTATCAGCCGCCTGGCGATTCACAGAAGAAGCCTTCATTCCAGAGTTTATAAGTGCCAATATTAATGAAGGAAAGATTCGGATCAGTTATGGTGTAATAGGTAACCAGAATATAGCAGGAGGCGCTTATTTATCAACCTTTGGCAATTCATTTGGTCGTTATTTGTTCGGTAATGAGTCTTCCCCTGTAATAGGAGGTGGCCGTATAGCTGCGGGTAATTCAGTTTTGCGTTGGGAAACTTCCAAGCAGCTGGATGTAGGTCTGGATGTTACTTTATTAAAGGGTAGACTTAACCTGGTATTGGATTATTTTGACAAAAGGGTAGATAACATGCTGATTACCGTTCCCCTGCCAACTACATTAGGCTATCCAAATTCGCCATATTCTAATGCCGGCAGTATGCAAAACATAGGTTACGAAGCTGAGCTGACATTTAACAATCAAATTGGAAAGCTCAAGTACAGCGTTGCCGCTAATATTTCTACATATCGTAACAAAGTAACAAAGCTTGGTAATGGGGAGCCAATATTTACAACCGCCCACCTAAATCAAATTTTGACGAAAACAGAAGTGGGTATGCCCATCGGTTTTTATTATGGTTATCTGACTAATGGGATTTTCCAAAATGAGAAAGAGGTAGAGAATAGTCCGCAAAGGGATGTGTCTACACCTGGAGACATTAGATTCAAGGATATAAATGGAGATGATGTAATCAATGCCAATGACCGTACGGTTATTGGTAATCCTTGGCCTGACTTTGTCTATGGAATTACTACGAATTTATCTTACAAGAACTTTGATTTAAGTGTTTTTTTGCAAGGTTCCCAGGGTAATGATGTTATGAATATTATGCTTTATGATATTGAGTCCGGAACCGGTTTTTATAATGCACCTAAGGACTTCCTTAAACGGTCATGGAACGGAGAAGGAAGTACCGATCGATTTCATAAGATTTCTCAAAAACAAGGACTCAATAATAGTGTATCAGATTATTTCGTAGAAGATGGTTCCTACTTAAGGATTAGGAACCTGCAGTTTGGATACAACTTTTCAACCAGATTATTAAAGAGAATTTCTATGAGCCAGCTTAGATTGTATGCTGGGGCTCAAAACTTATTTACGTTCACCAAATATTCCGGACTGGACCCTGAGATCGGTTCTGCAGATCCTAAAAAAACAGGTATCGATATGGGCTTTTATCCTCAGGCCAGGACTATTACTATTGGTATTAATGCAAAATTTTAACTTCTGAAATCATGAAAAATATTCCCTTGTTAATAGTGTTTGCAGTGATGTTTTTGATCAGCTCCTGCAGCAAGGATTTTTTGGAACATCCCCCACGTGGCGTACAAACCGAAGAGAATTTTTATAAATCCCCTGATGCTGCTTTCAAATCATTGGTTTATTGCTACCAGGTATTCAATGACTTTTATGGTTATGAGGCGCCTAGGGCGGATCTTGGGAACATGGCAACCGATGATAGCGATAAAGGAGGGTCAGATGCTGGTGATAGGCCTTTTGTAACAGATCTTGGTTTTGGTCGGGCATTATCAAGTAACTCAAGTTTACAGAGCTTTTGGACGGCTTGTTATCTTGGTATCGGTCGTTGCAATCTTGCGCTAGATAATCTGCCTAAGAATGAGCTTGTTGATGCACAGGGATATAAGCTGGATAATAGAATAAGGGATCAATATTTGTCTGAGATTCGCTTCCTCCGGGCATTTTGGTATTTTGATCTTGTGCGTGTTTTTGGTGGTGTTCCCTTAATTGAGACTACGCCAACTGTTGAGTATAGCAACAAATTGAAACGTAGTTCTGATAAAGAAATTTATGATTTTATTATTCGTGAGTTAGCCCTTGCAGTAAATGACCCCAGCATGCCATCTAAAAGTAGTATAAGTCCTGGTGAAGTCGGTCGTGTGACTAAAGAGGCTATCTGGGCTTTTGAGGCTCGTGTCCACCTGTTTTTTGCCAAGGACAATATTCAATTATATGCTAAAGCCAGGGATGCGGCAAAAAAAGTAATTGATTCAAAGGCCTACTCACTCGCTGCCGATTTCCAGGATCTTTTCCTGAAGGAGAGTTACCTTTTGCCTGAGCCAGTTTTTACAATAATCAGGGGTGATAATAGGGGTCAGGCAATATATGGTTCATTTATACCTATATATACTTCTCCCAGGGGACCCACTGGAGCATGGGGCTTTGATACTCCGACACAGGATCTGGTTAATGAGTTTGAAGAGGGGGATCCGCGATTGCTCCATACAATAATTGAGTCTGGCGATGTTTTCCCAAGGTTATCAGGACAAGAAGTGCTTAATTTTTCTTCTTACCCCAATACTGGATACCATAATAGGAAATCATATTTAATACAGGCCAGGAGGGGGCCAGGATGGGGTGATGATGCATGGACATTCCATCCCATTCGTTACGCGGATGTTTTGTTGATGTACGCTGAAGCACTTTTGGAAAGCGGTGGCGATAAAGCTGAAGTGGCCGAGTATATTAATATAGTAAGAAGACGTGCCAGCCTCTCTTCGCGGAAGGATAAGGAAGCGATCAGCCGAATACGTGTTATTGCCGATATGCCATTGAAGATGGTTAGCCCAGCCGATGACCTCCGAAAAGCTGTTAGACATGAAAGGAGAGTGGAACTTGCTATGGAATACCAGCGCTTGTATGATTTGATTCGCTGGAATACCTATGTAGAAACTATGAATAAGTATTCAACTTTGCCATTTTCAAATGGAAAGGGTGCTGCTCACAAAAAGGGCATTAATGAATTGTTCCCAATACCACAGGTAGAGATAGACCGTTCAGGAGGTTCAATTATTCAGAATCCGGGTTATTGATCAATTTTTAATAGTATAACTAAATAAATCACTGCAATACATGAAAACCAGACACTATTATTTTTTCTATATACTGCTGTTCCTGATGAATGGCTTCGCATCTTCAAGTGCACAGGAAACTGGAAAAGGAGACCCGCTTAGTTCCATTGATCTTTTATTAATCCCCCCAAGTCCAGTATCTGACCATATATTGGTAGATATCCGTACTGGCATCAAAAATAACAGCCCAAAAAAAGTAATAGTGTCTGTTAGTTTTTTTCTTGATAGCATAAAGCCATCAAAGAAATTGTATTCAACAAAGCTTGAGATTAAAGGTCATGATGTAGGAGTTGCAAAGTTTAATTGGCCAACTAAGGAACAGGCGGGTAGCCATATTATTTGGGCTGAAATTAATATTGGAAGGAGTAAAAGAATTTTACAGAAAAACTTAGAGGTTATTTCTTCCGATACGCGTTCATCTAAACGAATTGATGGCTCCTTTATGGGATTCTATCATTGGAGTGAAAAGGAAGGGAAGTATTGGAATTCAGACATAAAGGAAATGACAGATGATGACTGGCGGCAAATGGTAAAGGCTCAGCATCAGCTATCGATGAATATAATTGTTCTGCAAGAATTGTTTCGTAATCAAGAGTACAATGGCCAGCATAACATTGATAAGAATGGTTATAATGGTTCTGCTTTTTATCCTTCATCACTATTTGGAAATCGTATGCAACTCGCAGCTAAGGATCCCGTTGAGGCGGTTTTATCTGAAGCAGACAGATTAGGGATGAATGTATTTATTGCAGTGGGCATGTATGCTTGGTTTGATTTTTCAAATGGGTCTTTAAAATGGCATAAAAGTGTTGCCAATGAAATATGGGAGAAGTATGGTCATCATCCTTCTTTCTATGGTTGGTATATCAGTGAGGAAAAAGATGGCGGTTTAGGCACTGATGTTGAACGGCAGGAAATTGTCATGTTTTTTAAGGAGTTTTCCGAACACGTAAGAAAGCTTGCCCCAGGTAAGCCTGTAATGTTGGCGACCAATTCCCATAATTTGAGAGGCGCTGAAAATACCTATAGGGCACTATTACCCAACCTTGATATATTATGCACATTTGGTTTCCATAGAATGCCGTCTACTGATCTATCCGGTGAAGAAGCTGCACTAAAGCTGCAAGCTTTGTGTGACCAGTTCGGAACTCATTTCTGGCTTGATCTCGAGATATTTGATTTTGCCGAGGAAAATGCGCTTATTCCGCGTTCAATTGATGGACTTAAAAGTGATTTATTGCGTTTTCCCCTATTTGAGAAGATTATCTGTTACCAATTTCCAGGTTTGTTAAGCAGTCCTGATATGCGCCTGAAGCCTGGTGGTTCAAGAACGATTGAGTTGTTCCTTGCATATAAAGCCTATATCGATTCTTTAAATGAAAGAGATAGGAGATATTCCGGTAAATAATTACATAATATTTTAAGAAATGCATATTCATAATTTATTAGAGTTCTATAAAAATCAACTTTTGAATGACGTTGTCCCTTTTTGGAGCAAATTTTCTCTAGATAAGGAGAATGGTGGCTTTTTCACTTGCTTGGACAATAAGGGAAAAGTGTATGATACTGATAAGTTTGTTTGGTTGCAGTGCCGACAAGTATGGACTTATGCTATGCTGTACAATCAGGTTCAAAAGCGGGAAGAATGGTTAGCTAATGCTTTGCATGGTGCTGAATTTTTAATTAAATACGGTAGGGATGGAGAGGGGAATTGGTATTTCTCTCTGGATCGGTCTGGAAAGCCATTAGTTCAACCTTATAATATATTTTCAGACTGCTTTGCAACTATGGCTTTTGCACAGCTTTACAAAGCGACTGAAAATACAGAGTATCGAGACATTGCCGTTAGGACCTTTGAAAATATATTAAGTCGACGTTCAAGTCCCAAGGGGCATTATAACAAGCAATTCCCCGGTACAAGACCTCTAAAGGGATTCTCCCTGCCAATGATTTTATGCAATCTGGTACTTGAAATGGAATCCCTTCTTAATCCTTCTACAATTGACAGTTTGATTGCAGAAGGTATTCATGAAGTGATGGAGGTATTTTATAATAAGAAGTACGGTTTGATTTTGGAAAATGTCCTAGAAGATGGAAACTTTTCCAATTCATTTGAAGGCAGGTTAGTAAATCCTGGACATTCATTGGAAGCTATGTGGTTTATTATGGATCTGGCAGTTCGTAGACATGATATGGATCTTATTGAAAAAGCTGTTGAAATTTCATTGAATACTCTTGAGTTTGGATGGGATAAAGAACATGGTGGAATTTTTTACTTTTTAGACATTGAAGGTAACCCCCCCCAACAGTTGGAATGGGACCAAAAACTTTGGTGGGTCCATATAGAAGCAATTGTGTGCATGATAAAGGCTTATTCCCTTACTGGTGATCCTAGATGCAAAGAGTGGTTTATTCGATTGCATCATTACAGTTGGGATCGTTTTCATGATAGTAGTTTTGGAGAGTGGTTTGGGTATTTAAACCGTCAGGGAGAGGTATTGATTAATGCCAAAGGTGGAAAATGGAAGGGGTTTTTTCATGTCCCAAGGGGGTTATATCAGACATGGAAGACTTTAAATGAAATTGAAACAAGAAAACATTCTCTTACCACAAAATTTATTTGATATGGCATTGATTGGAATGCAAGACACCAGTCTATCTTCAAATGAAACATATAATCGGCAATCATATTTTCCTGCACTATGTTCATTAGGCGTTCTATATTTTTTAATGGGTTTTATTACCTGTTTAAATGATTCATTGGTTCCTTATTTTAGAAATCGGTTTAATTTAAGTTATGCTGATTCTTCCTTGGTACAGTTTTACTTTTTCCTTACTTACGGAATTGTTTCAATACCATCGGGCAGGCTTGTTTCAAGGATAGGTTATAGGACAGGTATTACCCTGGGTTTTTGTATTACTGCTGCCGGGGCAATTCTTTTTATACCAGCTACTCTATTGGATAATTATAATTATTTCTTGGTAGCCCTTTTTGTAATGGCAGTAGGAGTTGTTTTGCTTCAGGTAACCGCTAATCCTTATGCTGCTATCCTTGGTCCCGCTCATAAAGCTTCTTCTCGTCTCACCCTATTGCAGGCAATAGGTTCAATTGGAACGACAGTTGCGCCAATAGTTGGAACAGCTTTCCTACTTTCTTCCAAGAATGTAATGGATTCTAATCTGCCAATACAAATTCAGTATGCAGTGATTGCATTAGTATTGGTTCTTATTGCCTATGTAGTATCAAGGCTTAGTATGCCTGAGTTGAATAATAATGTTTCATATGACACAAATGGTGAGTTTTCTCTAATAGGGAATCCATCTTTATTATTCGGTGTAATTGGTATATTTATGTATGTTGGTGCAGAAGTCTCAATTGGAACATTCCTTACCAATTATATCTCTGACACTTTGCAAATCGGAGTAGATGATGCCAATTTCTTTGTGGCTATATATTGGGGTAGCATGATTGTTGGCAGAATTTTGGGTGCTTATCTTTTGAATTCATGCAGACCAGCGCTTATGCTCATCTTCTGTTCTTTCACTTCTATTATATTGATATTGCTTTCTTTGGCTACGAAGGGAGAAATAGCTGTTTGGAGCATGGCACTTATTGGGCTTTTTAATTCTGTTTTATTTGCAATTGTGTTTTCATTATCCATAAAGGGATTAGGTAAGTATGCGAATCGGGCATCCGGATATCTTTCTACTGCAATCGTTGGAGGAGCAATTGTGACTTACTTACAAGGCTATGTAAAGGATCGATATAATTGGGAGATGGCGTATATGATTCCTGCATTTTGCTACTTGTATCTTCTTGCATTTGGTATTTATCAGATAAAATTAATTTTCAAAGATGAAAAATAGTATTGCTTCAGATGGCATGGTGTCCATTTCATTTGTTTTGGTTGTTGCTTTATTTATGAGTCTTTTTACCCCATTCAATGTTTACGCTGATGTGATTTCTGATTCAGTTGTAATTGATGGTCATATGCGCCATTTTCATTATTTGAAACCGGTTCACAGTAACAAGGTAAAGTCACTTGTTTTTGTGTTGCATGGGTCAGGTGGAACTGGTCAGTCTATGATGAATTACACAAAAGAGTTGGAGGCGCGAGCTGCTACTGAAGGCTTACTTTTAGTTTATCCTGATGGATATAATAGATTCTGGAATGAATGCCGTAAGAATGCAAACACCACGCCTAATTTATTTAACATTAGAGAGGAATTATTTTTTAATTATATGATTGATTATTTCTCTAAAAGGTTTAAAGCTTCAAAATCTAATGTGTTCGCCATTGGTTTTTCAGGGGGTGGACATATGGCATATAAACTGGCGTTAACCATGCCAAAAAAGATTAAGGCTATTAGTGCAATTGTTGCGAGTTTACCTGACCTGTCCAATATGGATTGTGTCGTTTCAAATAAGCCTGTTCCGGTAATGGTAATTAATGGTACGAATGATGCCACCAATCCATATCAAGGAGGTGAAATTAATTTATTGCCTGTAAAATTTGGAAAGGTTCGATCAACCGAGTCAACCGTTGAATACTGGGTGAGTTTAGCAAATTGCCAACAGCCTCCATCCCTTACTGTATTACCGGATATTGACACCGCTGACGGAAAACGCATTGAGCGGTATACCTATTTAAAGAATGGAAAGCCATTTGTTGAGTTTTTAAAAGTGATTAATGGTGAGCATAGTTATCCTGGAGATATAGATGTATATGTCACAAGTTGGGAGTTTTTTCGATTACATTTAAATTAATATCATTTATAGGATTATAGGAACTTTCAGTATTTTGTATTGTTCCATTTTACCCAAATGATCTTTAGAAAGCCTCAGAGAATACTTATTTTATTCTTATTAATTGATGCAACCTTTATTCAAGCGCAAATAGTTAAGCGTGCTGAAGTTTTGGTGATCGGTGGCGGAACCGGTGGTACTGCTGCAGGCATCCAGGCTGCCCGCCTGAAAGTAAAGACCCTAGTGGTGGAGCCCCTTCCCTGGCTTGGTGGGATGTTGACGGCTGCCGGGGTATCGGCAACCGATGGTAACCACCGCCTGCCTTCCGGATTGTGGCAGGAGTTTCGCCAAAAACTATACGCCCATTATGGGAGCCCAAAGGCACTGGAAACCGGCTGGGTCAGCAATACCCAGTTTGAACCATATGTAGGCGACAGCATTTGGAAAGTAATGGTGGCTGCAGAGAAGGAGTACCTCAATGTTTTGCAGGGCTGGCGATTTGAAAAGGTGATCCCCGGATCGGGTGGTTTGCTGAAAGGGGCCCAGTTTGTAAACGACAAGGGCAAGCGACTCCAGGTGGAGGCTACCATTATAATTGATGCAACCGAGTTGGGTGATGTGCTGGCGAATGCCGGTATGGACTATGACCTGGGCATGGAAGCCGGATCCTTTACCGGCGAGAAGGTAGGGGTAACCCAATCCAATTCCATCGTTCAGGACCTTACCTATGTGGCTATCCTGAAGGACTACGGACCTGCTGCCGACTGCACCATCGTAAAGCCTGCAGGCTATGACCCGGCTGAATTCGATGGGGCCTGCACTGACTATTACCTCAACAAATCCCTCCCCAAACCATCCGCAGATGCGGCAAAGCTGCTGGATTATGGTAAGCTCCCCAATGGAAAATACATGCTGAACTGGCCCAACAGGGGCAATGATACTTATCTCAATATTGTGGAGATGGAACCTGCCCAAAGGGAAAGGGAACTGGAGAAGGCCAAGGCTACCACCCTAAGGTTTGTGTATTTCATCCAGACACAGTTAGGTTATAAGAACCTTGGACTGGCCCATGATGAGTTTCCAAGTCCTGATCGACTGGCCCTGATGCCTTACCACCGGGAAGGAAGAAGGGTGAAGGGGAAGATCAGGCTGACCATCAACCATATTGCCGATCCCTACGACAATGGAACAGCGCTTTACCGGACAGGTATCTCGGTGGGTGATTACCCGATCGACCATCACCATAAGAAAAACCTTGATGCTCCCCAGCACCTTGAGTTCTATCCCATTCCATCCTATAGTGTACCCTTAGGGGCCATGCTGCCAAGGCAGGGGGGCAACCTGATCGTTGCGGAAAAAGGGATCAGTGTCAGTAATGTCGTAAATGGGACTACCCGCTTACAGCCGGTTGTACTCCTTACCGGGCAGGCCGCGGGGGTGCTGGCCGCACTGGCCATCCGGTCCCATAAACTTCCTGAGGGGATCAGCGTTCGCGCAGTGCAGGAACAACTGCTGAATGCCGGTGCTTTCCTGCTGCCCTTCATTGATGTGACTCCGGCTCATCCGCATTTTGCAGCCATCCAGCGCATAGGTGTTACCGGTATATTGCAAGGGAAGGGGGTGCCCTATAAATGGGCCAACCAGACCTGGTTCTATCCCGATTCCACCATTGCGGCCAACCAGTTCTACAAAGACCTGGAGGCATTTGATCCAGCGGTAAAAGGGAAATCCGGGGCTGGCGAACTGACCATCGATGCGGCCATGGAAACCGTTTATGAGATGAGGAATCGTTTGTCTAGTTGGGCTAAACCCGGGGACCTGCACCTGAAAAGCCTGAATTCTTTCAAGGCCTCGGTGGGTAAAGCCTGGTCCGAATGGAAGTTGACCAACTTCTCCCCAACTCGTGCCATTACGAGGGCCGAGCTGGCAGTACTGCTGGATCGCGTGGTCAACCCCTTTGCCGCCAAACAAGTGGATCATGAAGGGAACTTTGTGACCAGCCAATGATGTCAGGCAAGACAAATTTTACCCAAAGGCCTTAGCCAATTGGTTGAGGTCATCAAGGGTGTGATGGGCCGATACCACTATCCTGTTCAGCGGCAAGGGCGATGTGGGATAGGTAAAATGGGTGATGATTATATGGTGTTGCAATAACTTTTGGTAACTATCCGCATCATGCGGGTAGAATGCCGGGTAATCACTAGCTGCTGTGAGGTTGTTGTATCCTTTTAGTAATTCGTAGAGATATCGGGTGTTTGATTGAAGCCTTTCATGTTGTTGTTGGTAAATAGCGCCTGCCTCTGCAATGGTCTGCACGAATGCCGGTTGCATACCTGCACCGGACACGAAGCCATCGAGCTTCCTCATTGAAGTGATAAAATCCCCGTCTGCTGCGATGACCCCGCCGGTCAGTCCCATGGCCTTGCCCAATGAGCTGACCATGATCTTTCGGGAGATATTGGGATAACTAATACCTGAAAGTATGCCCCCTCCATTCTTTCCCAGGATGCCAAGTGTATGCGATTCATCTACCACCAATGTAACCTGCTTGGCTGGTGAGATCTTTTCAAGGTCATTGAGTTCAACGGCTTTCACACTAAAAGAGGGAACGGCATCGGTGAGGATAACGATCTTCTCCTTCTGTTCATTCAATAAGGAAGGATTGATCTGACCATCAGTATAGAATGGCTCACTGTTGGCGGCCCAGATGGCAGGGTGGTGACCCGGCAGGTAAAAAAATCGGTTACTCTCAACCGTTAGTGCTTCTATGGCCAGTTTTCCTGCCAGCATGCCGGAGGATACGGTTAGCGCCATTTCCGTTCCGGTTAATTTGGCCAGAAAGGCTTCCCCTTCCGCATATGCACTTAACCGGATATTGGCATTCCGGGAACTTCCATAAGCAGTACCCCATTTGCGGATATTGTTGATCACCAGTTCCTGGAATTCGGGAAGTCCTGGTAATCCCAAATAGGCTGTGCCCCCAAAATAGAGCCATTCCTTGCCACCTGAAAGGAGTGTGCGGCCTGGTAACGCATTAACCTGAAACATTGCTGGGTATTGATTCACTAATAATTCGCCTAAGCTATTGATTAATTGGTGGAGATAAGGAATTCAAGATTTCCACCTTGCATAATATCAGCATGACGGATGGAAAGCGAAGGGAGTTCCCTGCCATTAAAGCGTACTGATTGGATGCCTGTCTTCCTACGGTCCTTGGCCTTCTTTACCCGGATAGTTAATGTTTTTCCATTGGGCAGAAATATATCAGCCGAGTTCACCAGGGGATAGCCAAATACATATTCCCCTGAGGCCGGGTTCAGTGGATACATACCCAGGCTGGTCCAAACCAGCCAGGCACTCATCTGGCCGCAGTCATCATTACCGCTTAAGCCGTCAGGTCCGCTCTTGTACATACTATCCACTACTATCCTGATCTTCTCCGCGGCCTTTTCGGGATGACCAAGTTTCGTATACAGGTAAATGATATGGTGGCTGGGTTCATTGCCATGCGCATATTGGCCGATCAGTCCGCTTACATCTGCGGACACATTCTCCCCATGTAATTCAGAGCTGCTGCTGAACAGCTCATCCAGTTTCTTAACAAGTTTTTCCTTGCCACCATACAATACGGCAAGGCCTTCCACATCATGGGGAACAAAGAAGCTATGTTGCCAGGCCGTTCCTTCTATATACTGGCCTTCAAATCCGTGTTCTGAAAGCAGCGGATCGAAAGGTTCGATGAATTTACCCAGGCTGTCCTTTCCGCGCATGAAACCGCTTGCAGGGTCGAACAGGTTCTTGTAGCTTCCCGCCCTCTTCATGAAGTATTCGTAATCGGCCTGCTTCCCGATTTTCTTCGCAACCTGGGCAATGCACCAGTCGTCGAATGCGTATTCCAGGGTTATGGTCACACTCCATCCATGTTTGTCCTGCGGCAAGTAGCCATACCTGATGTATGCTGGTGTCCCCCGCTGCTGCTGGTGGGCACTCTTGTACATCGCCTCATAAGCAAGGTTCACATCAAAGCCCCCGATGCCTTTCAGGATGGCATCCGCCAGTACCGGTAAGGCGTGGTAGCCGGTCATGGTATTGGTTTCCCAACTGCTCAAGTCCCAAACGGGCAACAGCCCATTGTCCTGGTAAAAGGAAAGCATGCTGTTGACCAGGTCGGGCAGCCTTTCTGTTTGGGTGATGGTGAACAGGGGATTCAATGCCCGGAAAGTATCCCAGAGGGAAAATACCGTATACTTATCCCCTTTTGGTTGTTTTTTAATGAGGCCATTACTGTTATGGTAACGGCCATCCCTATCCGAATAAAGATTCGGAGCCATGCAAGTGCGGTACAAGGCTGTATAGAACCTGGTGGCGAAGTCCTTATTATCGGTATTGATCCTGATCTTTTCCAGTTCCTTTTCCCACCTTCCCTCAGCCGCCTTAACGGTCTCTTCAAATCCTGCTGTAACGGCCTGCAATTCCGCCAATGCCGCTTCGGTGCCTACACTGCTAAGTGCTACCCTGCATTCCAATGGCTGGCCCTGGGTATTGAATTGTAACAAGGATTTCACCTGGTTGCCGGTGGAGAATTTCCCTTCCTGCCCACTGGCCATCAGGATACGATGGGAACTGATAGAACGGGAGAACCGCGCAGCAAAATAGACCTTCTGGTTTTTGGCCCAACCGGTGGAATAACGGTAACCTATAAGCGTACAGTCATCAAGCAGTTGCAACCCGCCCATGGTGGCGCTGTCCCAGTTGATGGCAAAACCCATATCGAAGCGCAACCATCCTTCCTGACCGGGGAACTGGTAGCGGTGATAGCCGATCCTGTCTGTAGCGGTCAGGGAAGCCTTCACGCCATTGTCGAGCTTCACTTCATAATAGCCGGGTGAGGCTTTTTCATTGGCATGGCTAAAAGGAACCAGGATCTTTTTGGAATGGATGGATGCCGTATCAGTGAGCGGAAGTACCGATATGTCACACCAATCGCCGATGCCTGTGCCGCTCAGGTGGGTATGGCTGAAGCCGGCAATGGTGTGGGAACTATAATGGTAGCCGGAGCACCAATCCCAGCCCTGGTCCCCATTATCAGGGCTCAATTGTACCATGCCAAATGGAACAGTTGCCCCGGGGAAAACATGGCCATGGCCTCCCGTGCCCAGGAAGGGATCTACAAAGGATACCAGTTTTTGGGCATCGGCACCCGCTACAAGGAAAATATGGGCTATTGCCAGGATGATCTTTTTCATAGCTTGATTCTGCTGATCGGTGATTACTTGTAAAGATGGTTACTATTTGGTTAAAATGCTTCCCATTCCTGCAAGTAGCTTGCAAAGGAAATCCTCACATTAGCACCTATGATTAACTTCATCCCAAAATATTCTCACTCGCCTATGAAATTTTTCTTCCTGCTGGCCTTATCCATTCTTGCGATCGCAGGTGCCTGTACCGAAAGACCCTCTTCCGGAACCTTGTCAGGTCGGATGGTGAAGGTGGCCGACGGGGACACTTTTACCCTGCTCACCGAAAGCAAGGACCAATTCAGGATAAGGTTGAATGGCATTGATGCGCCCGAAAAAGGACAGGACTTCTACAGGGTAGCCAAAGACAGGCTTTCCCGGTTGTTAGCCGGAAGAACAGTAAGGATCAAATCAAATGGCAAGGATAAGTATGGCCGCATCATCGCTGATGTGTACCTGGAAGATAACAGGTGGGTGAATCTTGATTTGGTGAATAATGGCCTGGCCTGGCATTTTAAGAAGTACTCCGCCAATAGCCAGCTTCACGCTGCTGAACAGGCGGCAAGATCAGCGAGGATCGGCATTTGGAGCCAGCCCAATCCTATTGCACCATGGGAATTCAGGTCCAGGAAAAAGCTAAACCAATAGACCATTCACATATTAATGTGAATCAGGATGAACGGTATTTTTGATCGGCAAACCAGTATTTTCTTTGCGGCATGAAAAAGATCCTTTTTCGATCCCTGGCTGCGGGTTTCCTTTTGTTTGCAGGCTCCGGGCTCCATGCCCAGGACAGCAGCCGGGTATCCACTGCCTTAAGTGCCAGCATGTGGCAATCGGGTGATACAGCGAATGCCGTACAACATAAACTGCTACCACCTGACCAGGAGGGGGTACAGGAACTGCAAATGCAATTCAGGCCTTCCAGTAAACCCAATGAGGAATGGGTGGTGGTCATTCGTTTGTTGAACTTGAAACAGAACCTGAAGAAGGGTGAGGTCAAGCAGATGAACCTGTTCAAACCCATCATTCCGGACCGTGGCGAGTGGGAACAGGATGGTCCTGGTTCACTGAAGAATGAGGTCAACACTACAAAGGACATCATCAAGATCCTGAAGATCGCCAATAAGGCCCATTTCGATATCAGGGTGGTGTTAAGGACACCCGACGGGGAAGAGGTATGGAAGCCTTCGGATGCTAACCTCGAAATCGTTGATGTGGACGAAAACGCAGGAACCTTATTGGTCAGGTGGAGTTTTGATGCGAAGAAGCGGGAGTCGAGGAAGAAGCGAACGGATTATGACAGATTGCGCTGTGGTGGGGTGGTGGCCGCCTGGAAATATGTTCCCTTCTTAAAAGAAGCCAACCGACTGAGCATTATCGCAAATTAACCCGGCTATCCGTAAGGATCTGGCAAGGCGTTCCATAAAAAAAGTGGCTATCAAGCGATAGCCACTTTTTATTGCTTAAGGTCTTACTGTATTGGTGTGTAGTCCTTGAACAGCTTGACCGGGGTGCTTTCTACCAGCTTGCGGTAGTCCTTCCACTTGCTGTCGAAGAACTGGTTGATCTTCACCACCGCCTCGTTGATTTTGGTCTCGGCATTGGCCACCAGCTGCTCCTCATGGGGACCAGGCTTCAATCCCTTTGCGCCAATATACATATTGGCCTGCTGCAGGGTGCTCATGGTTGTGGGTGGTTGCTGCGGGCGACCATAACCCTGGCGTTCGATGGTCTTGCCATTGATGAATTCGCGGATGGCCTTGATCTCATCCTGCATTTTCTTTCCTGCAGTACGAAGGGTATCTGCTTCCTTACCGGTGATATCCTTCAACTGGGCTTCCAGTTTTTTGGTGATATCTTCTGCTTCGGTCAGGCGGTCCATGCCTTCGGTCAGCTTATCGCTGCTCTTGCGCAGGCGATCACGCAATTGAGCCTGGGCAATGCGAACCTCGTTGCGGTTACCGAAACGGGGATCATCATTCACGCTGAGCAGGGTGCTATCTGCAGCATTGCCCAGGGTAACTACCACTTTGTAGTTGCCGGGCAGCACTTGTTCACCACCAGGCTCGGGTGCCCCTGCCTTGGGTTTGGGTGAACCGGGCCTGCGAACACCCTTCTCTTCCATGCCCCAGTAATTGCGGTTATAGCCACTGTCCACTTTCCATTTCAGGTTGCGGATCAGTTCGTTCTTGTCATTATAGATCTTCACGCCTACGCTATCGGCCTTCTTTTTAGAAAGGCTGTCCAACTTTGAAGGATCAACAAAGAAGGAAACAGGTGCGCCGGGTTTGCGGTTCTCTGCATCCCAGATCCCCCAGGTGCTCCATTCATAGCCGGGGGCGTTGCGGTAAGAAGCCTGGTAGGCTTTGGGCGATTCGAAGACCTTAATCGCCTTGCCGGGTGCCACGCCTTTGTTGGCGGCCAGATCGCGCAAGGGGCGGATATCATCCAGGATCCAGATGGCGCGGCCAAAAGTGGCGATCGCCAGGTCGGCTTCGCGCTCCTGGATGGCCATATCGTAAGTAGAAACGGATGGATAGCCGTTCTTCCACTGCTGGAAGCTAACGCCATTGTCCATGCTTACCCAAAGTCCTTGTTCGGTACCTACAAAGATCAGGTTGGGCTGTGTGGGGTCCTGGATCATGCAGAGCGCATAACCCACCACCTTCTTCTCATCCACCATCCTGGTCCAGGTCTTGCCATAATCAGTAGTGCGGAAGATATAAGGCTTGAAATCACCCCTGCGGTAATCGTTCACGGTAACGAAGGCTTCGCCGGCATTATGGCGGGATGCCTGGATCTGCGGTATCCAGGCGCCAATTGGCATACCGGGGATCTTGCCACGGAAATTGGTCCAGGTCTTTCCGCCGTCGCGGGTCAGCTGTACATTGCCATCATCGGTACCAACCCAGATCACCCCTTTCTCTTTGGCAGAAGGCGCGATGGTAAGGATGGTACAATGGTTCTCGGCACCGGTGATATCGAGGCTAAGGCCACCATTCTTGCTCTGGTCGATCTTGGAAGAATCGTTGGTGGTGAGGTCGCCGGAGATCAGTTCCCAGCTCACCCCTTTATTGGTGCTCTTGTGCAGGTACTGGCTGCCGTAGTAAATGGTGTTCTTGTCAAAAGGATCCTGGGCCATGGCTGCGTTCCAGTTGAAACGGAACTGAACATTCAGGTCGGCGGGTGCAGGACGGATGAACCACTGCTCGCCGGTCTTGATATTGTAGCGGCCTACGAAGCCACCCTGGCTTTCGGCATATACCCAGTTGGCGTCATCGGGATCGGGCATGGCATCGAAGCCATCACCACCCCAGAGGCTCTCCCAGTAATAGTTCTTGATGCCGCCGCTGATCCAGGTATAAGCGGGTCCGCGCCAGCTACCATTATCCTGCATGCCTCCCATTACGTTGTAAGGCATTTCATTATCTACATTGATATGGTAGAACTGGCCCACCGGCAGCTTCTCATCGAACATCCAGTTCTTGCCCATATCGCGGGTGATACCGATACCGCCATCATTACCGTCGATGATGAACTTGTTATCCTTTGGATGGATCCAGAAGGCGTGGTGGTCGGGGTGGATACCATTATAGGGGATCACTACCCTGAAATCCTTGCCACCATCCTCGCTCACGGCGATCATCTGGTAGATCAGCCATAGCCTGTTTTCGTTCTGCGGGTCCACTGCGATCTCCTGGAAGTAGAAGGGGCGGTTGGTCACCCATTCCGGCTTATCGTTCACGAGTTTCCAGTTGTAACCGCCGTCTTCGCTCTTGTAGAGGCCGTTCTTGGTGGCTTCCACCAGTGCGTATACCACATTGGGGTTGCTGCGGGAAATGGCCAGGCCGATACGGCCGTAGTCGCCAGAAGGCAGACCGTTCTCCTTGCCCAGTTTCTTCCAGTTCTTACCACCGTCGATGGTCATGTACAGGCCGCTGCCCTTACCTCCGGAGCTGAAACTCCAGGGGGTACGGCGGTGCTGCCACATGCCGGCGAAGAGCTTATTGGGGTTGGAGGGGTCCATGATCATGTCCGCCACACCGGAAGTGTCGTTGGTGTAGAGGATCTTGTTCCAGGTCTGGCCGCCGTCTGTTGTTTTGAACACACCGCGTTCGGGATGTTCGGCGTAAGGGTTACCGATGGCCCCGGCATATACCGTATTGGGGTTAGTGGGGTCGATGATCACGCGATGGATATTGCGGGTCTTTTCGAGTCCCATGCGTTGCCAGGTCTTGCCGGCATCCAGGCTTTTGTAGATACCCTCGCCGATATTGATGGAGTTGCGGGGGTTGCCCTCACCGGTACCCACCCAAACGATGTTGGGGTTGCTTTGCTGGATGGCGATGGAACCGATGTTCAGGATGGGCTGGTCATCGAAGAGGGATTTCCATTCGGTGCCACCATTTTCGGTCTTCCATACGCCACCGGAGGCGGCGCCTAAATAGATGATGTTGGGATTGTCGACCACCGCGTCGATGGCGGTGATGCGGCCGCTCATACCGGCGGGGCCGATATTACGGGGCTTCCAGTTTTTGAACTGATCGAGCTTAACCTGCTGGGCCTCTACGGCAATAGCCGATAAGGCCAGCAACGAGCCTGCCAGGAGAGTGGTTCTCATGAGTGTCATGTTCAGGAAAGTTTTAAGAAGGGAAATTAAGCCATTCGGCGCATAGCCATTGGGGTTTGTGATGAGAGGCGGAAAAGTAAGCTGGTTTGGGGGAAGGGGCTGAATTGAGTGTAAGAGTTGGCTTCGCCAATCCAATTTTTCATTTCTAACGCACCTCGCCCGCCGAAGCAAAGCGAAGGAGGGAACACATCACCACATCCCTACACCTCGCCCGCCGCAGCCTTAGCGTAGGCGGGTCTTCCCCACCAGCGTCAGCTGTTAAAGGATCCTGCTGCCTTCTTCAAACAAAATCCCCTACCTTAGTGTTGAAACAACAAAAATGAAAATTATGAGAAAACTGAACACCATCCTGGCTGCTGCGGGATTATTCCTGGCCACGGCTGCATCTGCCCAAACCAAATGGAAGCTGGACAAGGCCCACTCCAATGTACGTTTTTCCGTTACACACATGGTAGTTTCCGAGACCGAGGGAACCTTCAAGATCTGGGACGGAACGGTAGAGCATACCAAGCCCGACTTCTCCGATGCCAAGGTTGTGTTCTCCGTTGACGTGAACTCCATTAACACAGAAAACGAAAACCGTGACAAGCACCTGAAGAGCGATGATTTCTTCAATGCCGAGAAATTCCCTACCATTAAGTTTGAAAGCACTTCCATGCAGCCCCTCGGCAATAACAAATACAAACTGAACGGTAACCTCACCATCCGCGACGTTACCAAGCCTGTTTCCTTTGATGTTACCTATGGCGGTACCATCAATGGCCAACGCGGTAAGAAAGCCGGCTTCAAGGCCACCACTACCATCAACCGCTTTGACTACAACCTGAAGTGGGATCGCGCCACCGAGACCGGTAGCCTGGTAGTAAGCAAAGAAGTGGAAGTGACCATCAAGGTGGAACTGGACGAAGTGAAATAATGCCCTCCCAATAGTGTGAAATTTTTCCAATAGCCGCTCCAACGGGAGTGGCTATTTTTTACCCGGAAAACCCTGTAAGATGCCTACAGGTCCTGCTGCTCCAGAATTTTCCATCTGCCCCTTTCCGCTATTCCCGCCTCCTTATCTTTGCTGCCCTTATGGCAGTATCCAACGTCCAGACCAAAATAGCCTTGTTCCTTAAGCCTGCCCGGATCGACCAGCGCTGGTCGCCCCTGCAGGTCTTCCATATCATCAAATCGAACCGGGGGATCGAGTATGCGCAGGAGCCGATGACCGAGGAGTCGGTGGACAAACATTTCCGCCAGCAACCGAAGGAATGGAGGGAATTGCTCATTCGCCTGGGCGACCCTGCCCTGGCCTTGCTGGTTCAGGAGATCACCCGGACCCATGCCAAACAGAAGGCCGGCACTTCCTTACATGCCTATATCGAAAGGTCCTTTGTCCGTCAACTGCAGCAACTGTTGCAACAGGCGCTGCCCCTTGCCCGGGAACTGCCGATCTACCATCGTTCCGTCAATCCCAAAACGGGTAACCACCTTACAGAACCCTGTGTCCTCTCACCTAATCAGCCGAAGCTATCTTTTAAAGTGGGAAGGAATGAGGAAGGGTCCCTTGGGTTAGAAACCTTTGTGCAACTGGATGGTGAAACCACTCCTTTGGAAGCTTTCATCCTTCATACCCTATTCCTGCAGCGGGGGAAGGAATATTACCTTTTGAGCTACCTGGACCACCAGACCCTAAGGTGGCTGGAGGCGAATAACCCGGATGATTATGCGAAAGACCCGGTGGCCTTCTCCGAACATGTGGTCAGTAAACTGCAGACCGATTACCCGGTTGAAGTGTCCGGTCTCCTTAATAAGCAGGAAGTGAAGGTGCCGCCGGTGAACGCGGTATACCTGAGTGAGATCAGCGGCAACTTCCTGATGCTGACACCTCGTTACAACTACGACGGCTTCTGGGTGGAAGGCCCCTGGCAAATGATCCAGGAGTTCAACCGCAATGGCGAAACCTATGTGGTGTATCGCGATAAGGAAGCTGAGCAAGGCTTCCATGACTTTTTGCAAGGGCTGCACCCGACTTTCGGAAGGCAGTTGAATGGGTATTTCTACCTGCCCTTTTCCGAGGCCAAGAAGAAGCATTGGTTCCTGAAAGTATACCACCAATTGCTGGCGGATAATGTGGAGCTGATCGGCATGGAAATGCTGCAGCAGTTCCGTTATTCCCCCTATCCGGTACAAACCGAATTGCGCATAAGCAAGACCGTTGACAGCATCATGCACCTGCACATGAAGGTGGGTTTTGGCAAAGAGGAAGTGCAGTTGAATGAACTGCAGAAGCTGTTATTGGCCGGCCAGCGTAGCCTCTTGCTGAAGGACCATTCCATTGCCATCCTCGATGATAAATGGATGGCCCAATACAGTGCCATCCTCAAGCACGGTAAGATCAGCAAGAACGAGGTGGTGATCCCCCAGTGGATCCTGTTGGGCATCGACCTTGAGGAGAATGAAGCGAGTACCCGTCCGGCCATCAGCCAGGAATGGTGGAACCGCTGGACCAAATGGCAGGAAGAAGATCACACTGTAATCAGTTTGCCTGCTACTATCAAAGCTACCCTTCGTCCCTACCAGCAAAAAGGGTTTGAGTGGATGTGCCTGTTGGCGGAGATCGATGCGGGCGCCTGCCTCGCAGATGATATGGGTTTGGGTAAGACCCTGCAGACCATTTGCTTCCTGGCCTACCTGAATGAAAGGGAGGCCAATGGCAAGTATATGATCGTGTGCCCGGCGAGCCTGATCCATAACTGGCGGAAAGAACTGGAAAAATTCGCGCCCCATCTGAAAGCGTCTGTTTACCATAGTACCCAGCGCAATATGGAGCAGTTCTTCAAGGAAGATGCCCAGGTGCTGATCACCAGCTATGGAACCATGCGCAGTGATATTGAACAACTGCAATTGGTGCAATGGGCTGCCGTAGTGCTGGATGAGAGCCATACGATCAAGAACCCATCGGCGCAGATCACCCGGGCGGTTTACCAATTGAAAGCAAAAGCAAGGGTTGCCCTGAGCGGAACGCCCGTGATGAACAATACTTTTGATCTCTATGCCCAGCTGCAGTTCCTGGTGCCGGGGCTGTTCGGCGGACAGGAGTTCTTCCGGAAAGTATATGCCCACCCGATCGACCGGGAACACGATGAGGAAAAGATCAGGGCATTGCAGAAGATGACCGCACCCTTCATCCTGCGGCGTACCAAGAAACAGGTGGCTACAGACCTGCCGCCCAAGACAGAATCCGTGCTCTGGTGTGAGATGGGGGTTGAGCAGAAAGCATTATATGAAGAGGTAAAAGGCCAGATCCGCGACAGCCTGTTCCTGAATATCAAGAATGACGGACTGGGCAAGAGCAAACTGTCTATCCTCCAGGGGATGCAGAAGCTGCGCCAGATCTGTGCCGCGCCGCAATTACTGGGTGAGGCGGGCTACCAGCAATCACCGGCCGTGAAGATCGAAGTATTGCTGGATGAACTGCAACATAACCTCCGCAACAATAAGGTGCTGGTATTTTCGCAGTTCAAAGGCATGTTGCAAATGATCGGGGACGCTTGTAAGCGTTCAGGCATCAAATTTTACCATTTCGATGGGGATACACCACCGGCGAAGCGTTCGGAGATGGTGGCGCAATTCCAGGAAGAAGGCAATGAGGTAATGGTCTTCCTGATCAGCCTGAAAGCAGGCAATACGGGTCTAACGCTCACGGCTGCCGATTATGTATTCCTGGTGGATCCCTGGTGGAATACCGCAGTGCAGCAGCAGGCCATTGACCGGGCTTACCGTATCGGACAAACGAAGAATGTATTTGCTTACCAGATGATCTGTAAGGATAGTATAGAAGAGAAGATCATTGAACTGCAACAGCGCAAGCGGATGTTGTCGGATGCTTTGGTGACGGAGGATGATTCCTTCGTGAAGGAACTGAGTGAAGAGGATCTGAGGTATTTGTTCGAGTAAGGATTTATTCATCGGGGTCCCTTTCGTGAGCTACCGTGTACCCACATCTTCACCTCATCAGGGTCCCCTGCGGGAGACCCTGCTGGGGTGAAGAAATATCATCACTACCACTTCAGCGGGGTCTCCTGAAAGGGGCCCCGATGCATTCGATGTAACCTCAGCGTGGTCTCCTGAAAGGGACCTTGATGCATTCGATGTAACCTCAGCGGGGTCTCCTGAAAGGGACCTTGATGCATTCGATGTAACCTCAGCGGGGTCTCCCGAAGGGGACCCCGATGCATAAGTCAAAATGATCTATCCCTCCAACCAACTCATCAGGTATTCATCAATGAACCTTTCCTCACTTTTCAGCCAGGTATAGTTGCGCAGCCGGCCTTCGATCTGAAAACCTGAACGTTCATACAGGCGGATGGCTCTTTCATTGTCAACAGCTGTACTCAATTCTATCCGCTTAATACCATTTGCTTTCGCTTTTTGGATGATGGCTTCCATCAGGGATTTGCCATAGCCCTTGCCGCCATGGTCGGGATGGATGGCCACACCACCCAGGTATACCATATGGCTATTGCGATGGTATTGGGGTACCAGTTTGCACATGCCCACCGGTTCGCTACCTGCCTCCAGCACATACAAGACCTGCTTGTCCATCAGCTCCTGCCAGACGGGACGGAACTCCTCTTCGCCCATCCATTCATAGAGCAGGTAGGGATTGACATCGGGATGCATGTATAGCTCATAGAAAAAGTTGAAGTCGGTTGCTTCGGCCGGCCTTAGTTGTGGGTCCATATTATTCCTCCGGTTTGTTTTCCATCTGGCTGATGATCTTGTTCAACTCTGTTTCTGTGGAGCGCAGCCTCGATTGGCAAAAGGCGATCAGTTCGGATGCACGCTTTACCTTTTCTGCCAGCAGGTCGATGGATATGGTTTCATTCTCGATCTCCTGCGCGATCTGCATCAATTCTTCATAAGCCGATTCATAGGTCAATTGCTGGTCCATCGTACAATTTTTTTGATTCTACAATTGCTTTGATCTCCGTTGCCGACAGGATCACGCTGATGGTTTGTCCCGGCTCGATCTGGTCGGGGTTGGCCGTGATCTTGCCGTCCACCTTCACCAGGGCAAAACCCCTCTTCATGATCTGTTCCGGTGAAGCCATCCTGAACAAACTGATCCGGTGCTCCAGGTCCTGTTTCCTGTTGCGGAGATATTGTTTCATGAGCAGTTTTAACCGCTCCTTATAGTGAATGATCTGTTGTTGTTCTACCGCCAGCATCGACAACGGTTTCCTGCTTACCAGTGAGGCTGCGTTATTCAATGCTGATCTGTTATCAAACAGCAGTTGTCGCGCTTGCGTGCCCAGGTCCTGTTGTAGTCTGCCCAGTGAATACCGTTGATTGTCGAGCAGGTCGCGTGAAAGGTTGATCACATTGTGGTGAATGGTGTTGACCGCCCTTGCTTCGCGATGCAGCAATTGCTGGCATTTGATGATGATATCCCGCTGGGCCGTAACCAGTTCTGCCTCAAAACTGGCATTGTGCTGGATAATGAGTTCCGCCGCTTTGGTGGGGGTTTTGGTGGCGGTATGTGCCATCAGGTCCACAATGGTCTCATTCTTTTGGTGACCGATACCGGTGATCACGGGAATGGGGAATTGCGCCACTGTCTTGGCCAGGGGGAACTGGTCGAATACCAGGAAGTCGGTTTGTGCACCGCCGCCCCTGATGATCACCACGGCATCATAGTGGCGCCCGCTTTTCCTGATCTGCTGCAGTTTCATATTGATCGCCTCCGCATTGAACTCGCCCTGCACCACCGTATGAAAAAGCTCCGCATGGAAGGTATAACCATAAGGGTTATGCGAAAGTGTGTGGATGAAATCCTGGTAGCCGGCTGAAGAGCTGGAACTCAGTACGGCAATGTACTGGATCACCTTGTTCAATTGCAGCGACTGGTTGCTGGTATGGTATTGTTCCCCGATCCTTCGAACGTCCTGGGGGCATTCTTTCAACAAGCGTTCCAGTGTGGCCTGTCTTTGCTGTTCGATAGCACCCAAGGTAAACCGGGCATCGATATCCAGCAGGTTAAGCTTCAGGCCATAAACCGGGTGGTATTCCACAGCCACTTTTACCAATACCTGGATATCATTGGTGAATCGCTGTCCTGTTTCCTGTTCAAAGGCCTTGATCCTTTGGGAGCCAGTGCCCCATGCCGTAGTGGAGAGTTTGGCGAGGATCTGGTTGGATCGCTTGTCCTTCTCCACCAGGTCAAAATAGTGATAGCCTTTCTGGTAATAGAAATTATGGCTGGTCACATCGGCCACCACCCAGAAGCTTTGGCGCGCAAAAGCATCTTCCAGGGTCAGTTTGATCATGGAAGCGAGTTGCGAAAGGCTTATGGTCGGCACAGTTGACATGGCATCAATAATAAGAAGATTTCAGCAGCAATAAGAGCAGTATGGATAAATGGAAGGGGTTAAGCCAGTAACTTCAATACATGCTTTTAGTTAGGGGACTTGATCTTCCTGGCCAGGTCATTGACCGCTTTGGCCATGCGCTCGATCCGCTTTTCTTCCAAACTTACCGCTCCGATCCATTTGATCCATTGGAGTTGTTCAGTTTCCGGGAGGCTTTGGAAGAAGGCGAGTGCGGCTGGTTCATCTTGCAGGCATTCGAGGAAATCAGGGGGAACATCAATGCTGTTGGTGTCGGCATACAGGATAACCTCGATCCAATCGCCTGCTTCTTTTTTGATCTTCTTGCGTATTGCTGATTTCACGGGCAGGAAGAGTTGACCATTGCCCATGGGCATCAGGTGGTAATGTTGCAGTTCCACCCCATCGATACTGCCATTGACCCTTACCCAACCGAAGGGGCTATGGGGATCCTGCAGTATTTCAGGTATACGGGCATAGGTCCAACCTCCCTTCCCGGGGAATTTTTCGAGTTGGACCTTTTTATGCAGAATGGGCTTTTGTTGCATGGATAGAATAGAATAAGGGGAGGGCAAAGTTAGCGGAATAGTTTTTTGGAGTTGTAACAGAAAGAAATTCCAATGAATCATCATCCTGATGAATAGTAGGAGAGAAATTCATCGGGAGTCCTTTTCGACTACGCCCGCTGGCGTGATGAGATGTACTATCCCCCGTCGCCCCCGTTGTGTCTTATGACCAACGGGTAATAACAACGAAAACTATTTCTAACCCCATCAGGGTCTCCCGGAGGGGACCCTGATGAATGGTTGGATGAAAATTCATCGGGGAATCTTGAAGAGTACCACTATGGATTGAAATGATTTGGCTCCCCGTCGCCCCAGTTATGTCTTATGACCAACGGGTAGTTGGAAGATTAGCTTGACTGTTGGATGCATAAATATTTCGCCTTCTATACATCGGGGTCTCCCGAAGGGGACCCCGATGGGGTAAAAATAAATGTGGGTACACGGTAGCCCCTTCGGGAGACCCCGATGGGGCTAAAACAGAAAGATATCCCGATGAACCATTATCGTGCTATTCATCAGGCTCCCCTTCGGCAGACGCTGCTGGGGTGAATGGTCGGGTAGAAATGGTTGGTGTACAATCACATCTTCACATCTCATGATTTTATCACAATGCATGCCCGCAATATTTGCAAAAACTGGCATCCGGATCATGTCCTTCGCGGGAACAGTTGGGACAAGCCTGCGCCTTGGGTTCCTGGTGACGGGCGGCTTTCGACAGTTCTACTGTGACAATACCAGTGGGTACGGCCAGGATGGCATAACCCAGCAACATGATTAAAGAAGCAACTACTTTACCCATTGGGGTGATCGGAGAGATATCACCATAACCAACCGTGGTGATGGTCACTATGGCCCAGTAGATACTTTGGGGTATGCTGGTGAATTTTTCATTTTGGCCGCTTTCCACCACATAGATGATGGCACCCAGGATGATGCTCAGCAGCAACACGAACGACAGGAAGATAAAGATCCTTTGGGCGCTGGCTTTAAGCGCCAGGATGATGGTGGTGCCCTCGCGCACAAACTGGCTGAGCTTGAGGATGCGGAAGATGCGCATCAGTCGCAATGCCCTGATGGCCATCAGGAAATGGGTACCCGGCAGGAAAAGGCTGAGGTAGGTAGGGAGGATGGACAAGAGGTCGATCCATCCATAGAAACTGGTGATATAATGAATGGGCTGCTTTACCGAGAGTATGCGAAGAATATATTCCACCGTGAAGATGATGGTCAGTATCCATTCCAGGTCGTACAACAGGTCGCCATACTGTTCATGAACGGAGGGGATACTTTGTGCCATCACCAGGACCACACTTAAGGTGATCAGCAAAAGCAAAGCCAGGTCGAATTGCCTGCCTGCACGGGTATCTGATTCAAAGATGACGGTAAAGAGTTTCTCCCGCCAAGATTTGCTGGGGCTAGCTTCATTCATACCATAAGTTACAAAAGAGCGTCCAACACCGGAAGGTTTTGCGTTTTAATCACGCTTGATGCGGTAAATGGGAACAGGAGGGTCGAAATACTGGTCGCTTTCAGATTGCTTAAAGATCTTCCTGGCCACATCCATACCCTGTATCACCTTGCCAAAAGCTGCATAACCCTGGCCATCGGGATTATTGGGTCCGCCATGATCGAGTCCGGGCTGGGTGTCCATGCAAATGAAGAATTCAGTGGTTGCCGTTCCGGGTTCGAGGCGGGCAAAGGATACCGTCCCGGTTACATGTTTCAGCCCGGTTTGTTGGGTGCTTTCGTGCGGGATGCCCGGCACTTTGGGTCGGTTCTTGCTTCCCCAGCAACCGCCTTGTATGAGCTCTGCCTTAGGGGCATTGGAAGGTTGGTTGTCGTTGTTGAGGACACGGTAAAAGGAGATGTCCTTGTAATAACCTTTATCTATATACGAAAGGAAGGCTGCCACACTTTTCGGTGCCTGCTTAGGGTAGAGCTCAACGGAGATATCGCCCTCTGCTGTTTCAATGACCACCACGGGCTTGTCAGTCGGGCGGCTGCTGCAGCCCGCGAACAGGATCAACATTACCAGGATTGGTAGCATCGTTTTCATTGGGTGAAGGTAATGAAGTCGTGTAAATGGTGGAGTAACGCGTGGGCTGCTTTGAGGGGTTGTTACGTAAGCGGCATGAAACGGCTGCGCCAATTTTAATTTTCATTTGTTTCACCTCAGCAGGGTCTCCCGCAGGGGACCCTGATGAATTTCAGCAGAGTCAGGTATTTTTTTAGCCCCAGCGGGGTCTCCCGAAGGGGACCCCGATGTATAAAAGGGGAAATATTTATACATCCACCAGCTAAGTTCATCTTCCAACTACCCGTTGGTCATAAGACACAACGGGGGCAACGGGGGATAGTACATCTCATCACACCAGCGGGTGTGGTTGCAAAGGACTCCCGATGAATTTCTCTCCTATTATTCATCAGGGTCCCCTGCGGGAGACCCTGCTGAGGTGAAATGTATAAAGGCAAAATATTTATACATCCACCAGCTAAGCTCATCTTCCAACTACCCGTTGGTCATAAGACACAACGGGAGCAACGGGGGATAGTACATCTCATCACGCCAGCGGGCATGGTTGCAAATGACTCCCGATGAATTTCTCTCCTACTTTCATCAGGGTCCCCTGCGGGAGACCCTGCTGAGGTGAAAAATGCATGAACCTCTCCACACCTCGCCCGCCGTAGCTACAGCAGACGTAGGTCTTCACACAGTGCCCGTCGCAGCTTTAGCGGAGGCGGGTCTCCACACTTCGCCGGCCATAGCTTCAGCGGAGGCCGGTCTCCACATTTTCTCACACTGCCCACCGAAACTTTAGGGGAGGTGGGTCATTTAATCCTTCTTCCTCTTCCTAACTTCCCTGTATGGAAACTTCTTTTTTGCAGGTGATGCTTTCCTTATTAGCAGGGGTGCTGCTGATCGTTTGGCTTACGGCCAGGATCCGGCTGCATCCCTTCTTCGCCTTGTTCCTCGCTGCCTTGCTGGTAGGATGGGGCGTGGGCATACCCACCCTCCAGGTGCTCGATACCATGAGATCCGGCTTTGGTCATATCATGCAGTCCCTGGGCTTCATCATTGTCCTGGGGACGGCATTAGGTATTTTGTTGGAGAAGACCGGCAGTGCCACCGTGATGGCCACCCATATCCTTCAATGGATCGGGCCGAAGTTCGCGACACTGGCCATGGCCATCACCGGTTATGTGGTGGGATTGCCCATCTTCTGTGATTCCGGCTTCATCGTACTCAGCGGCCTTAACAAGTCTGTCGCCATCCGCACTGCCCAACCCATTGCCGTAATGTCGGTTGCCATGGCAGCGGGATTGTATTCCGTCCATTGCCTCATCCCTCCCCACCCTGGTGCCGCAGCCGCCGCGGGGATCATTGGGGCCGACTATGGCAAGCTCGTGATCGTTGGCATGTTGCTAGCCATCCCGGCCATGTATGTCGGTTATAGATGGGCGTTATATGCGGGAAAGGGTACTGAACTTTTGGAAGACCGGGAAGAAAAGGCAGGCACTGCTTCCACAGGCATCCTGCCACCTGCCTGGAAGGCCTTCCTTCCTGTGTTATTGCCCATCCTGCTCCTGACCCTTCGTTCTATCCTGTATCCGGTAAAGCCTGCATCACCGGGGTGGAAGGATATCCTGTATTTCACCGGTGAGCCGGTGATCGCCCTGGCCATTGCCCTTCTGCTTACCATTGGCCTGAACAGGGGATGGCGGGATAGCCATTTTAATTACTGGCTGCAGGAGTCGGCAGAGAAAGCAGGGGGCATACTGGTGATCATTGGCGCGGGTGGGGCATTTGGTGCCGTGCTGGCGGCTACCCATTTGGGTGAGCACCTGGGTGCTCGCCTGCCCCTCGAAAGCCTGGGCATTTTCTTCCCTTTCCTGGTTACCTCATTGCTAAAGACGGCACAGGGTTCTTCCACTGTGGCCATCATCACCGCCGCTTCACTGGTTCAGCCCCTGTTGCCGCAACTGGGATTAGAATCCCCCGATGGCAGGTTGTATACGGTGCTGGCCATGGGTGCGGGTTCCATGATGGTATCCCATGCCAATGATGCTTATTTCTGGGTGATCGCGAAATTCCAGCAGGTACCGGTACATGTGTTGCTGAAGGTATACACGATCGCCTCCATCCTGATGGGATTGGTGAGCTTCCTGCTGGTTTGGCTGGTCAGCAGCATCTGGCCCTGAGGTAACCAACCAGTACCCCGACCTAATTAAAATCAGTCCTTTAACTGTTCAATATTTGTTGCCGTTAGAAAAAGGCTGGGTAAATTCGAATTCACCATTAACCTTTCTCTATGGCCATAAGGACCAATTTCTCCCATTTCAAATCGAGCCCTGTACTCAGCGAAATTGAAGGATGGGCCAGGCAGATCGCTGCCCAATGTGCTGCGGACCATATCCACTTATGCGATGGGTCGCAGGAAGAATATGATAACCTCTGTAAGCTGCTGGTAAAGAAGGGCACCTTCATTCCCCTGAATCCGGAAAAGCGCCCCAATAGCTTTGCCTGTTTCAGTGATCCCAGCGATGTGGCAAGGGTGGAAGACAAGACTTTCATTTGTAGTCGTTTGCAATCAGATGCTGGTCCCACCAATAACTGGATGGAACCCGCACAGATGAAGAAGACCCTCAATTATCTTTTAGAAGGAGCCATGAAGGGAAGGACACTCTACGTTATCCCCTTCTGTATGGGTCCGCTTGGTTCGCCCTATGCCAGGTATGGCGTGGAGCTGACCGATTCCGAATACGTGGTGGTGAGTATGCGCATCATGACGCGCATAGGTGAGCAGGTATTGCCCCATATGACCCGTCATTTTGTGAAATGCCTTCATACTGTCGGGGCGCCGCTGGAGCCGGGGCAGAAGGATGTACCCTGGCCCTGCAATCCGGATGTGAAATATATTTCCCATTTCCCTGAAGAGCGGTTGATCATTTCCTATGGAAGTGGTTACGGTGGCAATGCCCTGATGGGAAAGAAATGCTTTGCCCTGAGGATCGCTTCAGTGATGGGAAAGGAAGAAGGCTGGCTGGCCGAACATATGCTGATCCTTGGGGTGAGATCTCCTGAAGGTAAAAAGACCTATGTGGCAGCTGCCTTCCCCAGTGCCTGCGGCAAGACCAATTTCGCCATGATGATCCCGCCGAATACCTTCGATGGCTGGAAGATCACCACGGTGGGCGATGATATTGCCTGGATCCATAAAGGCAAGGATGGAAGGTTGTATGCGATCAACCCGGAAGCCGGCTATTTTGGTGTGGCACCGGGTACCAATGCCAAGACCAATCCCAATGCCATGGAGTCGATCCGGGCCAATACCATCTTCACCAATGTGGCGTTGACCCCGGACAAGGATGTATGGTGGGAAGGCATGACCAGGGAAATCCCGGAAGGACTTACCGACTGGCATGGAAAGCCATGGGATCCATCAAGTGGAAAGCCAGCTGCCCATCCCAACTCCAGGTTCACCGCACCTGCCCACCAGAACCCAGCGATCGATGAGGGTTGGGATAACGTGAATGGCGTGCCCATAGATGGCTTCATTTTTGGTGGACGGCGCAGCACAACTGTACCCTTGGTTTACCAGTCCTTCAACTGGAATTTCGGGGTTTACCTCGCCACTACAATGGGTAGTGAAATGACGGCCGCTGCCTTTGGTGAACTGGGAAAGGTTAGGCATGATCCCTTTGCCATGTTGCCCTTTATCGGTTACCATATTGGCGACTATGTAAACCATTGGCTGCAGTTCGGAAGAAACCTGCCCAATGCCCCGCGCATATTCGGGGTGAACTGGTTCAGGAAGGACGAGAACGGGCAGTTCATCTGGCCGGGATTTGGACAAAACATGCGTGTACTGCAATGGATCGTGAAAAGGATCAATGGCCAGGCTTCCGCAGTGGAAAGTCCAATCGGCTGGATGCCCAGGCATGAGGACCTCGACTGGGCGGATATGGAGTCATTCGATGCGGTAGATTTTGATAAGATCATGGCCGTAGACCGGGAACCATGGAAGAAGGAATTATTGTCGCACGAAGAATTGTTTTCGCGGATGTATGATAAGCTGCCCAAGGAATTCTTCTTTATGCGCGAACTGTTGCTGTCCTCACTATGGCGTTCACCCGAACACTGGGGGCTTCAACCAGAGTGGGTAGAGCATCATTAATCAGTTTATCAAGTATTCATTATTTGCAAGGATTCTATCAGTTACATGAAGGATAGCACCGCTACCAATGATCCCAAATCAAGCCTGAGGGAACTATTCCTTGCTGGTATTGCAGCCGTTGATCCCGAGAGGTTACTACTGGCCAATGTTAAGCGAATAGAAGGGCAAATTCATGTTTGTGACCAGGTATATAACTTAAATGCTTATACGAATATCATTGTAATGGGAGCAGGTAAGGCCAGTGGACAAATGGCTGCTGCTCTCGAATCGGTCCTGGGTGAAAGGATCAGCAAAGGATTGGTGATCGTCAAACATGGGCATGCTTCGCCTTCCCAATTCATTACGATAAGGGAGGCTGGCCACCCGGTCCCGGATGCAGCTGCCTTCAGCGCCACCCGGGAATTATTGCATTTGGTGGAAGGGGTCAGTCCGACTGATCTGGTGATCGGATTATGGTCGGGTGGCGGGTCATCTTTACTTGCGGATGGTCCGGGTGGCGTTCCAGATGAAGCCATGGTTGGCCTAAACGCATTGCTGGTAAGCAGCGGGGCGGGTATTGACGAGATCAATGCCGTTCGCAAACATTTATCGGGGATCAAGGGTGGGCAGCTGGCCAGGAAGGTATACCCGGCCACCATGGTCAATTTACTTCTCTCGGATGTGCCGGGCGATTCGCCAGCTGTGATCGCTTCGGGTCCCACCTGCCCTGATCCTTCAGGCTTCGTTGATGCATGGGAGGTAGTGCATAAGTATAAGCTTGCTTCTGCCATCTATCCTGACCTGTTAAGGGTATTGGCAGCCGGGGTAGCCGGACAGTTACCCGAAACCCCCAAGCCGGGTGATCCCGTTTTTGACCGGGTAAGCAACCATATCATCGGGAGTAACCGGATAGCATTGAAAGCCATTGCTGCTGCTGCCGGGAAAGCCGGTTTATTGGTTGTGAAAGATGACCTGGATTTGCATGGTGACACCGTGGCAATGGCGGAAGCGATTGTACCGGAAGCTAAACGCTTACAAACGGATCCTTCGGTTCGCAAACCATGTTGCTGGATTATGGGCGGGGAAACCACTTTGAGAGTAGGGGGACCCGGACGGGGTGGAAGGAACCAGCACATGGCACTGGTAATGGCCAAACTGCTTGCGGGAACCTCAGGCATCACCGTCCTGTCGGCAGGTTCTGATGGCACGGATGGTCCAACTGATGCGGCAGGTGCTGTAGCAGATGGAAGGACTTTCCCGGATGCCCATGCGAAAGGGATCGATGGAGAGGCAGCAATAGGGGATTTTGATGCGTATCATTTTTTCAGCAATGCGGGTGGTCATATTATTACTGGTCCAACCAGGACCAACGTGATGGATATTGTGATTATTCTGGTTGAATGACTTTGAGCCGAGCATTGAATAACGTAACTTACTACTATGTCTCTCCAGGGAAAGATCCACCAATACAAGATCATCATCGATAGTTTGCTCCATTCCAAGGGACGCAGCAGGAAGCAACTGATGTCGGCCCTGGAGACTGCAGGATTTCAATTGAGTCCCCGCACTTTTGAACGCTTATTGGAAGGCCTTCGTTACGAATACAAGATCAGTATCCCCTATGATGCCGCGAAGAACTGCTACAGGATCGATGAGGATACACTGCCACAGGTAGCTGACTTCATGCGATTTTGTAAAACAGGTGAGGTGGCTGCATTTGGACAGACCCTGATGGCGGAGCCTGCGCAGGCACTGAAGCATATTTCCTTCGGCAATAGCAGTGAACTGAAAGGTATCCATTGGCTCGACCCACTTTTCAGGGCCATCACCAGCCAGCAACAGGTGAGCTTTCGCCATGAGAATTACCACAAGGGGACCTTTAAGGAGTTTGTGGTGGAACCCTACCTCCTGCGTGAATACCTCTACCGCTGGTACCTGGTAGGCTATACACCTGATGGTGAACTGCGGACATTTGGGGTGGACAGGATCCATGACCTGAAATTGCTGGAGCAGACCTTTGAGCCGAAGAAAAAGTTTCCCTATGCCGATCTCTTCAACCATGTGGTAGGGGTAACCTATGATGTAGATAACCCCTCTGAAGTGATCCTGAGGGTTTATCCGAAACAGGATAAATACCTCCTGAGCTTTCCGCTGCATGCCTCACAGGAAGTGGTGAAGCAGACAGAAGACTATACCGATTTCAGGTATTTTGTCGTACCCAACTATGAACTCATCCAGCGCCTGCTGGCGATGGGGACCGAGGTAGAGGTCCTGGAACCCAAGTCCTTGCGCAAATCAGTAAGGGCTATCCTGAAAGAAGCCTACCAGCGGTATAAGTGATGAATGATTTTCGGTTAAGCATTTGTGTTAGTAGCGATCCGTCCCTGCGTTTATTTACCCCACAACTATTGCTTTATGGATACTATTGCAACCATTTTAAGGGAACATCCTGAATTGGCAGTTTTCCTGACCCTGGGATTTGGCTTCCTGATCGGCAGGATCAGGATCGGCAGTTTCCAGGTAGGGGCCATGTTAGGGACCTTATTTGCCGGGATGGTAGTTGGACAGCTTACCATAGAGATACCCGAGGTGGTGAAGATCATTTTCTTCGACCTTTTCCTATTTGCAACTGGCTACAAGGTTGGTCCCCAGTTTTTTTATGGGTTGAGGAAGGATGCCTTGCCCATGTTCCTTCTCACGATCGTGGTGTGCGTAGGATGCCTGGTCACGGCGATCCTGGTCTCCAAATTCCTGGGGTATGATGTGGGTACTGCTGCCGGCATCCTGGCTGGGGCCTTTAGTGAATCCACCGTAATTGGTACGGCCAGTGAAAGCATCAAGAAACTGGCCATCTCCCCGGAAGAACAGAAACAGCTGATCAATAATATCCCCATTGCTTATGCGGTTGCTTACCTGGTGGGTACTACTTCACTGGTTTGGTTCCTTTCCAATATGGCACCTAAGTTATTGGGCATTGACCTGAAGAAGGAATGCGCCGTACATGAATCGACCATGATCTCAGCAGGGACGCAGGAGAGTGATGAGCAAACTGCTTTAAAGGAATGGTCTATCCGATCCATTCAACTGGATAAGGACCATTGGGTAGGCAAAAGCATTGGTGAGGCTGAAAGGAGTTTCCCAGGTAAGCGGATCGTGATCCACCGGTTGCGTAGATTGGGGGCTATATTGGAGCCCGGTCCCGAATTGGTTTTACAGGAAGGCGATATATTGGCGATCGCTGCCCGGCAGGGTGTTATCCTTGACATCATGAATGGCATTGGTAAGGAAGTAATGGATCGCAAACTGCTTGATTATCCCATGAGGGAATTTGAACTCGTTGTAAAGGGAGACAGGATCGTCGATAAGACCTTAAAGGAGATTGCTACCACCTATGGGGAAGGGGTATTACTTGAAAAGATCACCAGGGCAGGTCAGGAATTACCTTTTCAGGCAGACACTGTGGTGCATGCCGGGGATGTCCTTACCATCTATGGCCGTAAGGAGGATGTGGACCGGTTGACCACCACCCTTGGTGTACAGCAATTGAAAGGGGTGAACACCGATATCAGTTTTGTGAGCCTGGGTATTGTGCTGGGTGGACTGGTTGGCTTACTGGCTACCAGTTGGAACGGGATCACGATCACCCTTAGTACCAGCGGCGGTGCATTGGTTATGGGTTTGGTATTTGGCTGGATCCATTCCCGGACACCGAAATATGGTAATATTCCCGAGGCCGCACTTTGGATATTTGATAACCTGGGCTTAGCTACTTTCCTTGGTATCGTTGGTTTGTCTGCGGGACCTTCATTCATTTCCGGCCTGCAGCATACGGGCTGGCAGATCCTTCCTGCAGGGCTGGTTGTTGCGCTGGTGCCACATATCATTGGATTGTATTTTGGCCGCTATGTGTTGAAGATGAATCCTGCTATCCTGCTTGGTGCCCAGTCGGGTGCCGGGACCACCACTATTGGTCTTAAAGCCATCCAGGATGCAGCCGGTAGTAAGGTGCCAGTTCTCGGTTATACCATACCGTATGCATTGGGAAATATTCTCCTGACTGCATGGGGTCCGGTGATCGTGTCCATTATGACGAGACCTTAGTGGCCACTAAAACCAGTTACCTTAAATATCGTTGATCAGGCCTTTGGTTATAGTAGTGCAGCCTTGATGTGGGCAACCAGTTCCTTATCCTGCAGGAATGCTCCAACAAGAAGATCAGGATTTGTTAAAGCAAAGGGGAAGTCTTTTCTTATTCTTTCAAGGATTAGTGCAGCATCTTTTTCGTTGCCCAGGCCTTTGTGACAAACCAATTTCAGTAAATCCTCCCATGGTGTTTCAGGACGGTTCATTTTCTCCGCCCAATACAAGGCATTACTATAATCACGATGGTGAATGAAGTAAAAAGAAAGCCCGGCATTCAACCACCATTGGTAGAAAGGGTTGAGGTTGATGGATTCATCGAGCATCTTGAAACCCCGTTCGTATTCCCCACAACAGATAAGGATAAAGCCCATGGCACCCTGTACTCCTGCAGCGACAGGTTTGATCCTGGACCATTCTTCTATGGCCTTCAGGCTTTCGGTTTTGTTTTGCAGGAAGAGTGAAGCCAGTGCAATGGTTTGGTAGGCATGCTGACAGGTAGGATCAATCCGTATGGCTGTTTTGCCATAGGTTACTGCCTTCTCCAATTGGTCGGTGACCAGTTTACTTTTATGCCCCATGAAAAATCCACCGATCAACACTTCACCCAGGATCGCCCATCCAAGGGCATAGTTCCTGTCTTCTTCCACTGCCCTGGATAAAGCGGCTTCTGCCTTGTCAAAGGTTTCCTCCGACAGGTCACTAACAAAATAGTAGTACCAGTTGATGGCATTGAAATTATCGAGGTCAGCAGGCTGGTGGTTGGGTGGAAGCTTGGCAATGTGCCTGGAAATAGCACCATGGGAACCTGCTGTCTGGCTAACTACCTGCCAGACGATCTCATCCTGGATATCAAACAAATTGGTTTCATTGCCAGACCGTTCATAAGTATTGGCCCAAACCTGCTCACTGGTGTCACTCCTGGTCAATTGGACCGTAATGCGGATCCTGTTGGTACTAACCTGGATGCTACCTGTAAGGATATACCTGGCATCGAGGACCAGGCCTGCTTCCCTGACATCCGCAACTTTATCTTTGATCTTCCTGCAGGAGAAATAGGAAATGACCGATAGATCAGCATACTTGGTGAGCTCGGTGCTCAGGTGGTCACAAAACCCATCCGCATAAGAAAGGGAGTCGGTTTGTTTGTTGTCGTAATACCTGAATGGTAATACCGCTACCGTGATCCTCCTTGACCTTGCCTCAATTTTCGCAAGGGGCCTTGCTTCAGGAACAACGCTTTGCTTATTAGAGAATTGTGGCACATAGGAACCTTTGGGAATGCTGATCAGGATCTCATCCTCACTGCCTTCTGTTTCATAGTATTCGCTTAATGCACGTCTTAGCCTGCCAGCGTGGATGCGGACGATCGGGCTTTTTTGGGGATTAAAGTCCGGCTCCCTGGAGAGCACTTTAACGGCAATGGTATATTCCTTCAGTTTAGCATCTTCCCCTGCCAGAGTTTCCTTCACAATGAAACTCAGGAACCTTGACAAGGCAGCTGAGTGTTGAAAATTTTCTGTTGCCAGTATTTTCCCCAATTGTTGGTGGATGCGTTCAGGACTAATAGTGTTAGTGGTCACGTTTTACCTTTTGCTTTACTGTAAACCGGTTTTTCAAGGCAGGATGCGTTGTAAGGAAAGGTAATATTGTAAGGAGAACGGGCACAATATAGAGAAATAAAACAATCAACAAATATGACCCGTGAATTGGATTATATGATCAGCAGGTATCCCGAACACCGGGGACAATTGATTGAGCTGTATGAGAATAGTGCGAACTTCAGGTCCTTATGCGATGATTTCTGGCAGTGTCATGATACCCTTAAGCGCCTGGTGGTAATGGAGGAAAAGGATGAGCGATTGGAAAACTCCTGCCGCATGCTCTGCATCAACCTTGAGGAAGAAGTGATGAAGTCTTTACAATCCCAGTCCTGAATCCCTGCCCCAGTATTAACCAGATAAAAGCATTACAATGAAACCAGCCTTTCCCCTGATGGCTTTTGGTTTGATGGCCATCTTTTCTTCCTGTAATAACCAGCCATCCACCAAACAGGAATCCACAGCCAGGCCCAATGTACTGATCATCCTGGCAGATGATATGGGCTTCAGCGACATCGGTTGTTATGGGGGAAATATCTCAACCCCCGTAATAGATGGACTGGCAAAGGAGGGAATGAAGTTCTCCAACTTCCATGTGCTGCCCACCTGTTCCCCAACAAGGTCAGCGCTATTGACAGGAAACGATAACCATGTGGCCGGCCTGGGCATTATGGGTGAATTGGATTACCCTGCCTTGCATGAGTTGAACCTCCCGGGCTATGCTGCAGAATTGAGCCAGCAGGTAGCTACGATACCAGAACTATTGGCCGGGAATGGTTACCATACCTATATGACCGGTAAATGGCACCTGGGTGAAGGACCGGGCAAGGATCCGCACGACAGGGGATTTGAGGAATCCTTTATCCTGGGAACCGGCGGTGGCAGCCATTTTAATGACAGGAAGGCATTGGCCCCTCCGCAGCACATGGAATATACCCGCAATGGTGTAGTAGTTGAGCCACCGCAAGACTTTTATTCCACCCGTAACTACACCGATTCCATGATCCGCTTCATCAATATGCACAAGGAGGATGGCAAACCTTTCTTCGGCTACCTTTCCTATACTGCTGTGCATGATCCACTGCATGCTCCAAAGGAGTATATCGATAAGTACAAGGGAAAGTTTGACATGGGATGGGATTCCCTCTGGACCATGCGCCTCAGCAACCTGAAGGCATTAGGTTTAGTGGATCAGGGGATCAATAAGTTCGTGAAGAACCCCTCTATTCCTACATGGAAAAGCCTTAGCAAGAAGGAACAGCAGGATTATGCCCGTGATATGGAAGTGTATGCGGCTATGCTCGAGTACATGGATATGAGCATTGGAAGGGTGATCGATTACCTGAAGAAGGAAGGGCTTTATGAGAATACCATGATCCTGTTCTTATCCGATAATGGCCCCAATGGCGCCATGGCAACCGCTTACCCAGGAAATGAAGACCATAAGTACCTGGACAGCTTCAATAATCAACTCGATAACCGTGGCCTAAAAGGATCATATATAGAAATGGGGCCGGGATGGGCGCAAGCTTCAGCAGCTCCCTACCGCCTTTTCAAGGGATTTGTCGGCGAGGGCGGCATCAAAGCTCCTTTATTGGTTAAAATGCCCGGACAGGCCAAATCCAACGGACAATGGAACCATGGGATGCTCCATGTTACCGATATCATGCCTACTATTCTTGAATTGACGGGCACAACCTATCCCGCGGAATATAGGGGCAGGAAGATCCACCAGTTGATCGGCAAGTCAATGCTGCCTGTATTGAAAGGGGATTCTGCCACCATCCACAGTTCTGATGGTATGGGCTGGGAATTATTCGAAATGAAAGCTTATATCAGGGGCAACTGGAAACTGATGCGGTTGCCCAAACCATTCGGTTCAGGCCAATGGGAGTTGTATGACCTGTCAAAGGATCCGGGTGAAACGACTGACCTCTCCATCCAGTTCCCTACTGTTAAGCAAGAATTGATCGAGGCATGGGGAAAATATGCAAAGGAGAATGAGGTGTTCGACCACAAGGGGCATTTTGATTCACTTTATCGCAAGAGCTATGGATTGGATGATGAGTAGTGGGGACTGTTCAGAATTACCCAGACAGGGTTTCGAATAGAGCCACAGTATACTTCATAAGGGATAGGGAAATTACAGATGAATGCCCGTGGTGGGTAGAAGAATAAATTTATGATAATGCAAGAAGTCATCAAATCCCTAAGGCGTGCAGCAGTCCTGTTCTTGCTGGTTAAGGCTTCCGCAGAGGTTGAAGCACAGCAAACAAAAGAACAAGAGAAAGCCGGCTTATTCCACCATCACCGGTTTACCATCATGATGGCCAATGCCCATATTCCCAATATGGATGGCATAGAAGGCCAGAATAAGTTTACGGTGGTGCCTGCATGGGGGTTTGATTATGATGCATGGTTCAATGAAAAATGGGCCATAGGCCTGCACAATGAGCTGATCCTGCAACAGTATAAGGTAGAAAAGGAAGAAGACAAGACGATCATCGAAAGAAGCTACCCGGTAGCTTCCACGCTGGTAGGTCTCTTTAAGCCGGGCAGGCATCTTACCATCATTTCAGGTATTGGTGTTGAGTTGGAAAAAAGTGAAAGCCTTGGATTGTGGAAGATAGGTATCGATTATGGTTGGGAGCTGCCAAAGCAATTTGAACTAAGCATTTGCCTGCAGTATGACAACAAGTTCAAGACCTATGACAGTTGGTTATTTGGGATCGCTGTCAGCAAGATCTCCAGCCGTAAAAAACATCCTGAGCCTTCCAGTCAATAGAAAAATAGCGGGGACTAGCTTAAACGAATATCATGGATAAGGGGAGCATACAATGTAAGAACTGTGGCCATCATTTTGACTCGAATTTCTGCAACCAATGTGGCCAGAAAGCCGACACCTACCGGATCACCTGGACGGAGGTGCTTCACCATCTCCCCCATGCCCTTTTCCATATTGACAGTGGCTTCTTCTTCACGCTAAAGGAACTTGCCACGAGACCGGGTCATACCATCAGGGAATACCTGGAAGGGAGAAGAAAACCCCATTTCAGCCCCTTTCTCATGCTGGTGCTGCTGGGTGGATTGACCACTATTCTTTTTGTCCATTTTCACTTACCAACCATTTTTGCTTCCATCCGGCTGGACCAACTCGAACAGGAACATTCGACCATTGCCCATAAGTATTTTGCCTTAAGGATGCTGGTATTTGTAACGGTATGCAGTTTGGGTGACAGCTTATTCTTTCGCAGGCAGGACTATACTTTCCCGGAAATGTTTGTTGCCAACACCTTCATTTTCTGCGGTGTTTCCGCCATACAGTTATTGTCTATTCCTGTAATGGTTATGGCAAAACAAAGTACTGCCCATATGGCCATCAGCATGGGGATAATCGGATTGGTCATGGTCTATCTGGTATGGTCAAGGGTTCAATTCTTCAACTTGAATAGTGGTATGTATCTCCTGCGCATCATCCTGGCAGTATTGCTTTACCTGGCGGCAGTAATCGCCATAGGACATTTTATTATCCGGCCATTATTCGCTGTTTCAACCAACTTACACTCATGAGAGCGTACCTGGGCATATTCAATTGGCATAGCCTGCTGATCCTTTTCCTGGCCCTGGCCAGTTCATTGGCAGCCTTGCAGTGGCAACTCAGCATCCACCTTGATTTCCTTGTACTGGGGTTGTTGGTGGTCTTCCCCCTGACCCTAACCATCAAGGAGGCGTTCAAGCGCCGGGAGCGGGCCATCCAATATCTTTCTGCAATGGAAGCTTCCTTGCGCTCCTTCTACTATTGCTTCTCCAACAGCAAGCTGGATCCAAGCGGGAAACAGTTGGCCAATGAACTTCTTTACAAGGCATCGTCAGCATTACATGCTTTCCTGACGGGGCAACACCAGGATATCAAAAGGGTAAGTGAGGGGACAGACCAGATTGCCAGTTTTATTACGGAGAACCGAAAGGTGTTGAAAGGTGCCCTGTCCCAGAAATTGATGTTATCGCTGTTCCGGGCAAGGGAATGCACCAATTTCCTTGTGGCGACCAAGCGGCACCATACCCCTTTAGGTATCCGGACCATTGCCCTCATCGCCATCTATAGTTTTGTGATCTTTTACCCCGCTTCAGTACTCGATCAACAAGGTTTCCAGGTTCCCCTTTGGTATCTATTCGCTATGACTGCATTTAAGGCCATCTTACTAATCTCCCTCTTCAATGTCCAGGTACAATTGGAGGACCCTTTCAGGATGGGTGGTCCCGATTCTATCAAACTGATGGATTTTGAATTGATTGATTTGCGGCTAGCGGTGGAAAGTAATGGGTCTAAAATGGTGGGTTCGGCTAAGAACGATGATGAAGACGAAGAAGGTGAAGTTTTTCTATGAATGCATTCAGTCAAGTTGAGTATTTTCATTATATGAAGAAGTTAGGTCTGGCATTGGTGTTTTGCCTTTCAGGATTTGTCCAGGTATTTGGGCAAACTGAGTTCGACTCCCTCAAACGTAACAGTATGCTGGATACCATGTACCAGCCTTCCAATAAGCCGACCATCCGGACCGAGTTTGCGGAACTCAAGATATCGGGGTTTGTCCAGCCAGCATTCTATTTTGATTATAACAATGTGCTGAGCAGTGATCTTTTTATTACTTCAGAAATCCCAACTACTGGTCAGACCGACATTAAGTTCAACAGGGTCCATTTCTCCGCCAACCAGAGCCGGATGGGGTTTGCCTTCAAGTTCCCGACAGCTGGAAAGAACACTACTGCATTTATTGAAGCAGATTTTTTTTCCAGTGCAAAAGGTGCCAATTCGAATTTCAGGCTGAGACATGCTTACCTGACCTATGGTGAATTCCTGATTGGTCAATCCTGGACCAATTTTGGCGATGTATCTAATTCCCCGAATACCCTTGACCTGGAAGGGCCCAATTCAATGCCGGCATCAAGGGTGGCCCAGGTAAGATGGAAACGGCAATACACCAAGAAGTTCAGCCTGCTGTTGGCAGCAGAGGAGCCGCGGGCTGATTATACGCCATTGGATAGCGCCCAGAGTGTAAAAGCGGCATTTCCCGAAGTGGTGGTTAAGCCTGCCATGAATTTTAAGCAAGGTAAATGGATCAGTTCAGTGATCTATAAACCCATTGTGTATACCGATAAGGACTATAGTTTCAAGAAAAGGATCAGGGCCTGGGGGGTGACCAGTTCCCTGACCCTTAATATCCCGGACCAGCCTAAGGCTATACTGAAAGGGATCAGGAAAAAGGTAGTGAATGTTTTTGTCATCCTTGGTAACGGTACGCAAGGTGCTGTCAATGATTTTGGCGGCCTGGGCTTTGAAGCATTGCCTTCAGATAGCGTTACCCTGAAAAGCCTGATGTATTATGGTGGTTATGTATCCTTCAGTTTTGTATTCAAAAAGCGGTGGTCCTCTACCTATGTAATGAGTTACCTCCACCAGGAAAAGCCGGAAGGCGTAGAAGATTTTTTCAAGAAGAGCAATTACTTGTCAGCCAATGCCATTTATGCCATCAATAAATATTTTACTGCTGGTGGCGAATTCCTTTTTGGTTCAAGGGAGAACTATGACAATACAAAGGGCAGGGCATTCCGGGTCATGGCCTTGATGAGGCTCATCTTTTAAACTGGTTAACCAACTACCATTATTCCGGTTTCCTTTGCTTTGATCCTTTCTCCAACAAGACCTGGCCTTTACTATGCCTGAGTTCTTTCGGAACATGTAGCCTTATCAAAGTATAGTATAGATTGTTTATTTTTAATATATCCTGGTGATCCCGGATGGTGGATCAATAAGGATGATTGAAAAACAACAATGCTGACATTTTCCCGGGCCAAATCATACCTGTTCCTATTCCTGGCATTCATACCGGGATATTGCCAGATGGTAATGGCACAACAGAGCCTGATAGAAGATGCAGGAGTCAATAGCTTATTGACCGGAAAGCAAAGAAAAGCCCTCAGCATCCTAAAGGGCCTGGATACTACCAGTCCTTCTCTCCTTTGGCCTAACCTTAGCCCGGATCTCTTCTTTTCCAACATCAGGAAGAATATTGAACACCCGGAATCCATCAACCAGGGACAACAAACCAATTTTTGCGGCTATGCTGCCCTTACCCACCTGCTGTTAAAGTACCAGCCGGATGTATATGTGCAATCCATATATACCTTGTACCGGGAGGGGGCGCTGGTGGTCAACCGGAAATCCATTAAGCCATCTGAAGCAGTGCGGAATGCTGCCGGTACCCTCAGGCGCAAGGGTGAACTAGACATGCTGCATGCCAACCAAATGTGGTTCTTATCGCTGGCTGATGCCTTTAAAGGTTACATGAATATTGTAGACCACCATTACCAGCCGGGAGATGAGAATAAGATATGGGCAGGCACCAACCTGGCCAAGTTCAACAAGATGGTGAAGGTGTTCACGCAAAGAAAGCTTGAATTGACCGGCTCAGATTTTATCCGTCCCTGGAAGGATGATTATTATGCCTACCTCAAACAACAGTTGCAGGAAGGTGTGGTGATGTTGTTTGTCAACAGCAAATACCTATACCCCCATAAGCACAATGTGCTGAAGTTAAGGGCCCCCACCCATTTCATTGTATTGTACGACCTTAATAAGATCAATGATGTCCTGGACTTTAAGTACTGGGATTATGGCTTGAAAACCGAACAGTTTATCACCAGGAAAAGATTGAAGCGATTGATTTTTGGGATCACTACCATTACCAAATATAATGAGGAGGAAAAACTTTAATACCTACTGCTGGTTCCTGGCATATGTTTGCCTGGCATTGTCATGCGCTTCTGCCTCCAAGCGAAAGTCTGACCAATACTATTTTGCCAACAAAGAGGCCCTGCATGACCTCAAGTCGGCTTATGACCTGTTGTATGACCAACAGGCTTTTTCAGCAGGGTTTACCGATAAGTCATTCCGGTATTACCTGATGGAAGTGAATACCGACACCATCAGGTATATCTATGATACCGAAAGGAGTGAGGCACAACTCATCTCAAGTATTGCAAGGTTTGGCTATGATACTGCACTGATAAGAAAGTTTTCCCGCCAGTTACTGGAATTGAAATGCCTCTGGATATCGAAGGCAAGCTTTTATGAGAATGGAAGAAAGGAAACGGTTACCTATTTGTCCTTCCGGTCTGCCAGTTCGGGAAATGTTTTTGTCGAGAACAAATACTTCATCCTGGTCTTCCTTCCCAAGGCCATACTCTCAGAGGAATTCAAGAAGAGGATAAAGAAAGGGGACCTGGTAAGGATCGAAGAAGATGTTTACTTCACAATTGGGAATAAATTCAGGTAGTAGTTAGGCAGCCAGGATAGCATCCCAACGAGGGTCAAAAGGCTGTTCAATAGCAGCTTACAAGTTTACCATGCTGGATTTTATGGAAGATGGAACCAATAGGTCATACAGATAGAAAAGCGGCTTATGGACGATAGCCACAAGCCGCTTGACTAAGGTATTCTTCAGTACTTCCCTGAGTGGGGATGAAATGTTTGCCAGGAATGCCAGAATTCCTGGTAGGCCTGGATCCGCGCTAACTGTTTTCCCTTCAAGAAACCATCAACACATTTTCCATCGGCATTCCAGACAGAGCCTGTTTGGGTATCACTCATCTGGTTGGTGCCGGCCGGTTGGAACCGAAGATAGAGGCTGTCTATTTTTCTGTCCCATGCATGAAAGGAGGCTGAATCCGTTTCCATCAGCAGTACTGTTGCCAGGCCAGGAAGGGAGTCGTTCACCACCTTCTCCCTTATCAAACGGTTCCAGTCATATGCTTTTGCAGCTGAAGGGGTAGAGATACCAACCACCCATGATTTGAATTGCCAGGATGATGTATCCCTGCGCGTCAGGTCGCTCTTTCCCTGCCCCTTATCGTATTTGTCAAGATGTGCATAGTCTTCCTTAAAGTTATCATCAGGTTGCATGACCAGCGAAGTCGGGTAGGCTTCCAGCCACCTGTCTAGACGGACCTGCTGTGATGGGATCTCCTTTAACGAAGTTCCCTTTAATGGTCCGGCGATGGCCATTCCAGTTGCCTGCTGCCACCAACTCTTGGTACTTGCATCTTCGAACATGGCATTGAAATGATCCATCCCTACCAACCTGAAGTCTTCGGTTTTGCCCTTTACGTCCGGACTGAATACACGTCCCGTGCGGCAAACAGTACAATAAGTTACCATTACAGGGATCCCGCCAACTGTATCCCTAACCTGGTGGTGATAGCCGATCAACTGGATGGGATAGGCTTTGGCTTCCCCATTGATGCTTACACCTATTACCAGCTTCTCTCCTTTGATACTGTTCTTGTCACCTGTAGCAAACATCTTCTGCTTCGGTTGGTAGAACATTTTATCGGCCAGGAACCTGAAGTTGAAGAGATAGCCTACTACTGCATATAGAACCAGCCCAAGCAGTAATGCATAGCGCTTCCAGGAGGAGGGTTGGCGAAGGAAATAAAATAGCGGGTAGGCGATGATCGCCCAGCCTATCAGTCTTAACCAAAGGATATTGTTATGTAACCAATAAGCAATGCCGATGGTGTTGGCCGACTGGCTACCGGGAAAGGGCATGATGAAATATACCCTCAGGACCTCGAGCAGGATGAGCAGGATCAGTCCAATGATTAGTGTAACGGCTTTCATTCGATTATTTATTTAAGTCTGTGTTTACATATCCTTCAGCTGCACGTCTTGGCGCCCTTTCAATATAGACCTGCCGGTCTTGTGGTGCCCAGGTGCCCAGTCCATCAACATAGCGGTTGAACATACAGAATGCCGCTGCGATCAGTACCGTGTCATGGATCTCCCGATCAGTAGCTCCTTGTTCTTTTGCTGTGATCACCTGTGCTTCGGTCACTGCTTTGCCACTTATTTGCACACTACCAGCGATGGACAGTAAGGCTTTCATTTTTTCAGTCAGTTCAGGGTATTCCCTGTTCGCCTTGACTGCATCAATTTCGGCCATTGACCATCCCAGGTAATGTCCAGCCAATGCGCCATGAACGTTCTGGCAGAAGAAACAATCATTCAGCGAGGAAACATAGGTGGCGATCAGTTCCCGCTCACCCCTGCTTAGGGTATTGTCATCATCACGGAGCAATACCTCCGCCAATGCATTCAGGTGTTGGGCAGTTTCAGGGCGAAAGGCCATCAGTCCCCTGATACCGGGAAGGTCATTTCCCAGGTCAATATAGGCTTTTGAAGTAGTTGTGGTGGTCATGGTTGTGCTTTTTGTGGTAATACATAGCCAATGCTGGTCATCCGTTCACCCATCGCGCGATAGGCTTCCGGGTCTGTTGGGGTTAGGGTGGCCAGCCCATCCACATACCGGTTGAACATACAGAAGGTGGCTGCGATCAGTACAGTATCATGGATCTCGCGGTCATTGGCTCCCAGAGCCCTGGCCTTGGCGATATCATCTTCCTTCACCTCCTTGCCCAGCACCTGCACCTTGCCGGCGATCTGCAACAATGCTTTCAGTTTTTCGCTTACTCCCGCTGCCTGCAGGTCTGTTAGTACCTCATCCACCAGTTGTGCTGATGGGCCATAGAGGCAACGTGCCGCTGCAGCATGACTGTTTTGGCAGAAGTAACATTGATTGAGATGGGAAACATAAGTGGCGATCAGTTCGCGGTCTGCTTCGGACAAGGGTGATTCTCCCCTGAGCAGTACCTGGGCGAGATCATACAAGTGTTGCCCTGTTTCAGGCCGGTAGAGGACAAGGCTCCTGATACCGGGGACATTTTCGGGAAGTGCTATATGTGGCATGTTATTTTGTTTTAAGTAGTGAATAGGATTCGGTTTGCGACCTGTCAAGTAACAGGGCCATTGCCCCGATGACAAAACTCAATGTGAATAGGGTGAGGGTATTGCCATAACCACCCAGACTGGATACCAGGAGGCCAACAAACATGACCCCAATGGCCGTCAGGATCCTTCCAATATTGAAGCAGAATCCTGTAGCGGTTCCCCTGATGACAGAGGGGAACAATTGTGGGATATAGGCGGAAAGCACTCCCTGGCTGATGCCAAAGAAGAATGCCAACACGCCTATTTCAAGGTAAAGCACAGGCCGAACCTGGCTATTGGTCAGGAGAAGGATAAGGGTAAGCGCTGTACAGGCGGTGAAACAGAGTAGCATGCAGCGCCTCAATCCTAATGCATTGGCTATCCATCCACTGAGGAATCCACCGGTTAGGCCACCAAAGCCAAGCAACATCATGCTCATGCCCCTTTCCTGGTGGGCATCATGGCCGGGACTAATGCTCTGTATCCAGGTTGGCAACCAGGAGAAAATAGCCCATAATCCAATCAGCATGGAGCCGAAGATGACAGAGCCCTTGATCAGGTTACGACCATGGACACCCGAAAAAGCTGTTGCCTCTGTTTCCTTTGATGTAGTGGTTTCGATTGGTACGGTGGGGATCTTCAACCAAATCCAGGCGATCAGCGAAATGGCAACGGGTATGATACCTACCAGGAATCCTTGCCGCCAGGAAGTAACCAGGTAGTTGATGAGTCCAGCAGAAAAAATACCTGTCGGAATACCAATGGATAGTATCCCAATAAAGATGGACCTGCTTTTGGCGGGCCATACTTCACTCAGCAGGGTGAAGGATAGTACAAGCGTACCGCCTACCCCAAAGCCACTGATAAAGCGACAGATGACCAGTCCTTCCCAAAGCTGCATGGAACCTGTAGCAATAGTAGCTAAGCCATAACTGCCAATGGCCAGCAATAATGCTTTCTTCCTGCCGATCCTGTCCCCGATCAGGCCCCAGGTGAATCCACCCAGGGCCCATCCGAGGATAAAGATGGCATTAACGTAAGCGCTTATCTGGTCCAGGTTCCCGAGATTTTCTGGTCCCAGCAATTCCCTGATCGCAACGGGCAGGTAAACTGACATGAGGGTCGAAACCGTTCCACCTACCACACTACTCAGGAAGCAGGTAATGAACAAACCAATATGTGTTATTCTAATTTGGCCAGATTTCATGGTGATCATTTTAAGAGTCCTTCAAAAGTGATGGCCACATAATAGATCGCACCAATAGCAGGTGAACCGTAGGCCTGGTAGATCCTGTTGTTGAGGAGATTGCTGGATCCCAATTTCAACATCGCGTTATGCTTAGGAAGCTTTTTGTTGAACTGCAGGTCCACCAGCGAATAGGCTCCGATACGGCCCGGACGCATACCATTGAAACTGCCATACCAGTCAAAGGAGTCCTGCCAATGCCAGGCCAGGTTGAAGCCGAAATTCCGGTACAAGTTGCTGTTGCCAATGGTCAGGTTGCTGCTGTACTCAGGGGTATTGAATGCAGGTACATTGTTTGGATTGGCATCCCTGATATCGAACTTCGCCCAGGTAATGTTTCCTCCCAGGCTGTAACCTGACCTGGTGGTATAGGTCAATCCTGCTGACAAGCTTTGAGCTGATACCTTATCGGCTGCATTGGTATACAACTGGTATGCATGGGCCTTACCGCTTAAGAGGTCATTGGCAGCATCAAAGTTCACGTCCCCATTTTCATCATATACGTCACTTTGTGGTTCCAATACCACTGTGGTAAGGATGAAGTTCGTGTATACGCTATAGTTGTAGTTGATGTCAACCAATAGTTGGTTACCGAACAATCCTTTATAACCCAGTTCCAGCGCCTGCTGTTTTTCGGGCTTGATGTAGGCTACCTCAGACTTTTGCAGCAGGTGCTTGTTTTCATTGACAGCAACGGGATAGGGTTTGCCATTGGCCATGGCCTGTCCGAATGCCGCCCCGAAGGCGCCTACTGAAGCAGCAGTGAAGGAGTTCTGGTAAACATTCAGGTCCTTGCTGTTCTTGGGTGCGCCTCCCAGGATAGTGATGGGACCTACATTCAGGTGGATGAATTGGTCAACAGGGGTTGGGTTCCTGAAGCCGGTCTGGTAGGATGCCCTGACATTATGGTTCCTGGCCACCTCATAAACTGCGGCTACCCTGGGCGTGAAATAGCCATCAAAGTTCTCATTCTTGTCATAGCGAAGGGATGCGGTAAGCTTCAGGCGCTCATTCAACAATGATTTGTTTGCCTGGATAAATGCGCCGTATTCCTTGATGGTGATCTCCTGGTCCTTATCATCAAATAAGCTACCGTTGGTGAACATGTCATAATACCTGAAGTTGGCACCTGCCTGCAGGCCGAAGATCTTGATGGCTTTCGAAAAATCATATTGGCCTTCCGTATTGTAGAACTTGCTGTTGGAGAAGACACCTGCCCCGCTTAATCCATAGTTATGTATGGAAGTTTCCTTTGCAGCCTCGTATGCAGCTGTACCCGGCAACAACCTTCCCTGGTCGGCAAAGCCCCTTGCTGCCGCATAATCGTTTGCGGCAACACCACTGATATTTCCTTTGAAGGCAGACTCAAAACGGGTAAACCACATATTGTCCGCCTTGTCAGCGCTTACGGTATTGCCATTGAGGTCTTTTACCCAAGTGCGGTTGATGAACTGCGCCAGCGAGCGGGTATTGTAGGAATCATTGGAGTTTTCAACAACAGAGTAGGTGCGGATAAAGAACTGGCTGCCTTTCAACTCCAGGCGATGGGTTTGCAGTTCAAAATTATTCAGGTCGAACCTGCTGCTGCCGGTATAGCTGGCAGTACCCCTGCCGTAGTTGTACTGGTAGATTGCTTCAAGATTGTTGGTGATCCGGTAATGCAGTGCCCCATTAAGTTTGAGGCTGTACACATCGTAGTTCATCAGGTCCTTTTCTTCATAGCCCGTGCGCGATACGAGGCCAACGCCCGGAATGGTCCTGGATACTTCATCGCCATAGATGTTCAGGGCATCGCGACCGGGATTATTGGGTCCGCGCTTGTCCGGGGGTGTTTGTGCACTGATATCAGTATAGTTGGTGGCGTACCAGTCGAGTCCGCTCAGGTAAGAAGCATTAAGCTTGAAGGCAAAGCGGTTATTGAATGCCTTGGCATATCGCAGTCCCACATCGTACAATCCATGCGGCTTAACAGCGTCCTCACCAATATGGTTAACACCGGCTTTGGCCTGTAAACTTAGTCCCTGGTATTTGAAGGGATCCTTTGTATGCATGAGCAGGGCACCATTAAAAGCCATCGGTCCATAAAGGGCAGAGGCAGAGCCGGGGATCAATTCCACACTTTCCATGTCAAGGTCTGAACTGCCGAAGAGGTTGCCCACTGCGAAGTTCAGCCCTGGTGTCTGGTTGTCCACCCCATCCACCAGCTGTAGGAAACGTGAGTTACCGGTGCTATTGAATCCACGGGTATTGACCTGTTTGTAGGTGAGGCTGCTGGTCACCACTTCCATTCCTTTGAGATGCTGAAGGCCATCGTAGAAAGTAAGGGAGGCATTTTCACGAATGGACTTAAGCGTCATTTTTTCAATGGTCACGGGTGAGCGCAGGATGTTTTCCGGCATCCGGGTGGCAGCGGTTACCACTTCCCCCAGTGCTGCCGGCTTGGCTTGTAATTGTATATTGATGGTAGTGGTAGTGCTGTCGATCTGCACTTCCATCTCTGTAAATCCTACTGAACTTACCACCAGGGTGAAGGGAGGTTTGAGTTTGGTAATAGCAAGGTTGAATTGGCCTTTGTTATTTGTAACGGTTCCCAGTAGTTTGTCCTTCACCGTTAGGCTGGCATTGCTGATGGGTTCGTTTTGTTCTGTAGTGATCTGTCCGGACAGGTTGAAGACCTGCGCCTGTACTTGAACAGTAATGAGGAAGGCGAATAAGGTGAATAGTCTTTTCATGATAGCTTGCTAAGTTTTGGTTGTTTACTTTTTGAGGTGATCATAGCCTTGGGGCAGCCTGGTATAGCCGTGGTTGACCAGTCGGTCTGCCAGGGTGGAATAATAGTTTTCATCTTCAGGAAGGGCTGTCGCCAGTCCATCCACATAGCGGTTGTAGAGGCAGAACAGTGCCGCGATCAGCACTGTGTCGTGGATCTCCAGGTCAGTTGCCCCAGCCTGCCTTGCCTGCTGGATGGCTTCTTCAGTAACCGCCTTACCGCTTTCCCTTACCATGGAGGCAATGGTCAGCAGGGTTTTCATTTTGGGGGAAACGGGAGCGGCGTTAATGTCCTGTTTGACCTGTGCTGTGGTAGCCTGTTCCCCCAACAGCAGGTCGGCAGCTGCAGTATGGGCAGTGGTGCAAAACCTGCATTGGTTACCATGGGAAACAATAGTGGCGATGAGTTCCCTTTCTGCTTCGGTCAGACTATTGGGTCCGCGCAGGAGGAATTGGGTCAACTCACGAATAGGGGCAGCCGAATCCTTGCGGTATTCCAGCAGCCCAGTGATGCCAGGTAAATGGCGCTCAACCGGAATGTAAGGCATGTTGATAGGTATGGTTATGTGAAATGATGTATAATCCCATCGGGGGTTATACCGGGTTAATGCAGAATGGTCATAATAGCATAGTACCCCTGGAAATGGGATCCACGGGTGAATTACGCAAGGGGAATTTTAGGCAATAGGGGGACGTAAGATCTCATCAGTGCTGGCTGTGCAGGGATGATTCGAGAATAGGGCATACTCCCTGCAGACCAGGATTACCGGTGTGGTAAGGTCAAAAGAAGTCAACTGTAAGGAATAGGAGAATAGACCGGTAGCTTTTTTTAGCAAACTACCGCCAGCTTCGCCAGTTGGAAGATCGTTGGCTTTGCGGTTATAGTCGTGCCTGGCCAGTGTTAACTGGTCCTTGGCTGTATTTGGAAGGCATTTGAGGTAAACGGTATCGTTACTGATCTTCTTCTTTACGAAGGAAAAGATTTTGCCATCAATTTCCACTTCCCCGTCTTCCCGTCGATAGTCGGGCCAGTCAGTACCATAAGGAAGGGAGAGGGGTATTTTGATCTCGATCAGCTGGTCTTCGCTGTACCGGTTTTCATCGAGCTTTTGAACCAACTGCCTGTCCGACCGCTCCTCGATATATTCGAAGAGCAGGGTATACCCCAAAAGATTGAAGAGGTATACCACCAGCAGGAATAAGGCGAACAGTTTTTTCAGCAGTTGCGTTTTGGTGAAACTAATTCAAAATAGGTGATTGGACAAACAAGGCCATTGAAAATTCCTTGCTTGATCGGTAATTGGCTAGAATATGATAAAATATTGCTTAAATTATGTAGGGCATTTCGACCTCTTTCAATCTAACAAAATAATACCTGACCATGAGTATCGTTTCCCGGGCACTTGTCTTTGCAGCAGAGCATCACCAGCACCAGTTGCGGAAAGGCACGCGGGTGCCTTATATGTACCACCTGTTGAATGTTTGTAAGATCCTCGTTGACCACGATTGTGATGATGAAGTGCTGGCGGCCGGCTTGCTGCATGATGTGGTGGAGGATACACCGGTTACCATTGAAGAAGTGGAACTGCATTTTGGAACGAGGGTAGCATCACTGGTTAGGGCAGCAACGGAACTGGACAAACTGGAGAAGCGTTCCATTGATAAGAAAGGCAGCTGGGCTGAACGCAAGCAGGAGACCATCAATTTCCTGGAGCATGATGCCAGTTTGCTGGAGTTGAAAGTGCCGGCAGCGGATAAGCTGGATAACCTGCGTTCAATGGCGGCGGACCATGCGCGTTTGGGAGATGTTATCTGGGAGCGGTTCAGTGCCAGCAAGGAGCAGCAGGCATGGTATTTTGGGGAGATCACCAGGATCTTCAATGAAAGGGGGAAGGATGAGCCCATGCTGCAGGCCATTGCAGAAGAGCTGGCTTTGTTGCATAAGAGGGTATTTTAAGTATAAAAAGTATATACTTTTTTTGCCACAAAGGCTCGAAGGCACGAAGGGGCACGAAGACGTAAATGGTTTAGTAATATAATAATTCATCAAGCAGGGATGTATCCCTATGCTTTTTCTGAGTCGGAAATTGAGGAGACATAGGGTACCATGGCGGCATCATAGGCCTTTTTCCCTTCCCGGGTAAGATAGGGGATATAAAGGTTCATGGCTCCCAGGATATAGACAGGCTTCATCTTTTTATAGGCCTTCTTGCTATGGTACATTTCCTGGCTGATCACCCAGGTGGTAAGCAGGTTGGTATATTGGAAGCAATACACTTCCCAGTTTTCTTTTTCCAGGATCTGCGGGTGCAATAGTTTTTTTTCCACCATATAGCTGGTGCGCATCCTGATGCCATCAATGCGGTTATAATAGGAGCCTTCAATATGCTGGTGCAACTCAGGTTGGTTCTTGGTGGTAATGGCAAGAAAGGCAATGGCACAGCGGTATTCATATTGCAGGTCGAGGACCCTGTCCATAATGTCCACCGAATTGGCAAAATCAGGCCCTTTCCCCCAGTCGAACTGGTGGATCAGCTCACTTAACTCATGTTCATAATCCCTCATGATCCCTACCATAAGGCTATCCTTGGTGGGGAAGAAATGGGTGATCCTTCCCCTGGTAAGCCCCAGTTCCGAGGCGATCATATCAACAGTGATGGAGAGCCCCTTTTCATTCAACAAATGCCGGGCTTCCGTTAGGATAGTACTGCGTGAGGCAATCCCTTTATTTGTTTTTGCCATTAAAAACAAATATTTTGTTTGTTATTTTAAATTAAATAAATTCGTTATGCTTGCTGGTAGCTTCCTGGCATATTCGTCAAATCTAACCAAAGGCCGCATAATCATAGGATCTAAAGTTAGTAATAGTTATTGTTGCGATGCAGGACTGACAATTGTCTCTAAGCCACTTTGCTAAGGCCTGTGCCCCTTCTTATTTGTCAATGCTTACTTTTTATTGTATGAAAAATGTGCTTCTTGCGGCATCCTTGTTGACTGTCTGCCCCATTTTCGCCCAGAATCCCAAAACGGCTAAGAAGCCGGCAGCAGGTAAAACGAAAGTGGTTGCTGCACCGGCCAGTGAAAAACCCAATATCCTGGTCATCATGCCGGATGATGTGGGTTATTGGAATGTTGGCGCTTACAATAATGGCATGATGGTGCCTACGCCCAGTATTGACCGGATCGGGCAGGAGGGCATGCTGTTCACGGATCATTATGCAGCCCCTTCCTGTACAGCCGGCAGGGCTATGTTCATTACCGGCCAGTTGCCTATCAGGACCGGTCTGACCACCGTGGGTATGGCCGGTTCACCCATTGGCCTAAGCGAAAAGGATCCGACACTGGCAGAACTCCTGAAACCGCTTGGCTACAGAACAGGTCAATTCGGGAAGAACCATTTGGGTGATCGAAACGAACATTTGCCTACTGTACACGGGTTTGATGAGTTCTACGGGAACCTCTACCACCTTAACACAGAAGAAGAGCCATCGCTTGAGATGTGGCCAAAGGATTCCGGATTCAATAAGCGCTACAAACCAAGGGGTGTCCTTGATTGCATTGCCACCAATGTGGATGATGCAACAGTAGATCCCCGATTCGGTAAAGTTGGAAAGCAAAAGATCAAGGATACCGGTCCGCTGGATCCTAAACGAATGGAAACGGTTGATGAGGAGTTCTTGTCCCGGACCATGGATTTTATGGAGAGAAGTACAAAAGAGGGCAAGCCCTTTTTTGCCTGGTTCAATCCATCCCGTATGCATATTTATACCCACCTCAAGCCCGAAAGCAAGAACCTGGCTACTCCGTATTCTTCAGAGTTCGATATCTATGGCAGTGGACTGATGGAATTGGATGATATGGTAAGAAGGTTATTGAAGAAGCTGGAAGACCTGGGTGTTGCCAATAACACCATTGTTGTCTTTACCACCGATAATGGTGCGATGGCCGATTGGTTCCCCGATGGTGGCACCACGCCATTCAGGGGTGAAAAGGCCACCACCTGGGAAGGCGGTGTTCGGGTACCCATGCTGGTGAGATGGCCTGCAAGGATCCCTGCCGGTAAGAAGTCGAATGGGATCCAGGACCATTGCGATATGTTTACCACATTGGCAGCAGCAGCTGGCGTAAACAATGTTCAGGAGAACCTGAAAGCTTCTCACAAAGTATATATTGATGGCGTGAATAACCTGAACCACTGGACCTCCAATGCTCCCTCTGCACGCCAGTTTGAGATCTATTACAATGAGAGTGACCTTACAGCTATCCGGATCGGCCATTGGAAATCCCATATTCAAACCCGGGAAGGCTTCTTTGATTACAACAAGCCAAGTGCCTTACTGGTTAACCTGCGTATGGACCCCTTCGAGCGACATACCGATTGGAAATCAAGGGAAGTGGCGATGCGCTTGGGAATTGCCTGGGGCGGACAGGTCCAGGACATCATTGGGGCGCATTTGAAAACATTGAGCGATTTTCCACCACGGCAGAAAGGGGGTAGCCTCACTGTGAAGCCTGGAGACCTGAAATGATCCTGGTGAACCTATCTGCCACCCTAAAACCGGGTTTCATGTTTGTTAGAAAATATTGTTCCGGCCAAAGCCTGCTACTCACCCTGGCCCTGCTGTTGTCATTGGCAAGGGCAAATGCCCAGGGGCATTTTGTAGGGGGTAGCTTTAATCCCAATGATTATTTCATCCCACCTGCCACAGGATGGGTAGTGTCCTTCTATTACAGTTATACCAATTTGGATTATTTCAACCAGAGCGGAAATAAGACCGATGTGATCGAAGTAAGCCAGGAACCGCCACTGTATGTTACCATTGGCCAAAAGGTCAAGACCCATTCGATAATCCCTATGGCCCTCTATTTTGGAAAAGGCAAGATCCTCAATGCCCGTTGGGGTATGATGGCCTTGCCGATCATCAATAGTCCCAGTGCCAACATCGCCCTTGATTTTTACACAGGCCCTACCCCTCCCGCCAACGAGGATATCAATATCAATATCTTTGGTTTGGGTGATTGTTACCTACAACCCATATGGCTGACCTGGGAAAAGAACAAGCTCACTACTTCTGTTTCCTATGGGCTATGGTTGCCCACCGGTAAATACGAGGCGGGTAGTGCAGAGAACATGGGTCTGGGTTATCTCTCCCATAACCTACGCGGGGCTATCCGCTACAAACCCAAACCACAATATACCTTGATGGCTGCCACTACCTTTGAATTCAATACCAATCAAAAGGATGTAGACTTCAAGGAAGCACCCCACCTGACCCTTGATTATGGTGTATCCTATAGCTTTACCAAGGGCCATGAATTGGGTTTGATGGGTTGTGGGATGTGGCAGTTGGGCGATGACAAAGGCGAAAAGGCCGTTGCCGGTAATGACCGTATGTATGGATTGGGCTTGTATGGTTCTTATTGGTTCAAGCCGGGCAAGTTCGGTGTACTGGGCAGGGCACTGCAAAATTTTGGCACCCGCAATAGGTTCGGTGGATTTTCCTTCCAGGTGGGATTGAATTTCCTGTTCTTGAAATATTGAAATGCACGGCCAGGGGATAGAACTATGTTATTATAGTTTTTCTCTCCGTGACTTCAATTTTGACAGGTCTTTTTCTGATTTGCTGATCCGCTTGTTCATTTTTTTTACTCGTTTCTCCATGGCATTGGCCTTGCTGGCTTCCTTACGTGCCGTTTTGCTGGCTTTCCTGGAAGCTTTGGCATTTTTGTAGGCTACATTGCTTTTCTTTTTACTCAGGCTGTTCTCCTTGAGCGATTTTGCGGCAGAAAGATTCTTGCTCATCAATGATTCAGCTGATAGCTGTGCCTGCGTTGCCACCTCTTTTTGTTTGATGAAATTCTTATCCAGTTCATCCTTTTCCTTCTTCAGTTTTTCGACTTCTGCCTGCCGGCTTTCGATACGGTTATCGAGGGCTTTGATCTTTTCCTTATTATCCCCATTTACCTGCCCCATTGCTATGCTGCTGAAAACTAATAACCCAGTGGTTAAGAACAATCGAGAAAAGTAAAGAGGAAATGGAAAGATATATGTTGTACGGTCTTTGTTGTTTTCAAAAAGCATCTATATTGTTTTATGATAAAGTTTAATTTATCGATGACCATCGACATTATAGAAAAGGAAGGAATATCATCCTCCATTGAAGTCTGATTATTGGCTGCTATTGACCAGGGATTGGAATCCTGCCGTTACAAAAATCAAAGGGGATGGGTGATTAATAAACCTTAAAATGCCCATGTTGGTTGGGTTACCCAAAAAAATAACCCGGGTGCTGGGGAGGCCCAGATGACCAGGTTGTTATGTTTATTGTCTTCAAATAGGGTGACCGGACATGCTCCGCCGCCAGTTTGGTGAAGATATTGTATTTATGGCTAATCTATCGGAAATCCTATAGCTATTGGGTGTATTTGGGGGCCTTCTTGTTGAAAGTTCATTTGAAATAAGCAAAAGGAAATTTACATGGTTCTGGTTATGAGTACATTAAAGCCTGCCATATAATGGCAGGCTTTACGACTTCGGGGTATATATAAAGCCTTGACCTGAAAGCAAGATAGGTAAATTGTTCAATAATTTTTTCAAAAAATACCCAAAACCTTTAAACATTTATAGGTAGGTTACCCACATAATTAAGGTAAGTACGTTGGTTGCCCGACAAGGAAACTGTAGCCAACACCTATTAGACGAACTTTAACAGGCCTGATACTTAAAGGCCTGTACATTTTTTAACTACAACATTATCCATTCCAATGGCAAAGCAAGATCAACTAAAACTTAATGCAAGCCAGCGCCAACAGCTGATTGAAACCCTTCAGCAAAGGTTTGAAAGGAACCCTGGTCGGCACAAAGGGATTGACTGGACTACCGTATTGGGTCGTTTAACGGTCCGGCCGGATAAGCTATGGTCCTTACAGGAGATGGAGCGAACTGGCGGTGAACCCGATGTGGTGGGAATGGATTCTTCCAGTGGAGAACTGGTCTTTATGGACTGTGCCCCTGAAAGTCCGAAGGATCGCCGTAGCCTTTGCTATGACCGCGAGGCATTGGATGCGCGCAAGGAGTTCAAGCCGGAGTCAACGGTGATGGATCTGGCGGCCAGTATGGGTATTTCCGTTCTCACAGAAGCCGAATACCGCTATTTGCAGACCCTGGGCCATTTTGATACCAAGACCTCCAGTTGGCTACGGACCCCTGAGCCCATCAGGAAATTGGGTGGCGCCATCTTCGGTGACCGCCGCTATGACCATGTATTCATCTACCATAACGGGGCCGGCTCCTACTATGCGGCAAGGGGATTCCGTGGGGTGTTGAAGGTGTAGGGTCTTCTTCATTTTAGCCAGATGAATAGTAGGATAGAAATTTTCAACTCAGAATGGTCTCCCGTGTACCCACATCTTCACCCCAGCAGGGTCTCCCAAAGGGGACCCTGATGAATAGTAGGAGAGAAATTCATCGGGGACTTTCGAAGAGAATCCCTATGGAGTGATAGGATTCAAACCCCAGCAGGGTCTCCCAAAGGGGACCCTGATGAATAGTAGGAGAGAAATTCATCGGGGACTTTCGAAGAGAATCCCTATGGAGTGATAGGATTCAAACCCCAGCAGGGTCTCCCGAAGGGGACCCTGATGAATAGTAGGAGAGAAATTCATCGGGGACTTTCGAAGAGAATCCCTATGGAGTGATAGGATTCAAACCCCAGCAGGGTCTCCCAAAGGGGACCCTGATGAATAGTAGGAGAGAAATTCATCGGGGACTTTCGAAGAGAATCCCTATGGAGTGATAGGATTCAAACCCCAGCAGGGTCTCCCGAAGGGGACCCTGATGAATAGTAGGAGAGAAATTCATCGGGGACTTTCGAAGAGAATCCCTATGGAGTGATAGGATTCAAACCCCATCAGGGTCTCCCGAAGGGGACCCTGATGAATAGTAGGAGAGAAATTCATCGGGGACTTTCGAAGAGAATCCCTATGGAGTGATAGGATTCAAACCCCAGCAGGGTCTCCCAAAGGGGACCCTGATGAATAGTAAGAGAGAAATTCATCGGGGACTTTCGAAGAGAATCCCTATGGAGTGATAGGATTCAAACCCCAGCAGGGTCTCCCGCAGGGGACCCTGATGAATAGTAAGAGAGAAATTCATCGGGGACTTTCGAAGAGAATCCCTATGGAGTGATAGGATTTAATATCTCTCATAGCCCCCGTTGTGTCTTATGACCAACGGGCAGTTGGAAGATGAGCTTAGCTGGTGGATGCATAAATATTTCGTCTTTGATACATCGGGGTCCCCTTCGGGAGACCCCGCTGGGGTTAAATAAAAGAGCTGTTGGTGATAACACACAACAGCGGCGCAGGATATAATTACTCCGCACCAAACAACAATAGAGATACCCCCCCGCCGCCCCCGTTGTGTCTTATGACCAACGGGCAGTTGGAAGATGAGCTTAGCTGGTGGATGCATAAATATTTCGTCTTTTATACATCGGGGTCCCCTTCGGGAGACCCCGCTGGGGTTAAATAAAAGAGCTGTTGGTGATAACACACAACAGCGGCGCAGGATATAATTACTCCGCACCAAACAACAATAGAGATAACCCCCCGCCGCCTCCGTTGTGTCTTATGGCCAACGGGCAGTTGGAAGATGGGATTAGCTGGTGGATGTATAAATATCTCGCCTTTTATACATCAGGGTCCTCTGCGAGAGACCCTGCTGAGGATAGAATTGCAACGAAGGATAAGTTGTTGGATGTAGAAATGATCTCGCCTTTTACACATCAGGGTCCCCTTCGGGAGACCCTGCTGAGGTATAGATAAATGCAACTAATCAACTATATCGTGAGCGGAGACTGTTCCAATTTTTTTACCTTTTGCTTACAGCATTGAAAAAACAATCCATGACAAGAGCACTCTTCATTTGGTTAGGCCTTGGTTTATCGCTCACCCAACAGGGTTGGGCTCAATCAGAAAAACGCGGTCGCGCCCGCGATTTCGGCATCACCATCGGCATCCTGCCCACCGGTACCAATAATGCCATTACCGATGTGGAAGGGGTGAAAGTAGGCCATACCACCCTGGTGAAAGGCGATGCCATCCGCACAGGGGTAACGGCCATCCTGCCGCATGAGGGAAATATCTTCCAGGAGAAAGTGCCGGCCGCTATTTATGTGGGCAATGGCTTCGGAAAGTTGATGGGCTTGTCGCAAGTGGAAGAACTCGGCAATATGGAAACCCCGATCCTGTTGACCAATACGCTAAACACACCAATCGTGGCCAATGCCCTGCTGGACCATATGCTCTCGCTGCCGGGCAATGAACAAGTGCGATCCGTGAATGCCGTGGTAGGTGAAACCAACGACGGCGGCCTGAATGATATCCGCGGCCGACATGTTACGGCAGCCGATGTCATGAATGCCATTCGATCAGCCCAAGGCGGTAAAGTGGCAGAAGGCAATGTGGGCGCAGGCACCGGTACAGAATGCCTGGGTTTCAAGGGCGGGATCGGAACAGCATCAAGAAAGCTGCCGGCTTCCAGGGGAGGATATACGGTGGGTGTATTGGTGCAGTCGAATTTTGGCGGCATCCTCAGCATCAACGGGGCGCCGGTGGGAAGGGAATTGAATAATTTTTACCTGCAGGACCCTGCCAACAAGTATAAGGCCGATGGCTCCTGCATGATCATCATTGCCATTGATGCACCGCTGTCGGACCGCAACCTGAAACGACTGGCCAAGCGGGCCTACCTGGCCTTCGGGAATGTGGGTTCCTTCTCTTCCAATGGCAGTGGCGATTATGCGATCGCTTTTTCCACGTATAAGGCTAACCGAATTCCCTATGATGCGAAGCAGCCAGTAGTGCAGAAGGCAGATGTTCCCAATGACCATCTATCTCCCTTGTTCCTCGCGGTATGGGAAGCTACAGAAGAAGCCATCATCAATTCGCTCTTCATGGCCGAGGAAATGAAAGGAAATAATGGCCGTTTTGTACCGGCCTTGCCGATCGGTAAAACCATCGAGATCCTGAGGAAGTACAATGCCTTAAACCATCACCTGCTGCCAAAGGCGATAGCAGAATAAAGTCACCTGTACATTAAGCACCAATATCATTCCCATCGCAATTTCATGGTTCAATAGTCATGATCTTCAGGTACAATAATGATGCCTTGAAGGTGAAACCAATAGCCAGCGCTATAATGTTGGTATGAAACAAACTGTGCTAAGGCATATCCATCAGGGTGAAATTTTTTCCACTACCGGTTGCTTCCAGGATCCGTTAAGTGCCGCTTCCTTGGGCCAATACAAGCGCATCACCAAACGGAATATGCCTTCAGGCGCAGGCAACCAATTGCTTTCTTTTGCTTTGCCTGGTGAGTCGTGCTGTATGTAAAGGGTAATGCCTCCCTTATCGTCCTTCTTGAACTGCGAGAGCATGGTTGAGTTAAGCAAATAGCGATTGATCGGGTTGTCCACCAAAAGATCCGAAGCATCGTACATGGTCAGGGACCAGAAGGAATTGACCGGCGGAAGCTGGCCTGGTGGGAAATACATGATGTAACGGTTTTTGCCATCCAGCTTTTCCCCATTCTTATCGAGGTAATAATTTGGATACATGGCTTCTTCCTTACTGTTGCCGTAAATGCCGGCTACCGCGGCGGCCATGCGAAACAAATAATTGTTCTTGAGAAATTCGCGGGTGCCAAACCCATCACCGGGGGAAACCTTTCCTTCGTTCATCTGCTGCATCACCCCCGCAAAATCCTTCCAGGCATCATTGATCCCTTCATGCATGGCTTGCCGTATTTCCGGCGAGAACCTGGTCGTGTCGAATGGTTTCCCACTTTCAATGCCCATTTTGCTGAACTTTTTCAGGAGCTCCGTCTCGGAGGGATGGGTGGGACAGTATTGCAATGCAAAATTGAGGATATCAAAGACCTGCAGGGAATGGCGTTGCTCCTGTGGAGAAAGGGGCTGCGGGAAGGCGATAGGTGCTGCTGGTGCAGGTCTTGGTGTTCCCAGGAAAACCGATAAAGGAACCAGTTGATATTGGGACTGGATCTTCTTTACATTGGAAAGGTCGCCAGGATTGAACAATTGTGTCCTGAATTGTGCCGAGGCAATGGCTGTTTCGCAACGGTACACTTTGGTAATGCCTTTGGGAGTTTCGCCTTGCCAGCCTGGCCCAGCTATCATATATGCCCCGCCATTATTGCCGGTTGTCCTGCTGCCCAGGTAATCAAAATTATGCGTGTAGAGGTCGATCAATTGCAAACTCCAATACCGGTTCTTTTCGATCGGCGGTACGATGAATACCATGGGTTCGGTCCTGAGGTCAAGACCCGCCCATGAATAAGGGGTATCGGAATTGGGTGTCTGGATCACCCTGTCTTTTGGCGTGAATACCCGGGGGATATTGAACAGGGTATTGTAAGGTGCTTTGTATTCTGCATTGGTGCTGTCAACAAAGAAGGAGTGCTGGACCCTTAAGTTGTCCACTATGGGGAAGGCATAGATATAGGCTTCCCGGGCAATGCTTCGGGCATCCTCTACCGTTAGGCTATCCGTTTCTTTCTCGGTGGTGCGGGTGTTTCCCTGGCAACCGGATAACAATACCGCAATACCCAATAAAGCCATAGGGAGGAGTCTGGAAATATTTTTCATTTTGATGGGTTATGTTTTTTATAGATGCAGCAAGTGCAGGTCGCACTTTTATTTTGACCTTCCTGTATTTATTTTCCTGTTAGCCTGACAATGGGAGGTGGTGTCCACTGGCCATTCAATACCATATCTTTCGGGCCGTACATGCGCATCATGACATTGAAGTCGCCGTTAGGGGCAGGCAGCCAGTTGCTGGTTTGGTCCATTGGGGGATTGGCACCGAAGTAGATGGTCAGGGAACTATCCTTGCCATATACCATCCCCTTGGTCCGATCACCGATAGAATACCTTTTGATCTTGTTCTCTACCAGTAGCTGGGTTTTGGAATCATACATGGTGATGGACCAGAAATATTTTACCGGCGGCAGTTGTCCAGCTTTGAAGGTGATGGCATAGCTGTTGTTCCCATTGAGGGGATTGCCTTCCTGGTCAACAAAAGCCAAAGGATAATAGGCTTCGAATGGACTGTTCGCATAGATGCCCATCTTGGCCACATTGGTCCGTGCGATGTAGTTCTTGCCGAAATATTCTCCCAATGGAAACATGGTCCAGCCATTGATGATCTCGCCCATCTTCCTGGCAGAAGAGTCCACCATTTGCATGCCTTTGTTGATGCCGTTCTGGATGGCGGGCTGCAGCTTTGGGTGGTCATCAAAATAGGTATAAGGCTTGCCTGCTTCAATCCCACTGGCCTTAAATCCATCCATGATCTTCTTTTCATCATCACTGAGACGGATGAATTGGAGCAGGAAATTCAGCAGGCTGAAAAACTTTGGGGTCGCCTTGTCTTCTTCCTTGTAGGTAGGGAAATTGATGGGCTTCACCTCCGCAGGCGGGAATTCCGGGTAGAATTTGTGCATGACCCCGATCTGGTATTTGTCCTGGACAGCCTGTGCCTGCTTTACATCTTTCGGGTCCGACACATTCACCTGGGTGCGTCCCATCAACCCGAGGAATTCGCTGGGCGATTTGATCTCTTTTACACCGGGAGGCAGGGGGCCTGAATAGTTGGGGCCTGTGACGGCATAAATGCCAGCATCCGTCCCTGTGGTATTGGTGCCGATATAGCCGAAATTATCGGTCACCATGCTGTTGAGCTGGAAGGAATAATACCTGTCCTTCACTGCCGGCACCTTGATGATCAATGGCTCGGCCCTGAGGTCGGCGGTAACAGTGGTATAATAAGTGTCGTTGTTTGGACTCACTACATATTTATCCGCGGGGGTATACAAATTCCTTGTATTGTACAGGGTGTTCATGGGTAGGTATTTGGGGGAGCTGGTGTCCACGCCATAGGCATACAAGGCCTTGTAGTTTTCAACGATGGGGAAGCAATGGAAATAGGCATCCGCCACCATTTGTTCTATTGCTGAGTTGTCAGGGTTGTCAGCGGATTGTTTCTCAGGCTGGTTGTTACAGCCACTGCAGAGTAATCCAAAAAGGAGGACCTTCGCGAAAATTTTCATTCGGTAATAGTTTAAAGCGTTAGAGACTGCTTGCAAGGGTGGATAAGTAAATTGATGGGCTACTAATGAGACTTACAGTGAACTATCAAAAGCTATAAAGCCAGGGTCAGGAATTACATGAAAGCTTAGGGCAGGCCAGGAAACAAATCGTAAAGGGTTGTTTGCATGATTGGCCTTCTACGTATGCAAATGAAATTAGATATAAATTGTAGGCCTGAGTATTATAAAATGAATAATAGATAGTAAAAACGAATCATAGTGAGGGATAGGTCATTGCTTCTTGGTTAGGTGAACCAATAATCAAAACACGACCATGGTATTTAGTATCAGGTAGTGGAATGCTAAATTTTTGGGGGTATTAAGGATATCAGGATGATGCTTTTTGAACCAAATTGAAGCTCAATACCCAAGGCAGTAGAGAAATTACTGTCCGGGCTTGAAGGCCAGTGCTTCCAACTGCTGCGCCACATACTCCATCATACGCTGGTGTTTGAAGTCGAACCATTGCTGGCGGTAGGGACCGGAATTATCAATAACGTATTTAAACCTGCTGAAAGGCTTCTTACCTTCCAGGGCATCCAGCAGCCGGATCTGAAGTCTACGGTCACCGGATACCTCATTCACAAAAGCTTCCATCACCCTAAAGGCTTCCCATGATTCCCATTTGCAAATCTCCTCAAAGTCTGATGGATGCTTTTCCAGCAGTGCTGTCTCTTCTTTCCATGCCTCAATTTCAATGTCTGGGTAATTCATGAGGTCAGGAATGAAAACAAGTTGTCCTGTTTCTTTATGGATGAATGCCCGGAAGCCTAGGTCCAACTCCTGGGCTATTTCATTGAGGATGGCTGGTGTGGCAAAGGACATGGTCAGCAAATGTGGTACAAATTTAAAGCAATTCGTCAATATGAGTGGTTGGCCAGCCGGGACAGGCGCCATTCATTATGGGTTCAGCCATTACCTGCCCAGTCATAGTGATTTGATGAAGCAGACGATCCTTCCCGCTTCATGGAACCCGATCTGTTGGTGAAAGGCAATGCTGCTGGTGTTGTTCCATTCCGTATCCGATGCGAGCTGCTTCAGGCCCATTTGTCTTGCCCATTCTTCCCCGGCGCTTACCAGTCTTCTGGCAATACCCTTGTGTTGATGGTGGGGTTGTACATAAATGCCTTCTATATACGCGATAGGTAATTCATCTGCGCCTTCCACATAATCCTTGCGGGTGGATAAATGCAAGAATCCTACATAATGATCCCCTTCCTTCGCCAGGAGACATAGTTCATCGGGCGCATTCATCAATGCGGTATAGTAAGGAGTCTCTTCTTCTAAGGAACAATCGGTCCATAGCTCCAGTACAAGGGTAAGTAACTGTTGCAGATTATGCGGGGAAAGTTTTTCGATCGTCATGACAAAAGGAATAGTTTGCTGGATGATAATGCAAATTTGAAGGATTGTTTGTATACCCCAGCAGGGTCTCCCGGAGGGGACCCTGATGAATGGTAGGATAGATATTCATTTTACCTCAGCAGGGTCTCCCGGAGGGGACCCTGATGAATAGTAGGATGGAGTTCCATCGGGGAACCTCGAAGGGTAGAACTATGGGGTGAAAAGATATAATACACCCCCGCACGCCCCCGTTGTGTTTGATGACCAACGGGTAGTTGGAAGATTAGATCAACTGGTTGACGAAAACAATATTTCACCTATAATACATCGGGGTCCCCTCCGGCCGCGCCCGCTGAGGTTAAAAGAATCACTTCATGCTGTTCTTCGTTACCTCAGCAGGGTCTCCCGGAGGGGACCCTGATGAATAGTAGGATGGATATCCATCGGGGAACCTCGAAGGGTAGAACTATGGGGTGAAAAGATATAATACACCCCCGCACGCCCCCGTTGTGTTTGATGACCAACGGGTAGTTGGAAGATTAGATCAACTGGTTGACGAAAACAATTTTTTACACCCCATCAGGGTCTCCCGCAGGGGACCCTGATGAATAGTTGGATGAAAATTCATTGGGGACTATTGAAGAGTACCACTTTAGGGTGAAAAAATTTAACACTCCCCGTCGCCCCCGTTGTGTCTTATGACCAACGGGTAGTTGGAAGATGAGCTTAGCTATTGGATGTATAAACTATTTTGCCTTTTATACATCGGGGTCCCCTCCGGCCGCGCCCGCTGAGGTTAAAAGAATCACTTCATGCTGTTCTTCGTTACCCCATCAGGGTCTCCCGCAGGGGACCCTGATGAATAGTAGGATGGAGTTCCATCGGGGACACTCGAAGAAACCCCCTATGTGGTGAAAATATGTCATAGCCCCCGTTGTGTCTTATGACCAACGGGTAGTTGGAACATGGGAGTGGGCCTGCTTGTTGGCACCACATGATAGCGGCAGGAGTCAGCCCTTTAGGGTGCTATATGTTTGTATTGCCGATTTGTAATTAGTTTACAAATGATGAGCTTCTACAGGTCTCTGCATCCTCCAACCATGATGCATTCAGATACAGGTAAAGCATACGTTTCAAGGGATGTTAATGAGTGGTAAAGGACAGCAGCAAATAATCCATTGCCTGAGGATTGGTGTAAATTAGAGGAGAGGATTCGCTAATCATTACCATTATATGATTCTGGTAAGCACGGATTCCGGGATCACTACACCGATTCCATTCTTCAACTTAACTGCTTGTTAATAGGATCCTTCCACTGGGAAGCCGTTTTGACCTGCTCTTGTATGGGAACAAGCTTCGGAATATTCAACTTAAAAACTATATCATGAAAAAGATGTCAATGCTTTTTTCCTGCCTTTACCTGGCAGGTTCAGTGGTCAGCGCACAGGAGCCATCCACTCATAAAAAGGATATGGACACCCATCATCATCACCATCATCATCATGAAATGGATTCCATGATGATGGGGCATAAGGAAATGGCCAGGCTAAAGGGTAATGAGGTCAGCTACCTGGCAAGGGAGAATTTCAAAAAGGATTTCGGTGAAGTGAATGGGGTAAACTGGGAAAGGACCGACTACCTGGATAAAGCCACATTTGTCCGTGACGGTAAACAAGAAGCGGCCTATTATGATATCGATGGCAGCCTCGTAGGCACTGTGGTGAAGAAAGAATACAGTGCCCTTCCCGCCAATGCGCAGAAAATGATCGAGAAAAGGTTTGCGGGCTATAGCAAGGGCGATGTGATCTTATTCAACGATAATGAGATCAATGAAACTGATATGGTCCTTTATGGTGAACAGTTCGATGACCAGGATAACTATTTCATTGAATTGTTCCAACCGGGAAAGCGGGTGATCCTAAAAGTGGACAAGAGCGGTAATGTCTATACCTTCAAGACTATGAATAATTGAATGCATGCGTCCTGTTTACAGGTAACAGGACGCTTTCTTATGGTTTTCGGTTAGTTTGGTCTTTGTACTCAAGTGGGGTCCCCTTCGGGAGGCTCCGAGGAGGTATTTTACTTTCCTATCTGCTACCAAGGTTGATAATGGATGGTGTCTACAAGCTGTTGGTGATAACACGCAACAGCGGCGCAGCATAAAACTTGCACCCATCAGGGGCTACAATGTACCCACATTCCCTACCCCAGCAGGGTCTCCCGCAGGGGACCCTGATGAATAATAGAATAGGTATTCTACGCGGTCCACTTCAACTGCTCCCACTGAGGTGGTCCCTGCCCCCTCCCTTTGTGTCTTATGACCAACGGGTAATTGGAAGATGGGATTAGTTGTTGGATCCATAAATATTTCGCCATTTATACATCGGGGTCCCCTTCGGGAGACCCCGCTGAGGTTTAGTGGTTTGGTACAAAATATGCCCCATCAGGGTCTCCCGCAGGGGCTACCGTGTACCCACATCTTCACCCCATCAGGGTCTCCCGCAGGGGACCCTGATGAATAGAAAGACTTATTTCATCGAGGTCCTCAATAAGAGACCCCAATGGGGAAACAATATGGTTCAATGCCCTGTTTCTTCCCCTACGATGGACCTGAATGCCTCAATGAACTGTCTGAGCGCTTCAATGGTAGACTGGTCAGACAGCTTACCATCCCTGCCTACCTTGCCTTTGATACCTGGTATCAATAGCGTTGTCTGTTCTGTGAACCTGGCCATCAGGGTTTGCATGATGCGTTTTAATTCCTCATGGCCTTTCTGCCCATGCGCGGAAGCGGTGATGATCCCTACCGGTTTTTCATTGAAAATGGTGGTAGCTACACACCATTCCAGTAAATTTTTCAGTCCACTGGGGACGCTGAAAATGTATTCCGGGGTACAGATGATCACGCCATCAGCTTTGGCTATCGAGGCGCGAATGGCCTCAATTTCCGCAGGGGAATTGGCAACCGATCTTTCCGGGTCGAAATGGGGTAGGGTCTTCAGCGCATTAAATACGGTGAGCTGGAAGATGCCGCTGGTTTCATTTTGGATGAAATCGATGAGTCTTTCATTGGAGGAATTGCTGCTGGCGCTTCCTATGATCGCCAATATTTGCTTTGTTCCGGTCATTATGTATACGGGAAAGTGGTAAAATTAGAGGCTTTTAGGTGGTTAAATGGGTAAAGGGCAGGAATATGACTTTCCCTGATCATAGGCAGCACCATGAATTGCCAGGATCGGGATACTTATAATTCAAATGGTTCCTTAAACCCCTTTTCCTTTATGCTTTCTGAATTCAGCCATGGAAGAAAATGGCAGTTTGCTACCCTTGCTGGTCACCTCTTTGATAAATTGATCACATTCGCTTTGGTTCATAATTCCTTTTGTAATGGCGAATTCCAAAATGTCCATGGTCGTGTAATAAACTATCTGGTTTTCCTGGCAATAAGATTTAATATCTTTTAGGTTACTGCTCGCAATATAATCCCGTCGAAACCTTGCAACAGCCATACAGGCACTTTCGCCTTCACCTCTTAATTTTTTAAGAGCTGCATATTCCCTCAATATATGTACATCTTTTGGCATGGGGATAACTGGGATTTTAGTCCAGTGCAGGAAATTTTCAATGCTTATTGATGCTGATTTATGTTTGATTAATTCCTGCTTAACCTTATCCAGCATTACCAGCCTGCCCGGGAAAATGGAAGCCAGTTTCAGATGACTACCCCCTTTTATAAAGTGAATGACGACATCTGCATCCAGTAATATCTTTGGTTCATCCTGCTGCCTTGTCATCCTCCACCAGGTTTTTATCCGGGTCTATCCCTATATCTGACATCATACTGTAAAAGTCAGATTCTGATATCAGGTCTTTGTCCAGGAGTTGCTTTGCCTTCAGGCCATAATCGCCGATGAATCTGTTTTTGTTGCCTGGTTCATAGAGTTCTGTGCTGTAACCCATTTGAAGGGCATTGCGCTTAATATTACCGGGATCCTTTAATTGTTCCAGATAGGATGAACTGATCAGGTCCAGGAATTTGAGCCGGTTGAGCAAGGCAGACCTTGACACGCCAAAGTATTGTTCCAATTTGGTGACTGTACTGATGGTGATACTATCTTTCTTTAATTCCTTTTCGGGGGATTGTTCAATTATGCCGTCTTCCGGAATCAAAAAATAGGAAGAGAACCAATCTGCATTATATTCCTCTTTATCTTTCTTATCGAAACTGCCTACGAAACAGATTCGGTTTTGGAATTCTTCCTGGATGAACAGATGGTAGAGTTCGTGCCCAATGGTAAATCTTTGCCTGGCAATGATATCATTGGCATTGATCATCATGAAATGACCATAACCATTTTTAACGGCCATACCGGAAAAGTTATCCCCCATTTCTTTAAAAAGGGTGATCACATTCAGCCTGGTCAACAGGTGACCAAGATTGACGGGTTCTGTCGGGGATAAGCCATGCTCCTCCCTGAATTTATTGGCCTTATATTCAATTAATCTTTCCTTACGCATGACGCTGCCCTAATTGAACGATACGGTGGTAATTCCTGATGACCCTTCTGAATGTGGCAATGTTTTCCATGTCCTTTGCGGTGAGGTGATCTGCCCTGAAGGCAAATGCCATTTCAGCGGCCACTTCATCAGGGTTATCTGAGAAAAAGATATCCAGCGCTACGCCAAATAGATCAGCTAATTTTTCCAATGCTTCCAAAGAAGGCTCCCTTGTGCCATTTTCGTAATAGCTGATCATTTCCCTTTTTACGCCCAGGTAATCTGCTACGGTTTCCTGTTTATAGCCGTATTGCTGCCGTAACTTTTTTATGATAGGTCCGCAATGCTCCATACCGACTGGTTTGAAAATAAAAATATGTTACAAAATTACTGATTTCTTGGAGCAAGCTTTCAAAATGTAACAGGCCCTGAAGTTGGAAAAGCAGATAGGAAGGCCAGTTGATTATTATAAATAATTGATAGTCAAAGCTTATTAGAAGTTTGTGCGATCCGGGATAAAGCGTTTAAAAATGAAAATAAATGAATGAAGGTATTCGCCTTGGTCCAGGATTAAGGTAGTTAATAACAGATCAATGGTCCGTAGTTTATTCCACCCGCTCATAAACGGTCATGCCACCACCATCCAGGGGGAAGAAGCCGGATAATAGGTTGAGCCGGTTATCCCTGACGTCAATAAAAGTTTTTCCCTGCCCTCCTGCGCCGAATACGATCCTGTGGTTGAATTGGCCGTCCTGGATGCGCAAGCCCAGTGTTTCGGCTGCGGTATTGTCTTTCACCAGCCAGTAATGGCCGGATTGAACGACTGCGCCGTTGCTGATCCTTTCAAAGCGCCATCCTGAAAATTGGAGATAATTCCCGTTGCCCGGGGCATAATTGACCGGGAAGCCTGAGCCGCCTTGCTGCAGCCGCAGTTCCCATTTTCCCTGTATGGCCAACGGCTCCCCGCTGTCCTTGTTGCAGCTGGTAGCGGCTGCCAGCAGGATGCCCCCCAAGGTTATAGCAATTAGTTTTCTCATGTGTGTTTTTTTAGGTTGACTGCCTGATGCCGTCAATCGTTGCACTTTCAATGGCAATATCCCTGCTTCCCCCGATGCCCCACCCTATTCCTTAAAAACAAGGTGGTTGTTGCGCCGGGTTTCAATTCCGGCTTCTCTATACTAGATTGAATGGTAGCCGAAATGACCAACAACTCCCCAACCCCTGCAATTCCCTTGCAAAGGTCCCTAATAATTTGCCCGCTCACCCAAAATCCTGGCGATGCAACTGCGCACTGTTGGCTTCTCCACCGAAAAGGAGGCTTTCGTTTATTTCCTCGGGTTGATGGCTACCAAGGCCATTGACTTGCTGTTGCGGGATGAGCTCACCAACCAAAGAATGCCGAAGCGGGTCTTTATGGAGAAACTGGAAAGGGCCTTTTCAATTTTCCGTGATTAGGGTAATACAGAATTGGTGTAATATTTCGTTAACCCCTTGTGTTTAAATAAATTAAATAATATATTGGAGTTGTAGAAGTATCTTAAATGTTCTCTGTTTTAAGATGGAACCTTATACCTGATGAACCATGTTGTGACATTTTTCGACCTGGAGGTCGATCCTAAATCAAAAAAGATTGCCGATCTGGGTTATATCTCCTCAGACCATTCCCAATACCATGGCACTTCTATTGAAAAACTATTGGCACAATTTAACAGGTCGCAGTTCATAGCTGGACATAATATCCTGCTTCATGATCTGCCTTATATGGCCAGATTGTATCCTGATATAGAATTCGATCAATGGAAGCATATTGATACGCTTTTTCTTTCCCCCATTCTATTCCCTTCCAAACCCTACCACCGACTGCTGAAGGATGATAAGATTTCTGATGATGCACCTAACAATCCATTGAACGATTCAATCAAGGCAAGAGACCTTTTTTTCGATGAGCTGGCCACTTTTCAAAGATTGAATCCAAATGTGCAACAAATATTTTACCACCTCCTTACGCCGGACCATCGGTTTAAACATTTTTTTGAATACATAGCCTTTCGACCAACCTCCAATAGCAATCTTTTAAACCTCATTCGGGACAGCTACCAAGGTAAATTTTGCTTTAATAGTCCCTTAGAATCAATCATTGAAACTGAGCCGGTTGAGCTCGCCTATGCGTTAGCGCTTATTGGGGCTCAAGACCGTCAATCCATTCTGCCGCGCTGGTTGCTTTTCACCTTTCCCAGGTTGGAATATGTACTCAAGCTCCTGAGAGGTACGCCTTGCCCGGAATCCTGCCAGTATTGCTCAGAATCCTTGGATGCCAGGCGTGCCTTGAAAAAGTATTTTGGCTACGATGCTTACCGGGTTTATGATGGTGAGCCTTTACAGGAAAAGGCTGTTACCGCTGCCATCAATAATAAATCCCTGCTGGCTATATTTCCTACCGGCGGTGGTAAGTCCATTACTTTCCAGGTTCCGGCTTTGATCAGTGCTGATACAGAAAAAGGACTCACAGTGGTTATCTCTCCGCTGCAGTCATTGATGAAAGATCAGGTGGATAATCTTTTGGAAAAGCAAATTACCGCTGCTGTTACCATTAATGGGTTGCTCGACCCGATCGAAAGGAGCATGGTGCTGGAACAGGTTGCTGACGGATCTGCTGGTATTCTATATATTTCTCCTGAATCACTCCGATCGGCTACCATTGAAAAGGTTTTACTGGGTAGGCATATCAGTCGTTTTGTGATTGATGAGGCGCACTGTTTTTCTTCATGGGGGCATGATTTTAGGGTAGATTATCTCTATATCGCTGAGTTTATTAAAACAATACAACAAAAAAAGAACCTGGAATTTCCTATCCCGGTTTCCTGTTTTTCTGCAACTGCCAAGCCCCAGGTTGTAGATGATATCCGCAATTATTTTAAAAGCCGATTGAACCTAGAACTTGAACTTTTTCAGGCCAGTGTAAGAAGAAAGAATCTCCATTATAAGGTTATTAGACTGGATTCCGACGAATCCAAATATGATACGCTACGCAATTTGTTGGCTCAAAAAGACTGCCCTACGATTATCTATGTTTCCCGGACAAAGAAGGCGGAAAAGATCGCGGAAAAACTAAGTGCGGATGGGTATGAGGCGCTCGCTTTTCACGGCAAAATGGACAGACAGGATAAAACGAGCAATCAGAATGATTTTATCGCCGGTTCTACCAGGATCATTGTTGCTACCGCTGCTTTTGGGATGGGCGTGGATAAAAAGGATGTGGGCATGGTTATTCATTATGATATTTCTGACTCATTGGAAAATTATGTCCAGGAGGCAGGAAGGGCCGGGAGGGACGAAGCTTTGCAGGCTGATTGTTATGTATTGTTCAATCCGGATGATCTGGACCGGCATTTCAGCAGGCTGAACCAAACTAAAATGAGCCAGGCTGAGATCAACCAAATCTGGAAGGCTATCAAGGATCTTACCAGGAAGCGAGTAAATATTTCGAATTCTGTGCTTGAAATCGCCAGGAAAGGTGGTTGGGAGGAAGGTATTGAAGATCTGGAAACACGAGTTAAAACGGCTATAGCAGCATTGGAAAATGCCAGCTATCTAAGACGTAAACAGAATATGCCCCGGGTTTTTGCTACCAGTATTGAAGTGTTCAATGCTGATGAAGCAATTTCGAGGGTTAACAACTCAGCTAGAATATTGCCTGATCAGAAAGTAAATGCCATTAGAATTATCAAGTCGCTTATCTCTTCCAACCGTAAATCTATCGGCCGGGATGAAGCAGTTGAGTCCAGGGTCGATTATATCGCTGATCGGTTAGGTATTACCGTTTATGAGACGATTGAGCTCATTAACCTGCTGAGAGAAGAAAAGATACTTGCTGATGCTAAGGATATTCAGATCAGTATTGACAAAGGGGAAGATTTAAAAGCACAGAGGCTGTTACTGGAACATGTTGCCATGGAAAGGGCTTTATCCCAAAAACTGAGTCTCGAAGCAACTATATTCAATATCAAGGAACTACTTGATGATATTAATAATGATCTTGGTAAGGAATATTCCCCCACATTTATAAAGAATATCCTGAATTTTTGGGTGGTCAAAAAATGGTGTAAAAGACAGCTTCAGGAATATTCCAGGAACCATTTGCAACTTCAGCTTACCCTTGACAATGAAAAGCTACTGGAGCGTATTGAGAAGAGGGCTGCTATATGCAATTTCATAATTGAGTTTGTCGGGCAATTAATTAATAAAAGTTCCTCAACTAATACAAAGGAGGGGATTGTTAATGTTTCTGTTATTGGACTGCGGGATAGTTTTATTCAATCCAACTCCTTATTTAAACAATCGGCTACAATTGAAGAAATTGAGGATGCGCTATTTTATTTGTCCAGAATTGGTGCCATGAATATTGAAGGGGGTTTTATTGTTACCTATAATAAAATACAAATAGAAAGAATTGAAAAGAATAATAAGGTCCAGTATAAAAAAGAAGATTATGCCCAATTGGAGGAATATTATAAGCAGAAAGCGGAACAGATTCATATTGTAGGGGAATACGCAAAGCGGATGGCTAATAACTATGAGGATGCTATTAATTTCACCGAGGATTATTTCAGTTTGCCCTATGACCGATTTATTCGAAAATATTTTCCTGGTGAAAAGGCACGTGATCTAAAGATGAGAATCAGTCCTGAAAAGTTTAAACGCATTTTTGGTTCCCTCGATCCCCGGCAATTGAGCATCATTAATGATAAGGACCATCAGCATATCATTGTGGCTGCGGGTCCGGGTAGTGGCAAAACCCGAATCCTTGTAAGTAAAATGGCCTCACTGCTGTTAATGGAAGATATAAAACATGAGCAATTGCTGATGTTAACTTTTTCGCGGGCTGCTGCTATGGAGTTTAAAAAAAGGTTACTTGAACTTATTGGACCAGTGGCCCATTATGTAGAGATCAAAACTTTTCATGCATATTGTTTTGATTTGTTAGGCAGGCAGGGTAATCTCGAAAAATCAAATGATATTTTAAAGATTACGGTTAATAAAATACGTAATGGCGAGATTGAGCCTAATAGAATCACCAAGCAAGTCCTGGTGGTAGATGAAGCGCAAGATATCAATGACGATGAGTTTGAATTGATTAAAGCCCTTTTAGAGCAAAATGAGAATATGAGAACCCTGCTGGTTGGGGATGATGATCAGAATATTTTTGATTTCAGGGGTGCGAGCAACCGAGCACTTAATGAAATGGCCCGATTGGATGGGTCAGTATTGTATCACCTGGTAACCAATTATAGATCTGTTCAGAATATTGTGGCTTTCAGTAATCAATGGGCTCGTTACTTACAGAATAGAATGAAGCGGGAAGAAATTTCCGCAAAAACAATTGAAAATGGCCTGGTAGAGTTGGTTCAATATGCGGGTAAGCAATTCAACATTGGTGTTGCAGAGGAGATAACCAGGCAAAGACCTGAGGGAACAATAGCGGTACTCACCTATAGGAATGAAGAAGTACTTCAAATGCAATGCCTATTGCAGAGAGCTGGTATTCCAAACAGGATAATGCAGCATACTGAAGGGTTTTATTTGTACAATCTCCTGGAGTTAAAGGAGTTTACGGATTGGGTTTGCCTAAAAACGGATAGTCCGGTTATTACAAAAGAGGACTGGGAGTCAGCTAAAAAGGGTTTAAAAGCTCAGTATGGTAAGAGCACCCAATTGCCCTCCTGTCTGGGGATCATTGATGCATTTGAACAGTCAAGTCCTGGGATAATGTACAAATCTGACTGGAAGACCTTGCTCGCAGAGTCGGGCATGGATGATTTTACCGGGATTGGCAGCGAATTGGTTTACTTGAGTACGATTCATAAAGCAAAAGGAAGGGAATTCGATAATGTTTATTTGATGCTAAATGGATTGGATCCCAAGTTGGAGGAAACAAAACGCCTCATTTATGTTGCGTTGACCAGGGCTAAAAAGCGCCTTTTCATTCATTATAATGGTACTTATTTTGATCGGGTAAAAGTAAATGGACAAACAAATAGATTTGATGCCACTAATTATGATCTGCCGCCCGAGATAAAGCTGCAGCTCACGCACAAAGATGTTCAGCTTGGCTATTTTGAATATGTACAAAACAGGGTGCGTTCCTTGCTGCCGGGATCGGAGTTGAACATTCTCAATGATGCTGAATTGGGTTATAAGGAGAATAGGGTCGTCAAATATTCCAGTTCATTCAGGGAAAAACTGGAAGTCTTTTACCAAAATGGGTATCGTCAAAAAAGGGCAGAGGTGAATTATGTGGTCTACTGGAAGAATCCTAATAACGGCTCTGTATGCAGGATACTTCTTCCTGTAGTTTATCTGAATAAATATAATGATAATCATTGATCGCCTTCAATTAATAAATCCAAAACGAGACAAATGAAGATCACCAAGCAATTTTTGATTTGTACACTTTGCCTTTTAAATTCCCTGTCTGCATTTTGTCAGGAGACGACTGCTAACCTCGATGCAAGAACGATCATTCTAAAATGCATTGATAGAATGGGAGGAATGGAGAAATTAAGATCCGTTAAAACCCTTTATACCGAATTGACTACAGAGATGGACGGCAGAAAGGTAACTTGGGTTACAAAGGAGATGCTTCCCAATAAGGGGGCCTTCCAGATTGTATACAATGGCTCAATTGTCTACCAGGATTGGTTTGATGGACAAAAAGGGTTCGAGACAAGGAGGGGTGAGGTAGTAGAAACAGCTGCTGAACAATTGACTAATAAATTCCCAAGGAAGAATATTTTCAATGAGCTCGATTACCTTGATTCTTCGGTTTATGCCATTGAGAGAATGGAAGATGTAAAAGTGAAAAGATCTGATTGTTATAAGGTGAAAGCTCGTTTTATAACCGGAAGGATTAAACTGGTCTATATAGAGAAGAAGACCTTTAATATCATCAGGGAAGATGTGACCGATGCCGGCTCTCCCGAAACTTCAATTACCTATTTTTCCGATTTTAAAAGATTCGGCGATATTTATTTCTATGGCAAGATGGTCCTGGGTGATACCCCAGATGCTCAGGTCGCAACGGTGACAAGGCTGGTTGCGAATGAACTTATAACAGAAAGAGATTTTACGAAATAAGGGAGTGTAGAATTCTCTGTTTTAGTGAATTTGATTAAATAATTGCTTATCATAGCTTACTTCAGTCGCACTTTGTCTATGATCCCTAAATGGAGAATGATTCTAATCACTACGGCTGTATTACATCATTCCTGTCTGAATACGGGAAATGCCAAGTCTGGTAAAGACCTGGTTAATGATAAATGTGTCTCCTGTCATAATTATTCGGAGTCAAAGACAGTGCATTTACGTGCTCTTTTTAAAATATAGGAATCAGAGGTCTCTTTGGATCGATACATGCAAGTTTTGAACGATTCAAATCACATATTCTATTCTAGGCAATTAACTGAGAAAGATCAAGATAGTATTTATCGGTACTTAATGTCTTTAGATTGGGCGATTAATGAGTTAATGACTTGACCAATATTCCATTGGCGCGATTTGCTTTCTCACAATGATCTTCCTTATTCCCATTCAATCAACACTGCTATTTACAACTATCTTTATCCCCCATACCAAAAGACCAGGATGAAGCAAGTATTGGTGGCTACCACCATCCTTTTTGCGATAGCTGCTTCCGTTGCCTTTACGGAACAGGCCGATAACCTGCGCCAGTTATACAGCAGGCCGATCAGCTAATGGCCTGCACCCGCTATTGATCCTGGCATAGCATGGATAGAATGGGAAGCCCTACCAAAGCCTACTGTCTATACATATTTTCAATTGGGGTCCTCTTCGATCGCACCCGTGGAGGCGTAACGCGGGTGAGGACGGGAATGTTGATTAGTAATAGCCTATAGCTAATAGGTGATCATAGTGATATTGTTTTTTGGCGTTTTTAATGACAACCTCTTACTGTAATAACTGATTAGGTACACTGCGATTTGCTTGTCATATTGAGTCGTATGGCTAAAAGTATGATAAAGATCGGATAGGTTGTAGTTGGTAATTGTATCTGGGATGTATGAATTTAATCCTGTAATATTTTAATCATGTTTCGGAGGTTATCTGAGCTTTCCTTGATGATCTTTAATTTGCTTTGTAGGTCAGTTAGTTTAATATAGGTATTGATCCAGGCCACTATGCCAATTGGTAGAATGACGAGTATCAATATTGTAGGTAGCCCCCAATGGTAGTATTGAAAATCACGGTGATCAATTGCAGGAAGATCTATTGCCTTTTGCTTCAAGATCGCTGTATCTGCATTTAGAGGCAGTTGATCTGTGTATTGTTTGATAGCTTTACAATGCTTGCAATAGGTTGTGTAGTCAATATCTGCCTCAATGATACTCGGAAAGAAGATCAATTCAGAGAATCTAGACTGGATGAAATTGGCAATTCGGTCTGTTTCATTGGCAAGGTTAGAAAGGCTGGTTTGGAGGCTATTCAATTTCTGTGATATTTCCATATAGGGATTTTCTGGTTGGAAAGATAATCATGGAGGACATGTAGAATTACTAAGGTTTCTTCTTCCAGTTCTCAGTAACCTGATTTTTCCATAAGCCTTTGGCATATTCCCTGAATACTGAAGGCCCATTTTTGAATGCGGTATCAAATGTATATTCTCCTCCTTCATAATTATTTTCGGAGAGCCTAACCCTTGTTGATCCACGTACCGCAAATTTTTGACCGTCTTCGTACATGATGATCTTCATGGTAACTGGACTTACATCTCCCTGGCAGGAAACTTTGTACATAATCCAGACCTCAGCTTTACCGTTCTTATCAAGGTCGGTTATGGCAATGCCCTGGTCTATAAAGTAGAGGAACATATCAACCGGGCAATTCCTGACATAATCATGAATGCGCCAGGTTCGGGAGAGATCTGATCCAGTTTCCTGAAAATGGGCAACATATAGATCCCCTTCATCTACTGCCTCGTCCGACTCTTTTTCATTCCATGGATGATAGCTGTTGCTGAGAATCAGCAGATGGTTGCCGGTTCTGTCCTTCCACTTATAGCCCTTGTAAAAGTTGCCTTGAAAGGGGATGCTTTTAGGGAGATCAGATCTGCCAAGGTTGTCTGCCTTGATTTGTGTATATCCCTGTTTATTAAAATAAAGCATCAATATAGACAGTGTGATGATAGTCTTACAATGCTTTTGAGCGAATAGGCAGAAAACTTTGTCGAAGGTTTGATCCAATTGATATTTTAGTCCTATCGTAGTTACCAATACGTGCCTCATTGATCGCTGAAAATTTGAAGATAATGCTTAGCCTTTAAGAATCGAATAATTGAGTACTAAATCTTTAAACCTCATCGGGGTCCCCCGAGGGGGACCCCGATGCCCAATCAACATTAGCTTCCCCCCCCAGCAGGGTCTGCTATGTAAAAAGCCCTAACCCCATCAGGGTCTCCCGAAGGGGACCCTGATGACCCCCTCCCATACCCCAGCAGGGGCTCCCGAAGGGGACCCTGATGGAAAGCAGGACGAAAGTCCATCGGGATCCTCTACTACCGCACAATCTGAAATAATAGGCAGAAGCATCGGGGTCCCCTACGGGAGACCCCGCTGAGGTTAATTAACCCACCCCACATCATACTCCAGCAGGGTCTCCCGAAGGGGACCCTGCTGGAAAGCAGGACGAAAGTCCATCGGGGTCCTCTACCACCGCACAATCTGAAATAATAGGCAGAAGCATCGGGGTCCCCTACGGGAGACCCCGCTGAGGTTAAATAACCCACCCCAATATCATACCCCATCAGGGTCTCCCGAAGGGGACCCTGATGGAAAGCAGGACGAAAGTCCATCGGGATCCCCTACCACCGCACAATCTGAAATAATAGGCAGAAGCATCGGGGTCCCCTACGGGAGACCCCGCTGAGGTTAAATAACCCACCCCAATATCATACCCCAACATCATACCCCAACAGAGTCTCTCGAAGGGAACCCTGATGCCCCCCCCCATACCCCAGCAGGGTCTCCCGGAGGGGACCCTGATGAACCTCATCCATACCCAAGCATGGCCTCAAGAAAGGGTTAATTTCCTGGCGGTCAGGGTTTACGCGTCCGCCATCATGACTAAAAACCCTTTGTTAGCGGCTTGCTCCTTATGCGGTTTGATATATTTATAAAAATGCATGGAGATAATTAGCCGTATCATTAAGTCCAGCCTTTCTTAGAAGATTGAGTACCTCAAACTCGTCCTGCTTAGGATTTTTTTTATTTAAAACCATTTCTTTAAAGGCAGCTACAGCTTATTCTTGATTGAGGTCTATTATATCTGTTAGAAAATCGTCTGCGGTTTTTGCATGTAGACCAAATGATTGCAAATATTCCTCTGGAAAATCTTTAATATTGTTAGTTACTATAAGATTCGCATTAGTCTTGATAGCCGCTGCTAAGACGTGACGGTCGTCTTGATCAGGTAATTCTAAATGGTCAATTAGGCCTTTGTAATTCTTAACTAGAGCATCTGGAAAAGCTAAATTTGCTTTTAATATTCTATTGGCTGCCTCTTCTTCCGAAACCCCTTTCTCAATCATTACTCGTTTCCACTCATCAAAAATGTGATCGCTCCATTTAGGAGTATAAAGGTCATAATAGGCAAACCAAAACAGGATATCTCTAGTTATTACCGGATAGACAACATTTGTATCTAAAACAGCGGTGAATCGAATACTATGAATCATACATACCAGCTTCTTCGTCCAAATTCATTATATCAATGATATTCTGCTTCTGCTGCTGTTTCATTTGCTTTCTATACTTCATAATATCATCAAATTTTATTCTTCTATGCTTTCCAACCTTCGTATATGCAATCTTTCCCTCTTCAAGTAACTTAACCAAATGAGGTCTTGAACAGCCTAGAATTTCAGCTGCCGCTTGAGTAGTTACTTCAGTCGCAACTGGTACAAGCGAAATAAATTTACCTTGCCCCATAGCTTTCAAAATATCTCCTAGAAGCTTTAAGGCACTTAATGGAATTTTGATTTTTTCGCCTGTTTCTTCAATTTCAATTTCAGGTTGTTCAGAGCTAAGTTGCTCTATTACAGCAACTAAAGCATCGTAAGATTCACTTGCTATTTTTTGGTCAACCTTTGAAGGCTTATTTATGTGTTCTAAAACGGCCATGACTTCATGTTTTTGGGTTCCGCTGCAATTTAAACGAAATATTCGAAATATTCGATATAAGCGAAACGAGGTCTACATTCTTACAAGCTACTAAGACACAGCATGAAATCATAAATTATTGTTTAACAATATATTATATGCTATTTTTTGAAGGGTTTACAATAACCCATTGGGTTGAAGGTGTTGAATAGCCGCTAGCGCCAGGGGATTCGTGCCGGGACGGTCACCGTATTACCCCGGCTGATGATCTAAGCCGTTGTCAAACATAGCTATGAATGCTGCGCCATTTATCGAAAGCCCGTCATAGCACCAATACCTCTGTTACCGGTATACTAATCGTGTCGATGATTGTCTAAACTTCATGTCCAAATTGCACAAAACCTAATGCTGGCTGATGTATTAATCCACTTTTAGGTTGGTAATACCTACTCCCCTGCACAATGTCAACATTGATTGTCGTTCCTTTTTGGTCAGTGTCCAAATATTAATTACTGTTGGACTTAGGTTTATGCCACTAGAAGACTTTGCTATCAAAACATCAATTCCCTTAATAGCTTTATTTGAAATCTGCAAAGTTGAATCAATCAAGTAATAGCCATTTATAGCATAAATAACTTGTCCATCAATTGATTTCTTGTCACGAATTGAAGTTGGTGTAACGGTTTTAAATTCTTGTTTGGTCTGAATCAAAATTGCTCCGTTAACACCTGCATAGTTGAATTTATAAAAAGCTTCTGGACATTTTAAGATAGAAATATTTTGAATCAGAGTTGTGTCCAACTGTTGCCCTCTAACTATAATGCCATTTGCAATGATTAATGGATTGGAATGCTTTGTCCCACTAACAGAATTAGAAGAAATCTCATTTGAAATTATAATGCAAGTGTCTGTTAGGAAATGATTGTAACTGGAATTAGTCTGTCCGAAGAGAGCAGTCAGGAAAAATTGAAATGTTACAATTAGAATCTGTCTCATTAAAATTCAAATAGAAGATTTAGGGTCGTAAAAATATTGCAGCCAACGAACAGGTCTTTATGCAGGTTGGGAATTTGAATGCCGGCTGCCCACTACCGCTGTTGATTGAAAATAGGTTGATGAATTTAGAACTAAAATTGAGATTTACTCGCCGTCTGAAAATGAAGATGGGATTTGCAATTAGCTGATGTAACAATGCCACTCACAACTTGCATAAGTCCCCATATTAGGCGCATGGACTAACTTCTTTTCCTATTAATTAAATCTTCACTTTTTGGCAAATTGTCTAAATACTCATAAAATAATTTCAGCTCAGGTTCTAAAGAACAACCCTTACTATGAATTTTTTTGTTACCAATGTTTAAATAAAGGTCCTTTTGGGGTTCGTCAATGCCACACCCATTTCTTCGTTCATCGAGTTTTAAAATTAGAGAGTCAGTCAACTTGTTTAAGAATTTATCAAATCCTTCTTTTGAAAAGGACCCTGTTACACGCGTCAATATTTTTTTATCCATCTTTATTTCGGGAGACGGACGGTAGTTAAAATTTCCAATGCTGTCAATTGTCAAGCTGTAAGCCGTCCCGAAATGATTGTTATACTCGAATTCTAGAAGTTTAAACCCTGAAACATGCTTATCTGAATTCACTTTGATTTGAAAAAGAGCGTGTCCATTTGCCACAAACAAAAGAATAAGAATAAAAGGTAGAGTTCTCATCGTATTCCGCCAATGCTGAAGCAGTGCGATGTGGAGGTATTATATGCTCCGTCCGCCTGAGGACGATGCTGATTAAAGATATAAAGGTTCATTGTCTATTTTTCTGCTGCTCAGAGTTGTTTTCTATCGAGACAAAAGTTGACTTCCGCAGCAAAAAATTGAGAATATATCCTTCATCGTGCTATATTATCAATGCGTTGTTAGTACCATGACCTTCATCCTACCATGTTCCGCCTGCCGAATACAAGAAGTCAATATTGTCGATTGATGTGTCACAAAGCCAATTATGTCCACTATCAGCTGCTGCTTTCATGTATTCAATTATTGTGTTGTATGATTGCTCTGTCAGTTTACAAATAAAAGTGTCTTCTTTCTCTGTTTTAATAACACCTTCGTCATTTGATGAAAGTTGAAGAGTCACATGGCAGTTTATAGATTGAATAAAGTCGGCGGTTGTCAAGTCTAAGTTTTGCTTATCAAGAATCAATCGTTGGTAAATCAGATTAACCAACATTGTAGTTTCTTTTTGTCCGAAGTTATAAAGTCTGATTAAGTTTTCTGAAACAACGTCTTTATACTTTCCGTCATCGCCTATGTCGCTAAGATACTCAAGTTTCATAACATGATTTTGGATAGAGCCCGTTTGCATGACAATAAGAAATAAATTCTTTGATTAAGTACCCCGCTGCTGATGAAACTTGTCTGTTCGTGTTTTGAAGGATCAAAAGTTTTGAGCCACTTCTCAAACATAGTTCAATGCCAGTTGCACTTGCTCTGATTTCAGACTCCAACTGCTGCCGTTCGTCATTAAGTCCTTCGTCTGAAAGAAGCTTGTCAATTTCTTCTAATATTTCCAGGTGAGATCGCATTTTTTAGGAGTGTAAGATAGGGTTGCCAATAACCGGACAGGTATTTACGAAAGCTGGGAAATAGACTTCCGTCCGCCCATTTCCGCCGCCGATTGAAAATACTTTGTTGAAGTTAAGAATTGCTGTTAAACATTGTACGTCCAGCCCGAACTGAAACTGATTAATGACTTGCTGCCGATTGTACTTTCTTCTGCCCAGCTTTTATAAATAATCATGTTGTGCGTTGTTTATTGTCTCTCCAAGTCCTTCTGTATGAAATCAATCCATTTATTTTGTTCAACCATATCTAAGATAATGTCAGGTTTAAAACCAGTTTTGTCTATAGGTTTTTTATCAGTCCAGTTTGATTTTACAATGGGTATTGTCAAATAATAATTTGGATATGGCATTTGAGTTAGGTTTGACATACCTTCATAATCCATCATACCCATTGTATTAATTCCATATGTTGTTGTTTTTTTACTTTGCTTAGATATAAAGAAAAAGTACTCGGCTGAGCTTCCACAAAAGTCATCCACTACCAGAGCAATTTTCTTTGGATTTTTAAGGATTGAGTCCAGCGGAAAAGTAACACCTGGAATGGGATAAAATTCCATTTTTGTAGTAGGTAGTTCCTGATAGGCTTTTTTGTAAGCTGCCACAATTTCATCAGGAAAATATTTCTTATACTCCACTGGTATGGGGTTCACTGCATAAGGTTCTAAATCAGCTAATTTAGATTTTACATTTTCAGGTGTTACTCTAAGATAGGTGTCATACTGAACTATTGGATTTGTCATAAAATAGGGTAGCAACGAAACCCAGCCAGTGCTGCCTCCTCCATTGCCTGTCAAGTCAACTATAAGATTTTCGCAACTTCTAATGATGGAGTCATTTTGAGTAACTAATTGTTGAATTCTTTCATCATTACTTTGGAAAGTAGGAATTTTTAAGTAGGCCGTTCTCGAAGACAATTTTTCAAAATAAAGTCCATTGTTGTTATCTCTCCAAGTGTTTAGTTCTTCTTTTTCGGCACTTGATAAAGCATTTGGATAGATTTTTCCATACATGGATAAAAAACCTAACTGTAATAAATTGCCCTTGATCTTAGCAGGAATGTAAGTTGTTATGAATGTGTTGTATTCCTTAGCAATAATTCTGTTATTCTTTTTATGCAATGTTGCATAGACTAAACCTAATGGAACTTTGGGATTTTTAGTTTGGACAACTATTGCTTTATAAATGTTATTAGAAAATTTCTGAATAGCTAGTTTCAGCGTTGAGTCGGCACTAATCCAAATGCCCTCTATTGCATCCAACTTTCTTATTACACTATTTTTCTTAAAGTCATTTTCTGAAAGATTAATGATTTCATTATCAAAGTCGTTTTCATAATTGTAGCTGAGAATGAAGTGTTTATCCTCGAAAAATCTGACATAATCCTTCAGCATATAAAAGCAGGTTTTTGGATTAGTTTCATTCCTAGCTTTCGCTTCAAGTTTTAGGACCAGTTTCTTGTAAGCTGCTATTGTATTTTCATTGACTTTTGAAGGATAGCCAGCGTAATTTTCTTCCGTTTTGGAAATCAGTTTTTTTAGATTATCAAAGCAATCGCATTGATTGTTTTTATTGTCCTGTGGATATTTCACTCCATAGTTTACCACCGATTTCAGCGGATAGTTTACCAGCGTTTCAGTCCAAAGTTTACCAGCCTTAGGGTGGTTGGTTGATTTATTTCAGTCCAAAGTTTACCACTTTGCTGGATGCGGAAACTGACAATACGGCGCAAAGTTTACCACTTTTGATTCCAGAGTTGCTGTTGGCCATTATTCATGCCGTTGCTTTGCTTCAAAAAGCATGGCCAATAAAGTGACTTCGATGCAACAGATTCGATTACTGATTCAATTACAGGAAAAGGGGTTTTCTTTCCGCGCCATTGCTGCTGAACTCAAATTATCCCGGCAACCCGTTACCGAATATGCTAAACGCCTAAAGGGCTCCGGCTTATCCTGGGAGCAGCTTCGACAGCTTCCTGATGCTGAACTTTCTGCCATCGTATACCAGCCTGCTGTATTGCCGGATTTAACGGACAATATCCGCAGGATTGAGTTCAATACCCGGCTGGCATATTTTCAATCTGAACTCAAACGTACGGGCGTTACTAAACTTTTACTGTGGCAGGAATACAAAGCCGAATGTCCGGATCCTTACCAATATACCCAGTTTTGTATCCTACTGAAAGAGGCCAGTAAAGTTGCACAAGCATCCATGCACCTGGTGCATGATCCGGCTGCGATGGTGATGGTAGATTTTGCCGGAGATAAAATGCAGTATACAGATAAGTATACAGGAGAGCTTATCGATTGTCCGGTACTGGTAGCCGTTCTACCCTTTAGCAAGTACACCTTTGCCATGGCCCTGCCCAATGCCAGTATCCCTCAGGTTATTACAGCGATGAACCGTTGTTTGCTCTTCTTTGGTGGTGTACCACATAGCTTCAAAACAGATAATATGAAGCAGGTAGTCATCAAATCCTGCCGGTATGAACCTGAGTTCAGTGTTGCCATGCAGCAATGGGCCATCCACAACAATATTACTTTACTGGCTACCCGGGTTGCCAAACCCCGGGATAAGGGTGCTGTAGAAAATGAGGTCAAAATTGCGTATCAGCGTATTTATGCACCGCTACGCGACAAATCCTTTGCCAGTATCCAGGAACTCAATGCTGCTATTCTCCAACAACTTACGCTGCATAACGAAAAACTATTCCAGTTAAAAGACCACAGCCGGAAACAATTATTTGAAGAGCAGGAACAGGGGCTATTGCAACCCCTGCCAGCTGAATCTTTTGTAATCAAACACCAGGTGCTGGCAAAAGTCCAGAAGAACTACCATATTACCCTCGGTGAAGACTTCCATCATTACAGCGTTCCGTATCAGTACATTGGAAAAAAGGTGAGCGTTGTATATGATGCTGATCATGTTGAGATCTACTATCAGCAACAACGGATCGCGTTGCACCGGCGCAGTTACAGTAAGCACGGAATTACCACTACCGGTACGCATATGCCGGATGGGCATCAAAACTATGCAACACAACAAGGCTATACACCTGCCTACTTTTTAGCAAAAGCAGCCAGTATCGGTCCGGCTGTTCAACAATACATGGAACAAGTACTCAAAAGCAGAGCCTATACGGAACAAACCTATAATGCCTGCCGGGGTATCCTTCGATTGAACTTAGAATATGGCCCTGACCGGCTCCAGGCTGCCTGCAGCTGGGCATTAACAGGCGCTGTTTTTAATTATAGAACCATCCAGAATATTCTGCTCACCAAACAGGATCAACTCTACGGTCAGCAGCCACCCAACCTCTTCCATCTTCCGGAACACCCCAATCTCCGGGGACCGGATGCGTATCAATAACTGCCTTTTTTACCACTTAAATACATCCATTATGAATCAGCAAAGTACGCTGGATCAACTTCAAGATCTCAAATTATTGGGCATGGCTAAACGCTATGAAGCCGTCTTGCAGCAACCCATTCACCAACAACCGGAAGCGCATGCCCTTATCGCATCCCTTACCGAAGCAGAGGCTGGTTATCGGATCCACCAACGAACCCAGCTCTATCTGCGATTAGCTAAACTTCGCTACAACGCCACACCAGAACAAATCAATTGTACACCTGGCAGAGGCTTTACGAAAGAAATGCTAATTGCACTCTCTGATGGCACCTACATTGAGAAAGCAGAAAACCTGTTGATCACCGGTGCAACAGGCTGCGGTAAAAGTTATTTTGCCTGCGCTATGGGAAGGAATGCCTGTTTGCTCGGCCACCGCACGCTGTATTATTCTATGAACCGGTTTATTGAGGCACTAGCTGCTGCTAGAATTGATGGAACTTACATCCGGTGGCTCAATATGATTGCTAAAACACCTTTATTGATTATTGATGACTTTGGGTTACAGCCGTTAAACCACGACATGAGGCTCACACTGCTGCAGATCCTGGAAGATCGCTTCGCGAAAGGAGCAACCATCGTAACCTCCCAACTTCCTGTAAGTAAATGGCACGAATACATAAATGAACCAACACTTGCTGATGCAATCTGTGACAGACTGACAGCAAATGCACACAAGATAGAATTGAAAGGAGAATCGTTACGAAAAAAGAAAAACAATTAAATTACACTAGCTTCAGCAACTCTCTTTAAGTGGTAAACTTTGCGCTGAAATACTGGTAAACTTTGACCGTAATATCCAGTCCTGAGAAAAAGAGGCTTTAGAAACCAATATAAAGACCACCCAAAAGCAAACACGTCTTTTCATCATTTAATTTAAATTAATATAATTGAAATTTGTGGGCTGTCTTTAAATAACGAACAACGTAAAAGCATTGTCGATGTGGCTGGAATTCATAACTAAGTTCGCCCGACTACCAATGCCCAATAAAGATAAAATGTTTCAAATAACGACAGTTGCCTAATAGTATTCCTTCAGCCCGAGCCACGGTCTAATAGCATTACTTTAGCCTAATGGCATTTCCGTCAAGCCAACCGTATAGCCAATGCATTGTTGTATGCCGATTTTCGATTTACTTGTACTTCCCCTTAAAGTCAAACTGTCGTCTTGATATTTGTCCCACAAACTCCGAAGAAAGGCTATTCCCAAGTTTATATCTCAACTTTGTTTTAAAATCACCACCATAAACTGGGGCAAGAACACACATTATGTCCTTGGGTTTAAGTAATATATATTCAAGACCTATGCCACAGTCATAGATGTAACGAATTTCGACAGGTTTCCAAACTTTATCGATGTCAAGAGCCTCCAAAACAATTGGAATAGTGTATCCATATCCTACTATTGTTGTGGAGTCTGTTTCATTATGTATAATTATTGGATTGGCTTTATAATATTTGTATTCCGGCTTTTTAGACCACCACTCATACTCCTCAAGTGTAACATGGGTCAATGGGTCAATGCTGATTTTGAGCTTTCCATTAGTATAATATGCATACTTATTTCGTACAGTATCATCAATTAAAACTTTGTTATCGCCTATTGCGACTGATTTATCAGGTATCGGTTCAATTGTGATTGTGTCTTTGAATGGCCCTAAATATTGGACAACCCTTTCTCTCATTTCTATTCCCATAGCAATTTTTGGCTTACCTTTTCTTGAATATGTGTCTTTGAATAAAGGAAGTCTAGCCTGTCCAGAACAAATGCTGATAGAAAAAGCTGTTAATATTGTTAGTAGAATCTTTTCCAATTGCTTGTTCTTTAAAGTGGCAAACAACGGTTAACTGTTTTGTGCATTAGCGGCAATAGCGTACTGTCATCCGAAATGATTACTAAAGTAAAATATTTATTCAATTGCCTGGATTAAGAACGTTGAGCCGCTATTGCTTAAAACCGATGTTATGCCCGGTTATTTTGATGTGAGCTTTGCCTTTAGTTCAGTAAGCCTGATTTCATATTGCTTCTTTGTCACCATACCAACCGCTTTTTGCTTGTCTTTGTCAACTTTGAGCCAATAGTCACCACAAATGGAAATAGCATAATCAGTAGGTCTTTCATCTTCGTGAACATGTCCTTTAGAACCGTCTGACGCCTTGAAAAATGCAATTACATAATATTTTCCTTTGTCAAATTGCGAAAGGTAAGGACGACATAAAATTCCGTTGTCGCCCCAAACGACGAGCTTCTTTCTTACCTCTTCTCCTTTATAAACGTCGACAATTTCAACCTCCATAGACATTGGTGTTTGCTTGTCGTAAATATTTCTAAAGCTTAGGAATTTTGTCACCTTAACCAATGCCACAAACTCAGACTTCGGTGCAACTGTCAAAAACTCTCCTTCAGAATCACAGTCACATGCAAATGACAGTTGTCCGGTAAGTAAAAGGGAAAGTGTCAGTATAAGCCTTGTTGCTTTTCGCATAATTGTGTGTCGACTAAATTGGGCAAAACGTTTAGGGCTTTGCGTTCGGTGGAAAATTTATATTCTTCCGCTCGGAACAGGAGCCTAATATAGATTTAAAAGTTCAAAGAGATTCTGTTGCTGGGTTGCACTGGGTCGAGAAGGAACCGAATCTGATTAATGTACTACTGCTTGGCTCGACCTTGCGTCAGCCCCGCTGACGCAAAACCATTTGTTAGTGGCGTGTTGGTTTAGTCCCAAAAATCATCGTCATTAATTCTTTTAACTGTTGTTGTTGCGTTTCCTTTTGAGTCATAGCTATATAATATTTTTCTTGTATAGGGTGTCGAAATATGTATGAATTGTTTTGTAACTCTGTCTTCTTTGTCATATTCGAAGCGATAGTAACTGCTCTTATATTTATATATGACTACCTCATTGTCTAGCGTATCAGGCTTATCACATGTAATTCTCCACCACTCCGAATAGGCAATAAGTCCTTTTAAATTAAAGTGTGTGACAACTGAATCCGTCATACAATTGTGTCTGTGAATTTGTTTTTCACTTTTAATAGTCAGATCATTCTTGTCAAGGTAAGTTAGTATCAAAGAGTCTTTCGACTGAAAAGATGTGTCGATTTTCCTTAGATTTTTCAGTAGTCGCACTTGTCGAAGACTTGATTCTTTTTGGTCATAAAGTTCATAAAACTTCCTTTTCCAGTCGTTATACTCTGTCCTAGTAAAACATGTGTCTCGGAACTGTTGTCCAGAAACTGCAACCGTTAAAAACAGAAAAAATATGAGAAATGGAAGTTTCATTGCAATTGCCACTAACGTTGAGGTATTTATACAGGTGTGGTATTGGCACTACTCATGCTGATTATAATTATAAAGATGCCGTTATATTCGTCCGCCTAATATGTAACGTCCAGCCACACTTGCAAAAATACCCATGTTGTGAGTTCGCTATTCGTCACTCACCATTAGAAGTTCTCGTCTAATGAATGCTGTCCGGCTATTTAAAAGTTCAGCATTTTCAATTGTCGGGTCAACCGGAACAGGATAGCATTCGTCCAAGGGGCTTCCTCTTTTAACATTGTCAGCCCACTCTTGCATAAGTTCACAATATGTTTCCAAAGCTTCATGTCCAGTAGTGATACTTTTGTCTAAATAAACGGATGGCAAGTCACCCACAATAACCCAAATGAAGTTGTCAACGGTGTCATTTAATGGTTCAATTTCAAACAAGAAAACCCCAAGCTTTTCATAGATGCCGTGTTCCTTGTCGTACCACACTTGTTTTATTGAGATACACCAATCGAAACTCTCCAAATAGTTTCTAGCTTCATAGTATAAACCTAAGATAGATTCTATCTCTTCGATTTCAGATAAATTGTCAAGATTTATTTCTGCCATTTTTGTTAAGTGAAAGATGCAAGTAGTTGTCAAATTATACTATGAACGAAATGTTTTTTATAGTGACGCACAACGAAAGCGGCTTGGCGATGTAGCGGCATTTGATAATCGTCAGCCCGTATCCGCTGCTAAATTTATAAATAAACATTCATTTTATATTCTATTGCTCGGCGTTATTCTTCGGCTTGAAATTAAGCCGAATAGCGAACAAAAAGATGAGTATATATACGTCGCCCCGCCATATTGCCAAACCGCCTGTTGGCTGCAGTATTATTGTGCTGCTGCATAAACATGTCCAGCAATAGAAATTGTATCTGAATACGTTTCTGTCCACCGGTGAAGTACAGATATTTTTACTTTCATAAACCCCTTTAAGTTATCTCCTTTGTCATAAGATGCTTTGTCTAATTTAATACTTGGTTCTATAGCTGTAAATATTGGCTTTTTGTATGAGCTATCTGTAATCGAAAATAGTTGTTCGAACTGTACGCTTAAGTTTTCTTTGACTTTAAGGATATTCAACTGGTAATTGGAAGATGAATCAGTAACTTTCAAAAATAATGAGTCACTTTTCTTTACAGCTTCACACTTGGTTAGCTCTACCTGATTACTGTCGGAGAAATAAATTAAGACGCTTGATTTAGGGTCGGGGAATTCTCCATAGTTTTTCCTAACATTTTTTTTGTTACTTGTCTCGCAGGAAAATAAAAATAGACAGAATGATATTTTTAAAAATATATGGTTCATAATGGTCGCAGCCAACGAGCAGGGCGTTATGCAGGTTGGGAAGTAGCATTCCGTATGCCCGGCGCCGCTGCCGATTGAAAGACTGATGATGTATTTAAGTACAAAAGCTCAAGATTGTTTGTCCAGCCCCGAATCACAGCTTGGCGATGCAATTAGCCGAAGTTTGCTGGTTATGCCCAACTTGCATAAAACCCAATGTTATATGCTGTTTTAGAATTCCTTTTTATCTCTTTCACAGTACCAGCTTGCTTGACAATCGAAAAGCAAACAACCGCCGGGATAGTATTTCCTTTTACTCTGCTTCTTGTCTTTTTCAGTTTTAGTAGTGTGTAGTCCGTAACGAATTGGAATAACTTCGTCTTTTCTTTTGCAAATTGGACATACTCCGTCTTTTGTTTTGTCATACGGACAAATAGAGGAATAATCAATATTTACCTTTTCGTTCTCTGCCTCACTAAGATGAATTACATATCGAGTGTCATAAGGATAAGAACGTCGGGAGAATGAAATATAAAACGTGTCACTGGGTAAATTGTTGAAATGAAAAGAAAAGTCATTTTCAAGTTTAACACTGTCACGAATAATTTTGGATGTTAAAATGATATAGGTATTATCGAGTACAAATTCTTTATTTTCCGAGTCAAGCAAATTTAGCTTTCCGGTAATTTTCCCAGTTTGAGATTGTCCATACATGAAACTCATAAGGAAAAAGGAAAGAAGCCTGAACTTTATACTCATAGGTCTGTCATTATCGGATGCTCAATAAATAGCATATAACGCTAGAGGATTGGCGCCGGGGCGGTCCCCGTGTTAACCTAGTTGATGATTTATACTGTTGTCAAATAAAGTTCCGAATGCTGAGTCTTTGATTGAAAGCCGCCTTGGCACCAATACCACTGTTATTCGCTTTTCTGCTTTGTTTTGGAATACTTCTTTTCTAATATGGCTTGTAAATCAACTGGATAAAGGGAAAGTTCTATATCTAAACCTAATTCTCCGGCAAGTTTTAATAGTTCATTTGGGAATATTTCTGATTGTGTTAGGATATTTTTCCTATCTATTTTTAAATCAATACCAAAGTCTAAAATAGCGCAATCAATTCCTTTTGTAGAGTTTATATGAGCAAGTTTTTTCTTGTTCCTTTTAAGGTATCTAATTGTATCACTAATTTGCTTTTTCAGATTATCAAATTCTGCTTTACTTGTCTGAATAGATATTAATGATTGAGTCAATTTTTCTCCGTCTGAGTTAGTTTTGAGTTTTGCTTGCCCTTTATAGCTTTTTCTAGTTGGTTTTATTTTGCTTTTTTCAATGAAGCGATCAACGTCAAAATTTTTTCCGCAGATCCATAATATGCAACTCATTGTAAAAATTTATCTGTGTTATATATCTTACGAGTTATATTACTCTTATTTAGTATAATATAATTTAAGAATGTTCAATTCGTGTTGCGCATAACGGCCTTGGCTTTCTGCTGTGCTGATATTTTGCGATTCTTTAGCCCGAACCGAAGCTTAGTAAAGTTATTACAGTTGATGTTATATTCTGCAGCTCGGCTTTATTCGTCAATCCCGAACTGCAGCCGATAAGCGAACGGGACGATCAGTACATATTCTTTAGCCAGCATAGCAGAAATCCCCATGTTGGATGCAGCTATTTATTAGTTACAACTGATTTGCTTAAGAAAGTCAGAGCTAATTGTTCTGCCGCTTGTTTTGTGTCAGGATTAAAAAGGCAAAACGTTATTGTGGTGTCTTCACTGAAAACCTTGATTAAGTAAAAATCTCTAATTAGGAATATCCTCTTTTTCAGTTTAATGTCTATTAATGTCGAGATGCGAAAAGTTACTTGATGTTGTCTAGTTAATGGTGTCAAGTAAGTAAATGTTACATTTTCGTCATCAAAGAATAATTCTGTTAGATATTTTCTGTCAAGAAGAAAACGTCCAATAATTGATCCAACAATAAGTCCGCAGAGAACAGCTGAGGAAAAGCTATTTGATAATCCATAATCAGGTACGATGTCCTTGAAAAACAATAATGTCATCCAAATCAATGGAACTGATAAAGTATATGCTAAAACTTTGAGCTTCATTTTTGATAATGCGTTTTCATAGTTGCAGCCAACGGCCGGGGCTTGGCGCAGGCCGGTCTAATTTAGGAAATTTTCCGGCGAGCCCCCACTTATGAGCCTCCTTTAAGATGGGGGCAAGCCAGCGGAGGGCAGGCTTTCGCCAAACCCTATGTTGGCTGATGTTGCAGTTTTAGCTAGACCATATACTCCCAAATTCGAAGAAAAAATAGAATAATAGAAATAATTGTCAACAAAGATGAAACCAAGATATTAGTGATTCGTTCGTTTTTACTTATAGCTATAATGCAGCATACAAGTGAAATGATACCGAACGGTATAAAAAATAGTTTACGTTCACTCCGAATTAACTCAGTTAATCCGAATAGTGCCTGATTTTTTCCGCTTGAGTGACGATATTCCGCTGCTAGAAGATTATTGACATAAACTAATCCTATTATACAAATTATACTTCCTATAATTGACACCATTGAATATTTATTCTTCATGAGGGAAATATTCTTTTGCAATTTCAGCCAACGAGCAGGGCTTTATGCTAGTTGGGAATTATTATTCGTCCGCCCACAACCGCTGCTGATTGAAAAACTGATGTTGAAATTAAGAACTAAAGCTCAAAGTTGGTTGTCCTGCAAGAACCACAGCCAGGATTTTCAATTAGTTGATGTTTGTTTGTCGAGCACAACTTGCATAAAACCCCATGTTGTGCGTTCGCTTATTTTTTATTTGGGTCGTAGTTTGAAAAGTCTGGCCTCTCCGTGTTTGTCCATGTAAACTTATATCCTGTCACAAGAACTTTCATATCCCAATCTCTTTTTAGCTTGATATGTTTTTCGCTAATGGTCAAAATTAGAGTCCAGAATGAAATTATCATTATTGCCAATGTCCAAAATGATCGTATCAGAATTTTTGAAATAGTAAATCTTGTCCAAATGCGTGTAATAAAGAACATGACTAAAAACCAAAACAAAAAGTAGATTACAAAGTCGGCACTAAACTCAATTATAAAAAGTTGAAGTGACATTGAAGTAAACCAACCGTCACCGACGAAAGCAAAAGGAAATCCAACCATCAACGTGTCAGGTGCATCAACTGGTATAACGTACCACCATTTAGTAAGTGTCCCAAAAGAAATTATTGCAAACGGTAAAACTAAACGCCACGTCAATTGTCTAATTGTCATGTTTTAGCGTGTCTGGATTAAGTGACGCACAACGCGTTTATTTATGTTATTAAGCGCTGGGTTTGGACTAAAAGCATTGCTTGGAAATCAAATTGATAGTTTTATATAAAACACATTTACCTGGCATCAATACAAAATGATCATTTAAAATTAATTAAGCTGAATGACCAGGAAAAAACCCTCTTTCTAATTAACGACCCAATGTACACGCCTTCTAATAAAACAAAACACGGTTTATAAAACTATCACCACCAAAAGACCTCAATTAATCTGGCTTATAACTGAGGCGGGAAAAAGATTGCATCCATGCCTAGCTCATAAAAACCCACCAAGCTTAAACCTACCCCCCAACCACCATTACCCAAAGCTTCGCCAACTCACCTACACTAGGATAAATTCAAAAGCCCACTTAAAATCTCCCCCCCCCCCCCCCAGCAGGGTCTGCTATGTAAAAGGCCCTATCCCCATCAGGGTTTCCCGAAGGGGACCCTGATGGATAGCAAGAGGGAAGTCAATCGCGGTCCTCTACTACCGCACAATCTGAAATAATAGGCAGAATCATCGGGGTCTCCCGTAGGGGACCCCGATGAGGTTAATTAACCCACCCCATATCATACCCCAGCAGGGTCTCCTGAAGAAGACCCTGCTGGATAGCAAGAGGGAAGTCAATCGGGATCCTCTATCACTTCAAACTCTGAAACAATAGGCAGATGCATCGGGGTCCTCGCCGGGAGACCCCGCTTAGGTTAAAAGAAGTCCTATCTAAATGATAGTAAACCCACATTTTATTTTTTATATCCTTTTAAGGTCAATTCAGCTATGTCCCTTACAAGTTGAGTTGGTGAATTGCAGTCACAATTGGTTAACCCAATTACATAAATATCTTCACTTGGGACATATACGCCCATTGTCTTAAATCCAAAAATACTCCCACCGTGTTCCCTACTCGGTGTTCCCTTTAAATCTTTTATATGCCATCCATACCCATAAGTGAACTCTTCACCATTGTTTAATTTGTATTTGGTAAATGCCTTTTGAGCATTTTCACTTTTTAAGAGTACATTTTGATTTAAGGCATTTTGCCATTTTAACATATCGCTTAATGTTGACATCAAAGCACCTGATGCAAAAGGAACACTAAAATTGATTATCGTTTTATTCACATATCCAGTTTCCTTTTTTTGATAGCCATAAGCTCTTTTGGTGATAATCTGCCTGTCAGTAGCATAACGGGAATTATTCATTCCTAGCTTTTCAAAAATATTTTTCTGGATATAGTTTTCGTACGATTCGCCGGAAACTATTTCAATGATATATCCTAAAAGAAGGTAACCCGAATTATTGTATTCAAACTTCTCCCCTGGCTTAAAGTCATCAGGTTCATTCTTGAAAAAATCTACCATCATTTTGGGTGTCATTTCCTTTTGTGCAATGTCTCCCAAAGTTTTCATCTTTGTAAAATCCTTAATGCCTGATGTGTGGGTCAATAAATGATGCAGCGTTATTGAGTCGCCTGATGGATAATCTGGAATGTATTTTGAAACGGTTTGCTTTGTGTCCAACTTGCCTTGCTCTTCCAACATTAAGATGGCAATAGATGTAAATTGCTTTGTCATAGAACCTAATTGGAATACACTCTCAGTTGTTAGATCAACATTCCATTCAATATTAGCTTTTCCAAATGCCTTTTCATAAATAGGCTTTCCATTCTTAGCAACCATAAAAGCACCTCCTGGCCCATTTTTATCTTTCAACACATTTAGAATGACACTATCAATGTCTTTGGCAAGGTTTTGTGCATATACACTATTAGCCAGAACAGTAATAAATAGAAGGAGCAGGAATTGGTTGTTGAATATTCTTGAATATTTCATATAAGTCATTTTCATTTATATTGTTTCAAATTATTTGAACTATCTAGTAAATATCTCAGCTAACGGCCGGAGCTTTGCGTTTGTGTGTACCTACCTGTGTTCACAATAGAGTTTTCTGGTGAAAAACTTTCAACTGACTTTATATGAAAGCCATTCGTAACTAGTGTAGAAACAATATTTGAGAAGTTTATTGTTGTCAATGTTTGAAATCTGTTAGGTTAAGGTTTGGGTGTTGCCATAGGGTTGCACATAACCGAACAGAGCTTTATGCAGGTCAGGGATTGTTATTCGTCCAGCCCGGACCACAGTTTGGATTTGTAGTTTGTTGATGTTTGCTGGTCATGCCCAACTTGCATAAAAACCAATGTTGGTTGCTGTTATTCTTTAGAAATAACTTGCCCAAACATCAAAAGTCTTTCTTAAACGTCCACAATGGAAGTTTGCTTTTTGGCTCTGTAAGTTCTCTCAATACTGTAAAACCAAGGCTTGAATAAAATTTAATATTAGATGGTTGTGCTGTTTCTAAATAAACACTGGTTTGATTGCCTTGGGCTTTTGTCAAGATATGT